>JACOTZ010000071.1 GCA_016178155.1 Acidobacteriota bacterium
AGCGCGGCAGCGGTATCACATGTTCGGCGCGACCGCCGGGGGGCCGCTGTACATCCCGCGTCTCTACAACGGCAGGAACCGGACGTTCATCTTCGGAAGCTGGGAGAGCGTCCGGCAATCGGATCCGACCACGGCCCTCACCACCGTTCCCACGCTGAAGCAGCGCGAGGGCGACTTCTCTGAAACCTATGACGGCCGCGGGCGGTTTCTGCCCATCTTCGACCCGTTCTCTACGCGCCCGGATCCCGGCCAGCCGGGTAGTTTCTTGCGCGACGCGTTTCCCGGCAACCGGATTCCACAATCCCGCATGGATCCGGTCGCGCTCAAAATCCTGCCGATGTACGGCTTGCCGAACCAGCCCGGGGTTCCGCTGTCGGCGGAGGAGAACTTCTTCTGGAGCGACAGTTCTCCCGACAATTACGACGCTTTCATCATCCGAGGCGATCACAATATCAGCGATGCACAGCGCCTGTTCGTCAGGCTTTCCGCGAGCCGCCGCCCCCGGTTGGGGGACGACAACATCTTCCGCACGCTGGCAACGGAATCGCGCTTTCTGAACCGTATCAGCCGCGGCGCGGCCGTCGATTACGTGAATACGCTCGCGCCCAATCTGCTGGTTAATGTCCGCTACGGCCTCGTCCGCTTCGGCAACATCACGGAGATTCGTCCGGCGGACTTTCAGCTCACCAGCCTCGGCTTCCCCGAGTCGTTCGCGCGCCAGGTGGTGAGCCAGAGCTTTCCCCGCATCAGGATCAGCGGCATCGCCACCATCGGGCGCTCCGGCAACCAGGAAGCACTCAATGACGCGCACACGCTGCAGGCGAACATGACGCGCATCGGCGCGCGCCATGCGTTGAAGTGGGGCGGCGACATCCGGGTATACCGCGATGTCGGACTAAATGCCGGCTATGCATCCGGCGATTTCCAGTTCAACCAGGCATTCACGCGCGGCCCGGATGCGGTGCGCAGTACCAACTCGGGCCATCCCGTCGCTTCCTTTCTGCTCGGCACGCCTTCCAGCGGCGGCGTCGAGAAGAACGTTGCGCCGGCCTTTCAGAACATCTACTACGCTGGCTATGTGCAGGATGACTTCCGGATCTCGCAGCGGCTGACCATGAATTTCGGGCTTCGCCACGACTACGAGACACCGCGCACCGAACGTTATAACCAGATGACACGCGGTTTCGCGTACGACACCACCAGCCCGTTGCAGCAGCAGGTGCCAGGCCTCGATCTGCGGGGCGGGCTGCTCTTCGCCGGCGTGGATGGGCAGCCGCGCGGGCAGACGGACCCGCAGCGCCGTTCGTTTGCGCCGCGTTTCGGCGTCGCCTGGCAGGTCAACCCCAGAATGGTTGTCCGCGCGGGGTATGGCATCTTCTTCGCCGGCACCACCAATCTCGGGAGAGGGACCGCGGCGTCGCCCGGCTTCAGTGTCCCGACGCCCATGGTCACGAGTGTCGACGGCGTGACCCCACAACACCGGCTCAATAATCCCTACCCCAACGGTCTGTTGAACCCGATCGGATCCTCGGAGGGCCTCCTGACTCTTGCGGGCCAAAACGTCTCGTTCGTGGACGTCTCGCGCAGCGTCACCTATACCCAGCAGTACAGCTTTGGAATCCAATTCGAGCCCATGCGCAACCTCTTGATCGAAACTGCTTATTCCGGCAATCGCGGCATCAACCTGGAGATGAGCGACATCAATCTGAACCAGCTCACCGAGGAGAACCTGCTCCTGCAGGATGCGCTGCTGGCGCGGGTTCCGAACCCGTTCTTTGGCCTGATCACGACCGGTAGTCTGGCCGGCCCCACCACCACGCGAGGCCAACTCCTCCGGCCGTATCCGCACTTCGCCAATGTGGCGGTCCGCGACCCGACGAGGGGCAGCGCCACTTACCATGCGTTTCAATTGAAAGTGGAACGGCGGTTCGCGCAGGGCTTCACATTCCTGGCAGCCTACACGAATGCCAAGCTGCTCGATGACATCGGCGGTATCCAGAACCACCGCAACCTCCAGGCCGAGCGTTCCCTGTCCGATATCAACCGCCCACAGCGGCTGGTGATCAGCGGTGTCTGGGAGATCCCCGTCGGGCCGGGACGGGCATGGCGACCGGCCAGCAACCCGATCCTGAACAAGATCCTGGAGGGCTGGCAAATGGACTGGATCACCACGTTTCAGGGCGGGCAGCCCCTGGCAATCACCAAAACCCCGAACACGACCAATTCCCTGGGCGGCGGCCAGCGGCCGAACAGCACCGGAAAAACTGCAGAGCTGTCCGGGCCCGTGACGCAGCGGATCGATCGCTATTTCGACACCACACAATTCGTGGAGCCGGCGCCGTTCCAGTTCGGAAACCTGGGCCGCACGCTGCCGGACGTGCGCGGTCCCGGGCTGAACAATTTCGACTTCTCGGTCATCAAGGATACACGCATCAAGGAAATGATGCGGGTGCAGTTCCGGGCTGAAGTTTTCAACCTCTGGAATCATCCGGCGTTCGCTCTCCCCGGGACCTCGTTTGGAACCGGATCCTTCGGACGCATTAGCGCAGTGGCCAATCGCGCCAATCCGGCCCGTCAGATCATGCTGGCGATGAAACTGCTCTGGTAGAGTGCTTCACGCGGGCCGCCCGCAACCACTAGCCGAAGTTCGTCACCGACAGGATTTCGAACCGCTTGCTGACGCGCGCGGCTCAGTAAGTGCCGTCAAATCAGCGGAAGCGTTCTGAGCCACGACCGTCAGGGAGTGGTGGTGACGAAACTCGGCTAGAGTTGTACCTCGAAGGAGGCTTGTCCGCAGTCAGGCCGTCTTCAGTGATACTGGCAGGAGGCATTCCATGCGAATACTGGCCGGAATCATCCCGATGGCGCTTGCCGCTTGCCGCCGCTGCCGCGGCTGAGATCAAAGGAACATTAAAAGCAGGCGCGGCCCGCGTCGACATCACCCCGCCCGCGGACGCCGCGCTGCCGATGAGCGGCTACGCCTCGCGCACGCAGGGCTTTCAAGGCGTTCACGACCACCTGTACGCGCGGGCGATCGTGGTCGATGACGGCGCGAATCAAGCCGCGATTGTCGTCGCCGACCTTTCCTCCATCGGGAACCGCCTCTGGGAGAATGTGTCGCGGAGAATCTCCGCGGAGGCGGGCATTCCCAGCGATTCTCTCCTGCTTGCGGCCACCCACACACATGGCGGTCCGTCGCTCGGCTATCTCACCGACGACCCGCCCGAGAAGCTTACCGCCTACACGGCCGCGGTCGAAGACAACCTGGTCGAGGCCGTGAAGAAGGGCAAGGCGGCGCTCCAGCCGGCGCGCATGGGCGTCGGCGTCGGACGCGCCAACGTCAATATGAACCGGCGGGCCCGCCTCGCCAACGGAGGCTGGTGGCTCGGCTACAACCCGGACGGGCCGTCAGACAAGAGAGTTCCGGTGGTCAAGTTCGACACGCTCTCGGGCGAGCCCATCGCTGTGCTGATCAACTACGCCGTCCATGGCACGATGATGAGCGGCAAGAACCTTCAGATCACGGCCGACCTTCCCGGCTCGACGTCCCGGTTCGTCGAACAACATTATCAGGACAAGATAGTGGCGGCCTGGACCAGCGGCGCCGGCGGAGACCAGAACCCCATCTATCGCGACGCCACCTGGGACCAGGTTAAGGTGCTGGGGCAGATCGTGGGCGAGGAGGCGCTCCGCGTGATGGAAAACATCAAGACCTCGCCGCGCATGCGCATCCGGGCGCAACAGGCGGTTGTCACTTGTCCCGGCAAGCAGTCGCCGCCGGGAGGCCGGCGCCGCCGCGAAGATAACAGGTACGAGTTCATTGACGCCGGTCCGGTGGATATCCGCCTGTCTCTTGTGATGCTGAACAACGTGGCGATCACGGCCGTTTCCGGCGAGGTCCTGGTAGGAATACAGGAGCGTCTCAGGAAGGAATCGCCATTCGCGAACACAATGATGATCACGCACGCGAACGGATCCTCCGGCTATATCCCCGCCGATGCCGATTACGAGACCGTCAGCTACGAGATCGTATCGACTCGAGTGAAACGCGGCTGTGCGGAAGGCGCAATCGTAAATGGGCTGCTCGATTTGATGGATCGGAACTGATGAGGACGATCCCTTGTCTCGCCGTCCTGGCTCTGCTGTCGGGGCTGCTGCCCGCGCAGAAGCTCAAGTGGACCGGCCGCGTGCAGTTCGGACCGGAATGGGATGGCGTACCCGAGTACTATCGCAACCTGCCTTATCCGGAGATCGACATCCCGCCCTCGCTCGAGGCCTGGCAAACCAAGCGCACCGAGATCCGCGCCGTGCTGCATGGCCTTCTCGGGACTGTTCCGCCGCGGCCGGAGCGGGCCGCTGCGCGCATGCTCTCGCGCGAGCAGCGTGACGGTCACACGGTCGAGAAGATCGAAATCGACAACGGGCTCGACGGCGTCATCCCCGCCTATGTCGTCGTGCCGGGCAATGTGCGCAAACCCGCGCCCGCGATCCTCCTGTTGCACTGGCACAGCGGGAACAAGGAGGGGCCTCTGTTTTCCCGCGAAGTGCAGAACGTCGCGGCGCCGCTGCTCGAACGCGGCTTCGTGCTGATGGCCATCGACTGCTACTTCAACGGCGAGCGGCTCGGCCACGGCCCGGCGGGCAAAGCCGAGAGCAACATCGAGGATCAGCGCGACAGCCTGTTCAAGCTCAACCTGTGGTTCGGGCGCACGCTGTGGGGCATGATGGTGCGCGACAACCAGGTTGCCATCGATTACCTTGCCTCGCGTCCCGACGTGGATAAAGGGCGCATTGGCGCTTCCGGCATGAGCATGGGAAGCACCGGAGCCTGGTGGCTGGCCGCGCTCGATGATCGCGTGAAAACCGTCGTCGCCGTCGCCTGTTTCACCCGCTATCGCGAGCTGATCGCCGCCGGCCAGTTGCGCGCGCACGCGACGTACTTCTTCGTGCCCGGCATGCTCGAGCATTTCGATACGGAAGCCGTGCTGGGCCTGATCGCGCCGAGGCCGCTGCTGGCCCTCACCGGCGACAGCGACCCGACTTCACCGCCCGCCGGCATCCGCGTGCTCGCCACGAAACTCGATCGCATCTACGGGCTCTACAACGCGCGGGACCGGTTCCGCAGCATCGTTTATCCCGATACCGACCACACCTACACACCCGGGATGAAGCGCGAAATGGCGAGCTGGTTCGAAAAGTGGCTCAAATGATTGGCGCACCGGCTGCGGCAGCATAGCCGGCGTTTCTGACGCGCCCGGTCGCGACGTCGGCCGCCGGACTATGCAGGAGATTCGGCAGGTTGCAATGACCCGAATAGCGGGCCGCGAACGTCGACGGCCGCAACCAGCGCGGCGGCGGAACGCCGGCCGAGACGGACCGACGGCGAATAAGGTCGTGCCCCAGGCGCACAGGGCCGCCGGTACCTCTATTTCCGCGCCGCGCCCCTGCGCCGTCAAAACGCGAGGCGCAGACCCAACTGAATCACCCGGGCATCCGACGCCGACGTGATGGCGCCGAAGTTCGTGGCGGTCACGCTTCCGTTCGGCGCTCCGAACTGGGGCGTGTTAAAAGCGTTGAAAAACTCGGCCCGGAACTGCAGATTTGCGCGCTCCTTGATCGGTTGCGTGCGGCCGATCATGATATCGAAGGTCTTCATCCCGGGGATGCGCAGCCGCGGCTGGGTGCGCGAGTCGTTTCCCAGCGAATAGGTGGGCGCGGGCGCGAATGCGGTTGTATCGAACCAGCGCTCGAGCGTGCGTTCACCATCGGACAGCACGGGATCTTTCAGCCGGAGAGCGGTGGCGCTCACGCCCGGCAGGCGGGTGTTATTTGGCCCGGTGATCACCATGGGCAGGCCCGCACCCAGAGTCGTGATGCCGCTGATTTGCCAGCGCCCGAGCACGTGGCCGGCGAGGCCGTGGCTCAGCCAACTCTTGCCCGGACCGAAGGGCAGTTCGTAAATGTAATTCACGACGAGGTATCGCGGGCGGTCAAACTCACCGATCGATCGCGAGCGCGAGAGATTGTTGGGATCGATAAAACTCGATCGGCCACCGAAGCGCTCCTGAACGTTGTCGAGCTGCTTTCCCGCCGTAAAAGCTGCCTGCATCGTCAGCCCATTCCCGAGCTGCTTGTCCACGCGCACGGTGACCGCGTGATAGACGGAGTCGCCGACGGGGTCGCGAAAACGCGTAATGCCGGTGTAGTGGTTGAACGGCTGGAGGAGCTGCGATCGGCGCACCTTCGCGACACTCAGCGCTCCCGAGGTGATGACCCTGAAATACGGATTCGGCACCAGCTCGTCGAGACCTTCCCGCAAATCGAGATGGCGCGTATCCACTGCATTGCGCGCGCGGTTCACCCAGATCCTCTGCCCCCGGCTGCCCACGTAGGCGACCTCCACCAGCAAGTCTTTGGTGATGGTGCGCTGGAAGTTGGCGTTCCAGTGGTGATTGAACGGTGTCACCCACTCGCGAAAAGCGGTTCCGATACCGCCGCCGACGCCAGTGAACGGCGCCGTAAAGAAACCGGCGGCGAACGGGTTGGCGAGCGAAGCTCCCGAGGGCGGCGTATTCGGCGCGGCCGGCGGCGGTCCCAGGAACACCGGCGTCTGGGCGAGAAATCCGCTGCCCAGGTCGCTCGCTCCGGCCCCGACTCCGCCGCTGCCCGGATAGTAGAACAGGCCGTAGCCCGCACGGAATACCGTGTTCCGCTCAAACTGCCACGCAAGACCTACCCGCGGAGAAAAGTTGTTCCGGTCGGGGTCGGTCTGGAAGCGGGGATTGCCGTCACGGCCGGTGAATCGCAGCACGCCCTTTTGTTTCGTCAGCGGGTCGATGGCGTCCGGGTCGAAATAGCCAAGCTGGTCAAAGCGGTCGTTCCATGGAGTCTGATACTCCCAGCGAAGACCCAGATTGAGGGTGAGGTTGCGCAGCGCCTTCCAGTCGTCCTGGATGTACCACGAGTAATATCGCTGTGACGCCGCGAGCGAGGGATCGTCAGAGAACGACCCGCCGGTGGGAGCACCCAGCAAAAATGTGGCCACCCCGTGTCCGGCGAGCGCGCTCGAACTGGCCGGGTTCGGACCTTGCGTGAATGCGCGGCTGAAGTCGTACACACCGGAGGGCCGTTCCGGACGGAAAATGTTGAACGTCTGAAACGTGTAGTTGCCGCCCACCTTTACTGAATGGGCTCCCTGGATCCAGGTCATGTGTCCCTGGAAATCGATGTTCTGCTCCGTGTCGTTGAAAAACGAGGCCCGATCCGGGCCGAGCGGGGCCACGTCGGCGGGCGCGAACCTCGGGAACAGCAGTGTCTTGGCCCGGTCCTTCAGCGAGCTCGACAACCCGAGCTGCGTGAAATCGTAGCCGACACTGCGCGGCTGCGTGTGGATCACGCGCCGGGTTGTGCTGGCCCGCAATTGCCCGATCAGGTTCGGACGGAACGTGATCGTGTCCGCCAGGACCGCGGACAGCGAATCGCTTCCAATCAGGCCCTGCTGCCCGTTCACCCCCTCGCCCGGAAACGCCACGTTCACGCCCTCGGTGAATTGCGTGTTTTCCTGTTTGCCCGTGGTGAGAAAGAGGCGGTGCCGGTCGCCGGCCGCCTGGTCGAAGCGCAGGAACAGCTTGTCGGTATCGTTCTTGCGCGTGTTGTTCAGGACGAAATTCTGTACCAGCGAGTCGCGATTCGGCAACGGATACAATTCCAGGACCCGGCGCGAAATCGGGTTGACTCGGTTCGCCGGGATCAGGTTGTTGGGGAAAGGATCGCGCCTGAACTGGCCCGGCCGCGCGGGATCGGGAGCCGTCGTGGTGGGATCGTAGATCACGATCAACTGGCCCCGGTTGTTCACGGTATTGGAGAAATCCCCGGCGCGCTCACGCACCGCCGGTACGGTCGCCAGAATGTTGTCGGGCGAGCGCTGCGGCACCTTCTCCCAGTTCACGAAGAAGAATGAGCGGTTCCGGCCGTCGTACAGGCGCGGCAGAAACACGGGCCCGCCCGCAGCGATTCCGAATTCATTCCGGCGGAACGCGCTGCGGGGCAGTCCCACGCGGTTGTTCGACCACGAGTTGGCGTTGAGCTTGTCATTGCGCAGGAACTCGTAAAACGAGCCGTGCAGCTCGTTGGTGCCTGAGCGCGTGGCGACCGTAAGCACGCCGCCCCCCGAGCGCCCGAACTCGCTCGAGAAGCTGTTGGTCAGGACCTTGAATTCCTGGACGGTCTCGAGCGGCGGTGTGTAAGCGATGTCATTGGTTGTGCTGTTGCGCGTTTCCGCGCCGTCCAGCAGGATCTCGCTCGTGTTGGAGCGCCCACCGTTGATGATAGGACCCGCGCCGCCGCCGCCTTTCGGCATCACGCCCGGGGCCAGCAGCACGAGGCTGTAAGGATTACGCCCCAGCAGTGGAAGTTCGGTCATCTGCCGGCTGCCGATGACGTTGCCGAGCGCCGACGATTGCTGCTCCAGCAGGACCGCCGATGAGGTGACTGTGATCTCCTGCTGGACTGTACCGGTCGTAAGCGTGACGTCGATGGTCGCCGTGAGACCTACGTTGAGCCGGATGGGGCCGGCGACCGCGCGTGTAAACCCGTCTTTTTCCACTGCGATCTCGTATTCTCCGGCAGGCAAGTAGGGGATGCGGTAGAGGCCGGACTCGTTGCTCCGAGTCTGGCTGCGCACTCGAGTGGCTGTGTTGGTGGCAGTGACCTTAGCTCCAGGCACGACGGCTCCGGATTGGTCCAGAACAGTTCCGGTAAGGTTCGCCTGTTCTACCTGCGCGACTGCGCAGTGAGCAAGCGCAAAGAGGAGGATAAGAAGCAACCTTGACGCCATAGCCGGACTATAGCGCGTTTAGCGGCAACCGGGGCGCCCATTTGGAATGTCCCGTCCGTCCACGCCTGACTCGGCGATCAGCGGGCCAATACATCGCGGGCATCTCGCGTGAGGGATGCCGGCAAGAGTGGCGCATTCGACAAAATACTTCCGAGCCGCACGCGTTTAGCAAGCTTTCTCCGAGGAGCCGCTAGCGGGACCGGCGGCCGACTACGAGAAAACGGTCCTTATCCCCGTCAGTAGTAAACGGGTCCCGCCGCTCGCCAATCTCAAATCCCGCCTCTTTCATTTCGCTTTCCACCATCGCCGGCGCGATTTCATGATCGCCGATCAGCTTCGACCGCGGCTGCTTGCGCCGCTCCTCGCCGCGGCCGATCATGTCCACGATCACCAGCCGCCCTCCCGGCTTCACGGCATGCAGCGTCTTGGCCAGCATGGCGGGGTACTCCTTCCATTCGTGATACGAATCGCAGACGAGCGCCGCGTCCACGCTGGCGGGCGCCAGCTTCGGATCGCCGGCTGCGCCCTCGATCACCTGCACGTTTGCCAGCTCGTCCTCCTGAATGCGCGTGCGCAGGCGTTTTAACGTGGACTCGTTCACATCGACGGCGTATACCTTGCCTTTCGGACCCACTGCCCGCGACAGGCTCCCGATAAAATACCCGTCGCCGGCACCGATGTCCGCGACCGTGTTCCCCGCCTGGATTCCCATGGCTCTGAGAATCTCCGGGACCTTTTGCCACGTGCTCCGCCCCTGGTCATTTTCGGCGGACCGCGCCGAGATGGTGAGACGCAGGATGCGCTCGGCATTGCGGCGGTAAATCGCGTCCGCCGCGCCGCTGCCGTCGATCAGTCCGTCGATCGCCCTGAACACCTCGTTATAGTGCATGGGCGCCTCCGATCCGAAGACCAGTTTGTTCAGCCGCTTCTCTGTTTTGAGAAAATGCAGCTTTTCGCGCGCCGGGCTGTTGACCACCTGGGTGAACGCGGTCGATGTTTCGAGCCATACGTTCGGCAGCCGCGCAAGCGGCAACACGCGCTCAAACCCGTACACGCCACCGAAGTGAATAACCACGAACTGACCGTCGCTGAAGGTCGACGCAACGTGCTCGAGCATGCCAGGAAAGCTGAGGGGTGTGTCGGTGAAGTGAAACAGCACGGGTATGCGCAATTTCACGGCCTCATAGATCATCCTCTCGGCCATCGGGTCGCGCGGGTCGTACTGCATCGGCTGCAGCTTCAGCGCCTTGGCGCCCGCCTTATGGTGCTCCTTCAACAGTTCCACCGCCGTGTTCGCCGGCCTCGGAACCACGCTGCACGCCGGGATCAGACGCTCCGGTGCGAGCTTGGCGGCTTCGAGATAGACCTTTGTGGGAAAGAGCGGCTCCACGGGCACGATCAGCGATTTCTCGATGCCGGCGCTGTCCATCCGGGCAACCAGGTACTTCACGTGCTCGGCGACGTTCGAGCTGTTGACTCGCTCCATGTCCTGCCGGTCCCGGCCGAGGTGCACGTGGATGTCGATCTTCCCGCGCGCCGGCTGGCTGCTGGCGGTCGGCGCCGCGGCCATGACCCCGAGGAAATGCCGCCTGGTGAATCTCATAATCCGGCCATTCTACTGCTTCAGGCGGCCGCGCGAGAGGTGCAGGCGCGCCCCTTTTTTCATCACGGCCGCCGCGGATGCGCCGCAGCAGAGCCGCGCGCCGGCGGATATGGTTGCTTGCGCAACCCCGGGGTACAGATCACAAGCCCGCCGCACAGGGGTGAACCGCGCGTCGGCCGCTCAGCCGAAGACAACAGAATCCCGGCACCCGGATCGGGACGGTTACGCCGCCGCTATAATTGAGGTTCTGCTTATGCTCCCTCGCTTCGCTTCCTTGTTTGTAATTACCGCATTGCTCTCCGCCGCGCCGCCGACTCCTAAACCGCTCGCGGGCGACGCCCGTACGCAATGGTTTCGTGACGCCAAGTTCGGCATGTTCATCCATTGGGGTGTCTACTCTGTCATCGGACGCCATGAGTGGGCCCGCCATCGCATGGAGATCCCGCAGGCCGAGTACGACCGTTACGCGCGCCGCTTCAACCCGGTCAACTTCAACGCCGACGCCTGGGTTGATCTGGCGAAGAACGCCGGCGCCCGCTACATCGTCATCACCTCGAAGCATCACGACGGCTTCAGCATCTATCGCAGCAAGGTCAGCGACTATGACATGGAGATCACCCCGTACAAGGGCGACCCGCTAAAGATGCTCGCCGATGCCTGTCAGCGCAAGGACATGCGCTTCGGCTTCTACCACTCGATCATGGACTGGCACCATCCCGACTACGTGCCCAAGCGCGCCTGGGAAGTCCCGAACCCGAAGGAGGGCGGCAACCTGCCGCGGTATATCGAATTTATGAAGGCGCAGCTCAAGGAGCTGCTCACCGGCTACGGCGACATCGCCGTGGTCTGGTTCGACGGCGAGTGGGAGCACCAGCCTGAGGAAATCGGCGCGGACTCCATCTACGACATGATTCGCGGCATCCAGCCGAACACGCTCATCAATGACCGCCTGTACAACCGCAAGCCCGGCAACAGGGCCGACTTCGGCACCCCCGAGCAATTCGTCCCCGCGACCGGCATGACCGGCGCCGGCGGCAAGCCCATCCTGTGGGAGTCCTGCGTCACCATCAACACCGAGAGCTGGGGTTACAACAAGTACGAGACCGAGTTCAAGACCCCCCGCGATCTGATCCGCATGCTGATCGAGGTCGTAAGCAAGGGGGGAAACCTGCTCCTCAACGTCGGGCCGACGCCGGACGGCCGCATCCAGGACGAGTTCGTCACCCGCCTCAACGCCATGGGTGCGTGGATGAAGGTGAACAGCGAGTCGATCTACGGCACCACGGCCAGCCCTTTCGCGCGCCTGCCGTTCTTCGGGCGCGCGACCGCCAAGGGCAGCACCGTCTACCTCCATGTCTTTCAGTGGCCGCTCGATGGCAATCTGCGTGTCCCCGGGTTGAAGAACAAGGTGGTGTCCGCGCGCCTTCTCGCCGCCCCGGGAGCGCTGCGCACCAGCCGCGACGGCGAGGACGTGATCGTCAGACTACCCGCCGAAGCCCCCGACGAGGTTGCGAGCGTCGTCGAGCTGAAGCTCGACGGCCCGCCGCGCGTCGCGCCGTTCGTTATCCGCGCGGATACAAAGGGCGTCATCGGCTTGGGCGCGGAATCCTCCGAGATTGAGACTCGTTTCGAGCAGCGCGCAAAAAAGGAAAACATTCTCGGACACGTCTACCTGACGCGCTGGACGCGCCCCGACGACTTGCCTACGTGGATCTTCCGCGCGCCCGAGGCCGGCCGTTACAAGGTGGAGATCAGCTACGCCGCGCCGCGCGCCTGGGCCGGCAACGACTTTATCGTCACGGCGGCCGGCCGCGAGCTGCGCGGCACGGTGCAAAACACCGACGGCGCCGAGGTGTTTAAGACCTTCCCGCTCGGAGAGATCGAACTGCCCGCGGGCGAGCACAAGCTGCAGGTGAAGCCCACCATCCGCCCCGGCCTCAGCGCGATGAATCTCGAGCGCGTGCGTCTGATCCGGCAATAG
>JACOTZ010000460.1 GCA_016178155.1 Acidobacteriota bacterium
GCGCTGGGTCGAGCTGCGCTCCGTGCCCGGCGGCGGTAAGGGCGAGTATGCGCGCCAGAGCGAGGATTTCATCCGGCAGGCCGCCCGCGAATTCCGCGACAACGGCCTGCGCGTATCCTTCCTCAATACCGGGATGCTGAAGTATACGCTGCCCGGCACCGAACCCGTACGCCGGCGTCCCGAGGACGACGCGGCGCGCGCCCGGCGCATGGCAGCTGACGCAGCGCGCTTCGAGCGGCGGCTCGAGGAGCTGCGCCGGGCCATCCGCACCGCGCACATTTTCGGCGTCGACAAGCTCCGCATCTTTACCTTCCTGCGCGTTGCGGAGCCGGAGAAAATCCATAGCCGGACCGCCGACATCATCGGCGAGATGGCAGAGATCGCGGACAAAGAGAAGGTGCGGCTGCTGATCGAAAACGAGGGCTCGTGCAATATCGCGACCTGCCGGGAGCTGGTGGCCTTGCTCCAGCAGATCCCGGGCAGGGCGGTCGGCATCAACTGGGATCCGCTCAACGGCACCAGCCGCGAGCCGGCATTCCCCGACGGCTACAACATGCTCCCGAAGAAGCGGATCGGGAACGTGCAGATCAAGGGCCGCAGCCTGCTCGACGAGAAACAGCGGCTCGATTGGTCTGCCATTTTCGCTGCCCTGGCGCGCGATGGTTACCGGGGTCAGGTCGGGTTGGAGACGCACATCTTCGGGCCCGAGCAGGTCCGGAAGTCGCACGAATCGATGCGCGAGATTCTGCGCATCGTGGAGTCCTGAAGCATGTCGCGGCAGTCCCTGGTGGCCGGCCTGATCGGGCTCGTGGTGGTCGGCGGGATTGTCGCCTTCGTCCTCAGCTATACCCGCAAGTACCACATCGAAGTCAAGGGCGAGGTGCTCAAGGTGCGGACGTACGCCGTCGAACCAGGGGAAACGGTCGCCATCGTCGATTTCCGCATCGCCAACCCTTCGGTCCTCGAGCTGAAGATCCGCGATGTGCAGGTTTTTCTCGACACCCGCGACGGCAAGACTATCGATAGCGCCGTATTCTCCGAGCGCGATGCGCAGCGGCTCTTCACCTATTACCCGGTGCTCGGCCAGAAATACAATCCGACCTTGATCCTGCGGGACAAGATCGCGCCGGGCCAGACGCTCGATCGCATGATCGCGGTCAAGTTCAGCGTGCCCGAGCAGGAAGTCGCGAAGCGTAAGACCGTGCGCGTGGTGATTGAGGAGGTCGAAGGTCCGAAGAGCACGATTGAGGAGAAGCGCACAGCCGGGCCTTGAGTGAATGAGATGCCTCCGTCTCCCACACCGCGGCTGTTGCTTGCCCTGGCAGTGACGCTCGCGGCCGTGGGCGCGTTTTCCGCCTACTCGTTGCGGCAGATCGAAGGACTGCGCCGGCTCCAGAGCGAGACGGTCGAGCGCAACCGCCGCGACTCGCTGCAGCTTCTCCGCATCCAGAACAATCTCAACTCGCTCGCCCTCGCTTTGCGCGACATGCAGGAGAACGAAGAGGGCTACCCGCTGACCGCCTGGGCGGCCGAGCTGCGGCGGATGCGCTTTGACCTCGAGGACGCGCTGCGCATCGAGAGCCGGCTTGCGGTCCGGTCCCGGGAGCAGAACGAGTATCTCGAAAACGCCGTGGCGCAGTTCTGGAGATCGGTCGGGCAGGTGCTCTCCATTTCCGCCGGCGGCGACGAGGCGCGGGCGCGCCGCATGGCGTCCAACACGCTGCAGGCGCAGCAGGCCGCGCTCACCGCCACCGTGGCGCGCCTGCTGGTGCAGAATAACGAAGCCGAGGAAGCGGCCGCCGCCGAGATCGCCCGCATCTACGGCCGCGTGGAGCGGAACACCTATTTCCTGCTGGCCGCCCTGCTGGCGGGAATCCTGGCGGCCAGCCTGGCCGTGATCTACTTCAACCGCCGCGTCTTCAACCAGCTCGCCGCCGCCTCGCGCCAGCGAAGCACGCTCGCGCGCAAGCTGATCAGCCTGCAGGAAGACGTGCTGCGCTCCATCGCGCGCGAGCTGCACGACGACTTCGGCCAGATCCTCACCGCCATCGGAGCCATGCTGCAGCGCGCGGACAAGAAGCACCTGCCGGCCGGATCGCCGCTGCGCGCCGAGCTCGCCGAGGTCGGCGGGATCGTTCAGGGCGCGCTTGAAAAGACGCGCGGGCTCTCGCAGACCCTGCACCCCACCGTGCTCGACGATTACGGCTTCGAGAAGGCGCTCGAGCGTTTCTTGCCCGTGTTCGAGAAGCAGACCGGGATCCACGTGCAATTTGAGAAATCGGGCGAGGGCCGCGTGCCGGACCAGGCCGCCATTCACCTCTACCGCGTGCTGCAGGAAGCGCTGAACAACATCGCGCGGCACGCGCGCACTTCGTCGGCGAGCGTGCGCCTGCGGTTTCTCGACAGCCGCCTGGCGCTCGAGATCGAGGACCACGGCGCCGGCATGCCGCCGCGGGGCAATAATAGGGGACTGGGATTGGTCGCCATGCGCGAGCGCGCGGAGCTGCTGCACGGAAGCCTCTCGATCGAGCAGCCGCGGGAGGGCGGCACGCGCGTGCTCCTCGAGGTCCCCCTGGAGCAGACATGATCACCGTCTTACTCGCGGATGATCACGCCCTCGTTCGCAAAGGCTTCCGCCGGCTGCTCGAAGACGAGGAGGATATTCGCGTCGTCGGCGAGGCCGGCGACGGCGCGCAGGCCGTCGAGCTCGCTAAGACGCTGCGGCCCAACGTCGTGGTGATGGACTACGCCATGCCCGGCATGGACGGGCTGCAAGCCACCCACGAGATCCGCCGCAACGTCCCCGAGTCGGCGATCCTGATGCTGAGCATGCATGCGGACGAGAACTACGTCCGCAACGCCCTCGATGCGGGAGCCAGCGGGTACATCCTGAAGAATGCCCTCGATCTCGACCTGAGTAGCGCGGTGCGGGCCGTCGCCGCCGGCCGCGCGTTCGGGCTGCCGCGCCCGCGCGCGGACCAGGACGAGCACTTCGACCGGCTCACGCCGCGCGAGAAGCAGATCCTGCAACTCATCGCCAAAGGCCATTCGAATAAGGAGATCGCGGCCATGCTGGGCCTGAGCGTCAACACCGTTTCCGTGCATCGCGCCAACGTCATGAACGAGCTGAATCTCCACCGCACCGCTGAGTTGGTGCTGTACGCCATCCGGCATGGGCTGGTCAGCCCGCGCTGATGGACCGCCGGACGTTTCTCGCCGCGCTCGGCTCGCCCCTGCTGGGCGACCGCACCGGGGGCCGGCCGCCCGGCTTTCGGCTGGAGGACGTGACCGCGCGGGCAGGCATCCGCTTCACGCACAACAGCGGCGCCTTCGGAAGGAAGTACCTGCCCGAGACACTCGGTCCCGGATGCGCGTTCATCGATTACGATAACGACGGCTGGCAGGACATCCTGATCGTCAACGGCACGGACTGGCCGGGACGCCTTCAGAAGCGCTCGACGCTCGCGCTCTATCGCAACAACCGCGACGGCACCTTCCGCGACGTCACCCGCCAGGCCGGCCTCGACGTGCCCATGTACGGGATGGGCATCGCCGTGGGCGATTACAACAACGACGGCTTTCCCGATCTCTTCATCTCCTGCCTCGGGCAGAGCCGCCTGTTTCAAAACACGGGCAAGGGCTCGTTCATTGATGTCACCCGGCAGAGCGGCTTGCTCGGGCGCCAGGGCTTCAGCACCTCGGCGCTGTGGCTCGACTACGACCGCGACGGCCTGCTCGATCTGTTCGTGTGTAACTACGTCCGCTGGTCGCCCGATCAGGACGTCTTCTGCAGCCTGGATGGCAGGCAGAAGTCGTACTGCACGCCGGAGGCATATCGCGGCACTACCTGCTGGCTGTTCCGCAACCGGGGCGGCGGCCGCTTCGAGGACGTGACCGCGAAGGCCGGCGTCTTCGACACCAGCTCGAAATCGCTGGGCGTGACCACGCTCGACTGGGACCGCGACGGCTGGCCCGACCTGTTCGTCGCCAACGACACGCAGCCGAACAAGCTCTATCGCAACCAGCGCGACGGCACCTTCCAGGAGATCGGCATGCGCGCGGGCGTCGCCTTCAGCGAAGACGGCAAGGCGCGCGCCGGGATGGGCGTGGACGCGGCCGACTTCGACAATTCCGGCATTACCGGCCTCGCCGTCACCAATTTCCACAACGAGATGCTCGGCCTCTACCGCGGCAGCGGCGGCGGCATTTTCTCCGACCTCGCGCCCGGCTCCGAGATCGGTCGTGCCACCCGCCGCAGCCTGGGCTTCGGCTGTTTCTTTTTCGACGCGGACCTCGACGGCTTGCTCGATCTGCTGGTGGTAAACGGCCATATCGACAATACCGCGCGCAACGCCGGCCACGCCCAGGCGCCGCACCTGTTTCTGAACCTCGGGTCGGACAAATTCAGGGATGTCGCGGCGGAGGCCGGCAGGGAATTTGCCTCGCCCAAGGTGGGCCGCGGCGCGGCCTTCGGCGA
>JACOTZ010000423.1 GCA_016178155.1 Acidobacteriota bacterium
CAGCAAGCAAACCCCATATCCCTCCCATCCCGCCTGTCCTGCGGTTTAGTTCAACGCACGTTCTCATCCCCGTTCCGCCCCACCCTTCGATCACACTCCAGCGCTAGGAGTGCGGAAACGGCGATGAGAACTTTTGCATTCCAGCGCTAGGAGTGCGGAAACGGCGATGAGAACTTTTGCATTCACACCTGACGAAAATTTATATTCCCCCCATTTCCAGCCGCTTCCGGATACCCCTCAGGGAGTTCCGCACACCCCGCCCCGGAAAATAGAGCCGGTTGGAGGACCCGCGGAAGCCGGCCTCAGCCAAAATCCCAACGCCCAGGAGGCCGCCATGGCCAGCATGCAGCAAATCGAAGCTAACCGCCGCAATGAGCAAAAAAGCACCGGCCCGCGCAGCGACGCCGGCAAACAACAGTTCCGCGACAACGCCCTCAAGCACGGCCTGTGCTCCCAACGAGTCGTCCTCCCCTTCGAGGACCCTCAGGAATACCACCTGCTCCACGCCCGCCTCGTCAGCGAGCAGCAGCCCCAGAGCACCCTCGAAATGCTCCTCCTCGACCGCATCGCCGCCGCCTTCTGGCGCCTCGAGCGCGCCATCGGCGTCGAATCCGCCCTCATGAGCAGCAGCGTCCGAAACCTCAAAATCCGCTGCAAAGTGGACGACCGCCCCGGCGGCCAGAACGAGGGCATCGACTACTACGAGGGCCTCTCCATCTGCATGAGCAAGGACCCGCGCGCCTTCGACATCCAGATCCGCTACCAGACCACCGTCCGCCGCGAGCTCACCCAGATGCTCGCCCAGCTTGAGCGCATCCGCCGCAACCCGCTCCCCACCGGCACGGAACCCCTGAATCTCCCGCCCGTCGAGCCCGGCGATGTCAGCGAAATCCCAACTGCCGCCTCATCCGGCCCCGGCGATCTCAGCAGCGCCGCCGTTGCTCAGGACGTTGCAGTTGCCGCCTTCTCCCTCGAGCCGCCGCGGTTGACCCTTCCCCAGACTGACACGGGATCACCCGGGCCCGCCACGCCCGAGCCTGATTGCCCCGCAAACGCGGAGCCGGGCGACGCAGAGCCACTGCGACCTCAAGTTTCGCCGGCCCCACGCAGTCACCTGCGCGAGGCCCCCGAAGCCGCTCGTGCGCCGTCGCAAGCTACTCATTCTACGATGGTTAACAAGAAAATTGGCTTCGTTTCGCAATCCGCGTCCCCACCTCCCATTGAGTCCCTCCTACGGCACTCCCGGTAGGGCAACACAGCGCTGCAGTGCATATAATCGAGAAAACAAGCACGGGGAAAGGGTTGCCGCCTGCCAGCCGGCGCATTTCCTGGAAGACATTCTCGAACTTCACGGGGTTGCACTATGTGTTTACAAATGATTCGAAGACTTGCGCTCGTCACGACTCTTAGCGCCTTCATCGCGCCCGCTCAAGAGACACGCTCGATGCTGTTCGGCCGTGTCCTCGACCCGACCGGGAGTGCCGTAGTCAACGCGCTCGTGGTCGTACGGAATGCCGATACCGGCGTGGCGCTCAGCTTCAGGACCAATGCCAGCGGTTACTACGAGGCAAATCTACTTCTGCCGGGCAACTACGAGATCACGGCGGAGATGCAAGGCTTCAAGAAGCTGGTCCGCAGGGGGATCACGCTGCCCGTGTCTTCGCGGATCGAAATCACGCTGCCGCTCGAAGTCGGCGGCGTCACCGAGTCCATCTCGGTAACCGCGGAGGCGCCGCTGCTCGAGACCAGCGCCGTCACTTCCGGTCGCGTGCTCGATAACAAGACCGTGATGGAGTTGCCGGTGATGGGCAATTCGGCCCTGCTGCTGGTCAAGCTCACGCCGGGCATCCAATATGGCGGCGTGAACAATTACCTGGCGCTGCACTCCAATGTCGGCGCATCGGATTACTACGTGAACGGCCGCATTGGCGGCAATTCGTGGACGCTCGACGGTTCCCCCAACCAGGGGCCCTCCCGCCGGGCGGCCTATCTGCCGTACACCGACGCGGTCAGCGAATTCAAGGTGGAGACCACCAACTTCGATGCCTCGATCGGACAAAGCTCGGGCACGGCCATCACCATGATTTCCAAGTCGGGCCAGAACGATCTGCACGGCACCGCCACCTGGCAGCACTGGCAGCAGCGATGGCAAGGGACGCCGTTTTTCGTCAAGCAACGCTACTACAAAAACATCGCCGCCGCGGAAGCCGCGGGAAATACCGCGCTCGCAAACGAGCTCCGCAACACCGACAAGCAGCCGACCGGCCGGTCCAACAACTGGGGCGCCTCGGGGGGCGGACCCGTGGTCATCCCCAAGCTCTTTAACGGCAGGAACCGGCTGTTCTGGTTTTTCACCTACAACGCTTTCAAAGACGTGAAGGTGGAGGACGCGGCAAACTTCAACCGCACCGTCCCCACTCTCGGGGCGCGCGAGGGCGATTTCAGCGATATGCTCAGTCTGCCGAACTCCACCCAGTACCTGATCCACGACCCCGCCACCACCGTGGCGGACCCGGCGCGCTCCGGCCACGTCATCCGTACTCCCTTCGCCGGCAATGTGATCCCAAAGAGCCGGTTTGCGAATCCGGCCTATGACAAGTACCTCAGTTTTTACCCCAAGCCGAACAACTCGCCAGGGCCGGGACGGGATCCGGTGAACAACTATCTCGCATCCCAGACGCCCTACAACTGGGATTACTACGCCTACTCGAATCGCATCGATTATCAGATCAGCGATAAGTGGCGCATGTTCGGCCGCTGGTCGGTCAACAATTTCGGACCCGAGGATCGCGCCGATTGGGCCTATGAAACCGCTCGTGGCCTGACGCTCAACGGGCTTGTCCGCAACAACAAAGGCGGCAATGTGGACCTCGTCTACACCCAGAACGCCACCACCATCTGGAACGTTAACCTGGCCATCAACCAGTTCCGCGAAGGCAACCTGCGCCCGAAACTCCTGGAATTCAAGCCCAGTGATGTCGGGCTGCCCGCGTACATGGACGCCAAGGCCGGCGACCTGCACCTGCTGCCGCGCATGAATATTGACGACTATTCGCTGATTGGCGCGACCGGCTATTCCACCTGGACGCGCTATCGCGTCGGCACCGCCAAGCTCGAGATGACGAAGATCATGGGCAATCATAGCCTCCGGGCGGCCTTCGACAACCGGCACATGTTCCGGACCGGCGGAGGGGGCGGGAACACCAGCGGCACGTTTGCGTTTTCACGGACTTTCACGCGCCGCGGCGACGACGACCTCGTCCCTTCCAGGAATTTGGGGCACGCCTGGGCGGCCTTCATCCTCGGCATTCCCAACTCGATCAGCATCCTCACCCCGGACAGCTACGCGATGCACAATCCTTACTATGCCTGGTTCGTGCAGGATTCCTGGCGACTCACGCCTAAGCTGACACTGAACCTGGGACTGAGGACCGAGTACGAGATGGGCCCGACGGAGCGCTATGACCGCATGGTAAACGGCTACGACCCGACCATCGCATTGCCGATTGCCGCCGCCGCTGAGGCCGCCTATGCGAAGAATCCCATTCCGGAGCTGCCGGCGTCGCAGTTCAAGGTGATCGGCGGCAACAGGTATGCTAACACTGCCGGTTCTCCCCGGAATCTCTTCAAGAACGAGCTGATGTGGCTGCCGCGTGTCGGTCTTGCCTATCAGTTCGATTCGAAAACAGTGATCCGCGGCGGTTACGGGATCTTCTTCGACACGATTAACGTGCTGAACTTCGGCCTGAACCAGTTCGGGTATTCGCGCAGCACAAGCAGCGTCATCACCACCGACTTCGGGCGTACATGGAATTTTCCGGCGAACGCCAATCCCGGAAACGGGAAGAGCCCTCTAGTGGATCCGTTCCCGGTGCGCGCCGACGGGACACGCTTCGACGTGCCGACTCGGAACGCATTGGGCTCCATGGCCTACGCCGGCCGCGGCTTCGACTTCACCGATTTCGACCAGCCCCACGCCCGGCAGCAGCGGTGGCGGGTCGGTTTCCAGCGCCAGATCGGCAAGAGCATGGTCCTGGATATGAGTTATGCCGGCTCCTACTCGGATCGGATCTCGCTGCAGACCCGCATAAACCCTCTGGCTGAACCATATTGGGCCGACGGCCTCGCCCGCAACAATGCGATCGCCAGTAACCTGAATCAGAACGTGCCCAACCCGTTCTACATCGGCAACTTCAACCAGGCCGATTTCTCGCCCGAGGTCTGGGCCGATATGCAGACCAACGGCTTTTACAGGTCTCGCACCATCCGCAAGCAGCAGTTGCTGCGTGCATTTCCGCAGTCCACCGGCGGGAACGGCCTGCGCAATACCTTCGACAACGGCTATTACACCAGGACCGACGGCATCGAGATCTCATTCGAGAAGCGCTTCTCGGCGGGTTGGAACTTCACCGCCAGCTACACGGGCCTCCGCATCCGCGAGGCCGATTACCTGTACAACGAATTCGATACCGCTCCTTCGGAGCGCATCTCGAACGATGGCCGCCCGCACCGTTTCATCATGACCGGCATCTGGGAACTGCCCTTCGGCCGGGGCAAGATGCTGGCATCCGGGGTGAACAAGCCCCTGAACATGGTCATCGGTGGCTGGCAATTGGGCTCCACCCTTGAGTGGCAGCCGGGACCCCTGGTGGATTGGGGCACCACTAACTTCTACTACGGCCCGGACGTGAACGACGTCGCCAACATCGAGAACCGGACCTTCGATACCTGGTTCAACACGGCCAATTTCGAGCGCGATCGAACAAAGGGAGCGAACTCGTTCCACCGCCGGGTCTTCCCAACCCGCCTCGATGGTCTCCGCCGCGATCACACGCTCCAGTGGAATGCCAACCTGGCGAAGAATTTTCACATCACCGAGCGCGTCAATTTCCAGGCGCGCCTCGATGCCCTCAACGTGCTCAATCGGTCGCAGATGAACAACCCCGTGACCGATCCGTTCCGCACCGATTTTGGGCGGGTCGTCTCCCAGACCTCCGCCACCAATCGCTGGCTCCAGGTGCAGGCACGCATCACCTTCTAGCACCGGCCCTCCTACCCGCGCGCGTGAGCACCGCCGTTCCGAGCCGCGCGCGTGAGCACCGCCGTTCTGAGCCGCGCGCGTGAGCACCGCCGTTCCGAGCCGCGTGCGTGAGCACCGCCGTTCCGAGCCGCGCGTGTGAGCAAGCGGCATGCTGCGCACTGGCCATCGCGTTCTCACAACGCGGAGCAGGCCCCCGTTAGATGCGCTCCTGCCGAAAGCCGCTGTCCGAAAGCCGGCTACTCAGGTAGTCTGCAGCGCTATCGGTGTGTAAAGCGCCGGTGGGCCGCCCCTACCCGATCAGGAGGAGCGGTTTTGCGGCCTTCACGAATCCCGCGCCATTGTTCTGTCCTTGCTCCATTTCCGCGGACGCCGTGACCGGAGAGCCGGTGAAAAAGGCTCCTGCGTACAGCAGTTGCTGTACAAACGGTCTTTTCCATTTATAATCGAACTAACCGCTACTCGGGAAGCCAGCCCACCCGCCGAGGTGCCGCGCATCTCCCGGGATTGGTTGCGAAAGGGTCAACCTATGTACAGATTGTCTGCCGCTGTCTTTGCGGCCTTGTTGCTCTCTTTTTGGGCAAACGGGCAGGAAACGCGCAGCATCATCGCCGGCCGTGTGACGGACCCG
>JACOTZ010000218.1 GCA_016178155.1 Acidobacteriota bacterium
GAGGAGGGCATCGTACCCGGCGGCGGCGTTGCATTGCTGCGAGCTTCGGTCGCCCTGCAGGCCCTCAAGCTCGAGGACGACGAACAGTTCGGCGTCACCATCGTGCGTCGCGCGTGCGAGGATCCCGTGCGGCAGATCGTGCTGAACTGCGGTACCGAGGGGGCCGTCGTTGTCGAGAAGATCAGGAACCACCAGGATCCTGGCTTCGGCTTCAACGCCTCCACTGAACAATACGAAGACCTGGTGAAGGCCGGCGTGATCGACCCAACCAAGGTAACTCGCACAGCTCTGCAAAATGCGGCTTCCATCGCCTCTCTCATGCTCACGACCGAGGCCATGATCTGCGGGGTTGTGGAGGAGCCAGGCGAATAGGACAGAGATGAACAAAAGACTGGTGAAGAGGCACAAACGCCAGGTTGCGCGCGCGAAAGAGCGGGTGAGAGTGTCGGAACCCGACGTGCGAACACCACAACAACTGGCCGCAGCGCGGGAGGCTAGCCGCGCTGTGTCCAGACTCCGCAACAACCCCCACGCGAATTATTTCACGCCATCCGTGAATCATGCGGGACGTGCCGAAGACAGTCCAGACAGTCCGGCGAAAGTGGACACAGGGTCATGATGCACGCTAAATTCGGGCTCTTCTCCACGCGCTGTCCCCATTGCAGATCCATCGATTTTAGAAGCGTAGACCCCCGAAACGCCATTGAGACGGCTTTCCAATGGCTTCTTCAACCCTACTGGTGCTCCCTTTGCGGTCACCGCTTTTTCCTGTTCCGATGGCAAATTCCCGTTGGGGGCGCGGCGTAAGAGCGGCCGTGCGGCGGACTCAGCGCACGTGCATGCTGCGCCGCCGGCAGTCCAGGCAGCACCACGGATATGCACACTGCCGGTCCCCAGTCTCCGAAGTCTCAAGCACCCGATCGGCGAACAACGCAATGCAGCGACTGTCCCCAAGGATTTCAGGGACCCAGTGGCGGCGGAAACGACCGGGTACTGTTACCCTTTGCTGGTCCGAAGGAACTGGGAATCCCTGTTCACCACCATCGCCCAAAATTTATTTTTTTCCCGAATTCATCACTTTGCCGGAACCCACGAGGCGATTCCGCACACCCCATCTGCCATCCTGAGCACGGCTCGAGAGACCTACACCCTCTCCCGCCCCAGGAGCGACTCATGTCAAAAATCATCACCCCGCGCCAGCTCGCGGCCAACCGCCGCAATGCGCAATTGAGCACCGGCCCCAGTACCCCCGAGGGCAAGGCCGCCTCGCGCTTCAACGCCCTCCGCCACGGCCTCGCCGCCGAATGCCCCATCATCCCGGCGAGAACGCCGCCCTCTATGAAACCCTGCGCGACTGGTTCCTCGACCAGTACCGCCCCGCCACCGCCGCCGCCGCCGCCGAGGTCCTGGTCCACACTCTCGCCCTCGCCGCCTGGCGCAAAATGCGCATCGCCAACATCGAGGCCGGCGCCTTCTTCGTCGCCGAACGCGACTTGCTTCCGTCTTTTCAGGAACGCTTCCACGACGCTCCCACCCCCACCCGCCAGGCCCTCCTGTTCAACGAAGACTGCCGCGACAAAGGCGTCATCGTGAAGGCCTCCGTCTACGACCCCCGCGTGGATTTGGCTTTGTTTCGTACTCTGCGCCGCCTCGATCAGCTCGCGCCCGGCCCGGACTCCAGCGCGCCCGTCGAAGACACTCCCGAGCCGCCCCTGAAGCCAGTAACAGACATCGATTCAACAGGTTGCCAACCTCTGCCGGAATCCGCGGAACGAACCCATTCCCAAAATCGGACACCTCTGCCCGCCGGCAAATTGGCTTTGTTTCGCAGCCCGCCGCAGCAGCCCGCGCTGCCGCCGGGCCCGGGGGAACCGGCAATTCCAACCCACGCGCACCGGCGCCGCGCTGCCGTCCAATGCCGGCTAACCCGCTTCCGGCAGCAGGATGATCAGCTCCAGGCTGGGAGCCGGAATCTCGGCCGGAACGTAGGCCGCCAGGTTGCGCCCCCGCCGGATCGCCTCCCAGGCCGGCCCGCTCTGGTTCAGGCTGAAATACTGGTGGTTCATCTTCACCGGAATCACGCTCGGAGGCCGCACGATGTGCGTCAGCGGCACGCCCGGCAGCGCCTGCCGGACCAGGTGCTCGATGTGGTTCGCCGAGCAGACCTTGATCAGGTACGGCGTCTTGTTGATCAGCTCCGCCTCGTTCAGGTCCGCGCTGATCGCCAGGTACATGCGCGTGTTCGTCAGGTACTTCTCGTCGCTCAGCGAGGTCGCGTAGATCGCGTTCTGCACCAGCTTCAGCGGCAGCGATACGAAATTCGCCGGCACCACCGTCTCGAGCAGAAACCGGATCTTCTCGTCGAGCTCGGTGAAGCACGCCGAAAGCCGGTCGTGGTTGTACTTCGGCAGCTCGCGCGGGTGCACCTGCGTCGAGAACGTCGTCAGGCTGCCCGCCAGCTCCAGCATGGCCGCGAACAGCCGCTCGGGATGCCCGCGGCGCGATTCGAAAATGTGCTGCATCACCGGCAGGCTCGAATTGACCGTGTACAGCAGCCAGAAGTTCGCGATGTCGGCCGTGCCGAAATCCGCCAGGCTCAGGTTCTTCTGCCGGCGCGTCCCCGAGAGTTGGCTGCTTTTCGCCACCAGGATCTCGGTCAGCCGCCGCGCGATCGAGAGCAGATAATCGCTGGCCGCGATATCGAGCAGCGGCGGCACAAAGCTCGGGTCCACCTGGAACGAGCCCGCGGGCGTGCGCCGCACCGTCGCCGCGCGCATCGCCGATACGCCCTGCTGCGCCTGGTCCCCCACCAGCAGCCGGAAGTTCTTGCGCGCCACCTGCACCGGCTTCTCGTTGCTGCCCGAGTTCTCGTCGCGCAGCATCGCGACCTCCGCCAGATAGCGGCTGTCCACGTCGCGCCGCCCGAGCGATACGTTCAGCCCCTGCTCGCGGTGCGCCGGGATCGCCAGGTATACGTCCAGCTCCTCCCGCTCCGCGTCGAAGTAGTCGGCGAGCTGCGTGGGCGGCGGCGCCGCGTCCGCCCCGGGAATCTCGAAGATCAGCCCGTCGGGCAGAATGCCGGAAGCGCTGGTGATCGAGAAATTGCCGCCCGCCAGCGCCTCCTGGTCGATCTGCAGACTGCGGAATCCCCACGGCTGGAAGGCCAGCGCGTCCGTCCGGAATTGCAGGTAGCTCTCGACGAACCGGTCCTGCGTCTGCAAATGCTGCGGGCTCAAAAACGTGCCCTTCATCCAGACTACGTCCGAACTGTGGGGCCGCAGTCGAGGGCCGCTTTTGCGCGAAATGCGGCGCCGCGGTACCGGCCTCTGATCCGGCGCCGCCGCCTGCCGCGCAGCCGTACTCGGGCTCCACCGCGGCCGGCGCGCAACCGTATTCGGCGCCGGCCGGCGGAGCACAACCCTATGACACGGCGGCCCCGCCCCCCGCCCCCCAGGCTCAGACCGGCGGCTTGACCGAGAACGTCGCCGGCGCGCTCTGCTACCTGCTCGGCTTCATCACCGGCATTCTCTTCCTGGTGCTGGAGCCCCACAACCGCAATCCCTTCGTGCGCTTCCACGCGTTTCAGTCGATCTTCTTCAACATCGCCTGGTTCGTCTTCTGGATCGCGTTCTCGATCGTCGAGATGATTATCTTCACCGTGCTGCCGTCTTTGATCGGCTTGCTGACCAGTCTGCTCAGCCTGGTAATCGGACTCGGCGGCATCGCGCTCTGGGTCTTTCTGATGTACAAGGCGTACAACCACGAGCGCTTCAAGCTGCCCCTGGTCGGCGATCTCGCCGAAAAACAGGCGTAACGGCGCATCCGCCGCTACGTCCAAGGCGTTTGCGGTCTGTCTTCGTTCTCTTTTGCGCCCTGAGCGCGGCGCGAGCCCAGGCGCCCGTCATTCGCACGATTGACTTTTACGGGATCCGCAAAGCATCCGCTGCCGGCATCCGCCAGGCGCTCGGCGTCAACGAGGGCGACGCGTTGCCGCGCTCCAAGGCCGACGTCGAGCAGCGCATTGAGAACGTGCGCGGCGTCGTCCGCGCGCGCCTGGAAGCAGCCTGCTGCGAGGACGGCGGCGCGATCCTCTACGTGGGCATCGAGGAGACCGGCGCGCCGCACTTCGACTACCGCGCTCCGCCGGCGGGCGACGCGGCGCTGCCCGAAGCGGTCGTAAAGGCGTATCACGCGTTCCTCGCCGCCGTGCAACGCGCCGCCCGCGCCGGCAATTCCGGCGAAGACCTGAGCCGCGGCCACTCGCTTATGGCCGACCCCGGCGTGCGCGCCCTCCAGGAGCGCTTCGCCGGGATGGCTAACGAGCACCTCGCCAAGCTCCGCGCCGTGCTGCGCGAATCCGCCGATGAACAGCAGCGCGGCATCGCCGCCTATGTCATCGGCTACGCCGCCAGCAAGGATCAGGTCGCCGCCGATCTGCTGTACGCGCTCCAGGACCCGGATGATACCGTCCGCGCCAATGCACTCCGCGCGCTCGCCGCGATCGCCGTCTTTGCGCTCAAGCATCCCGAGGCCGGCGTGCGCGTTCAGCCGGCCTGGCTCATCGAGATGCTGAACTCGCTCATCTGGACCGACCGCAACAACGCCGCCGTCGCCCTGGTCACCCTGACCGAGACGCGCGACCCGGACCTGCTCGCGCAACTGCGCCAGCGCGCGCTGCCCGCCCTCGTCGATATGGCGCGCTGGAAGCACCTGGCGCACGCGCTGCCCGCCTACATCCTGGTCGGGCGCATCGCGGCCGTGCCCGAGAAGCAGCTCCAGGCCGCCTGGAGCAGCAACAACCGCGAGACGGTCATCCGTCAGGCCCTCGCGAAACGCTAGCCGAAGTTCGTCACCACCACTCCCTGACGGGTCGTGGCTCAGAACGCTTCCGCTGATTTGACGGCACTTACTGAGCCGCGCGCGTCAGCAAGCGGTTCGAAATCCTGTCGGTGACGAACTTCGGCCAGCCGGCGATTGTCACCGCTCTGCTCCCTTCACCGGGATCCGCGCAGACGCAGGAAGCCTTTACGCACGGAGAGCATATCGTCCCCGGAGGTGATGAGGTGCAGGACCTTTCCGTCCTGGCTCATCCACTTGGGCGGGAAGGGTTCATCAGGTACCGTTTCAACCCCGCGTTATAGGTCACATGGGTGCGGTAACAGAGTTGGGCCGCGTTGCGAAACACCGGACCGCGCTCTTCGAGGTTGGTCGTCCACAACGGCTGCTTGCCGGTGCCGGGACCTTTGAGGAACTCGTAGGCCTGGCGGACGCGGATGCGATCTTTGGGAACGCGGGCCAGCACCATGTTCGGAGAAGCCACGTAGGCGCTGTCGCTGTCGGGGGAATAGATGTAAACGAAATCGTCGCGAGCGCCGCTGTAGTTCTTTCCGAAGTTGAGGAACGAGGGATGGCCGAAGCTGGTGGTGAACTTCCAATCGGCCCAGGTCCAGGTCTTGGCGTGATCGGTCGACCAGGCGAGCTGCGAGTTTCCCGCATTGCGCGCCCACATGTAAAGCACTCCGTCGACCATCAGCATGCCGCTGGTCTTCCGGCCGTGCTCGCCCATCCCGGTGTTTTCGATGTTGGATGGGATGTTGACTCCCTTCGGCGCCTCGGGCGGTCCCACGATCTTCGCCAGGCTGATGCCCATTTTCTGCTTCCGCCTGGGTTCGAACCCGAAGCCATCGCCGCAGACCGGGCGGATAGGGCGGCTGAGGCCGGCGCAGCCGGGCATCGACCGCCGCAACCATCGAGCCCACCAGCGGCTGAAGGCGCGAGTACCGCGCCCCCGCGCCCGCGCCCAGAGTCTTGCCGGCGCGCGCGCGATGACCAGATCGAGGCTGGGGATGACGACAATGTGGCTGTCATAGAGGCCCCACGACCAGTAGGCGTCGCGCGGGACGCCCTCCAGCACGCCGTCCGCATTGTTCCACCACAACAATCCGTAGCTGTTCGAGGCGTTCGGATAAAGATCCGCTTTCAGAACCGGCAGGCCCCGGAACCGGCTGAGCGGCGCGCGCAGCATGCTGACAAATTCCGACGACAGGAACTGCCGGTTGTTGACCCGGCCGGCCCGCAAATAGAGGAGCCCGATGCGCGCCATGGCGTCCACGTTCGCGTGGATGCCCGATCCGAACTCCCGCCGCGGAATGCCCCGAATGTCCTTGGGACGGTACGCGTTCCCGCGCCAGCGCAGGTCGTCGCGAGTGATTCCGAGAGGGGTGAACACGCGCTCGAACATCAACTCCTCGAGATCCCTCCCGTAGGCCAGCGTCAGACATTCCGCGAGCCAGTTGGGACCGCCGTCGCTGTAGGACCACTTCGTGCCCGGCCGGAACAGCAGCGGCTCATATCCGCCGCGTTTGTCGAAACCGGCGGTCTGGGTCGCCAGGTGCAGGAGCGTGATCTCCTTCAGCCAACCGGTCTCGCGGTTGCTCTCCGGCTGAATGCCGAGCTCCGGGTGGTGCGTGTTGGCCGCGTCGTTTAGCCGCACCTTGCCATCGATCAGCGCCAAGCCGAGTGCCGTGATCCCGATGGACTTGGTCGTGGATTTCAGGTCGTACCGGGCTTTCACGTCACCCCAGGAAAGGACCAGCTTGCCGCGGTGGATCACCATGCCCGAGCCGCCGCCGCGGAGAGCATAATCACGCGCCTGCACGAGTTTGGCTTCATCCATGCCGGCCTCAGCCGGCGTGGCGCGTTCCCACTCGGCGAGCGCCGGGGGCCGGGCGGTCCGTTGAGCATGAACCGGCAGGGTAGCCAGCAAGACTACAAGAACAGTAAGGAACATCCAGTCACCATCCAGACGGGCACTCGTGATCCGGGCGGGGCCGTCGGCATCAAGAAAACGCTTTCTCGGATCTTATCAGCAGGGGACCGCGCCGTCAATTTCAAGGATCCTCAATTTTCTTGTTGACAGGCGTCGATTCCGGCGGTATAAATTCCAAGAAACCGTTTACATGAGGTGAATAACGATGAGAGGACTGCTCCGTGGCGGCTCCGCGGCGGCTCTTTGCCTGCTGCTCTTCCTGGTTCCTTCCGGCGCACCGGCCCAGTTGACGAGCGCCGACATTGCCGGATCCGTACAGGATGCGCAAGGACTGGCAGTCGCCGGCACGCGTCTGCAGGCGATCAATGAGAAGACCGGCCAGCATTTCGCCACCCAGACGAACCGGGCTGTCACCGAAGCGGTTACGGTCACCTCGGAGTTGCCGCCCGTCGACACTCAAACCGGCACTCTCGCCACGCTGGTGGATGAGCGGCGCGTCGTCGACCTGCCGCTGAACGGACGCAACGTTCTGAGTCTCGCGGCGCTCACGCCCGGCATCAGCCGTGTGGCCGCGCCGATTGGACCCTCGTTCGGCCAGCAAAGCATCAGCGTGAATGGCAACCGCGGCAACGCGACCAATATCATGCTCGACGGCGCGTCCATGTACTACGCCCACCGGGGCGCGGGCACGACGCAGCCGCCGCCGGATGCCGTGCAGGAGGTGAAAATTGCCACCAACGGCGTTGAAGCCGAGTTCAAGCGCGGCGCCGCGGCAATCACTACCATCACCCGCGGCGGCACCAACGCATTTCACGGGTCGCTGTGGAACTATCTTCGCAACGATGCGCTCGACGCGCGCAGCTTTTTCGCGCCCCGTGTTTCCAAGCTGCGGTACAACCAGTTCGGCGCGGCGGGCGGTGGTCCCATCCGCCGCAACAAGGCGTTTTTCTTCGCGTCCTATCAGGGCCTGCGCAACCCCTCCGACCGCCTTGCCTCCAGCGCGTTCCCGCCTACGGCTGCCGAACGCGGAGGCGATTTCAGCAACACCATCGGACGGCGCCCGAACGACCCCCTCACCAACCAGCCGTTTCCCAATGCGACGATCCCCCGCTCCCGCATGGATCCGGTTGCATTGAAGCTGCTCGACCGCGTTCCGCTGCCGAATCGGCCCAACGGGAATTATGTGATCCAGGTGCCCGTCCCGACCAATGGCAAGATGTTCATGGGCCGGGTCGATTACGACTTCACCTCGGCCGACCGCACCACGGTCCGCTACTTCATCGACAATCCCGAAAACGAGAACCCCTTCCCGAACGGATCGAACGTGGACGGCTACGGCCGTTCGACCCTGGGCGACCGGTCGCAGAACACTACGGTTTCCCACGTCCGCACTTTCAGCCCCTCGGTGGTCATGACGCTGCGCGCCAGCTACGGGCGCTTCCGCTACTACAACACCAACCTGGTGCGCGACACACTGGCCAGCCTGGGCTCGAAGTTCATTGTCGCCGGCGGGCCGGGAAGCGTTCCGCTGATTGCGGTCGCCGGCCGCTTCACGGGCGGGGCCGAGCGGGAGGGTGCACGCGTATCCGATACGTACGAACTCGGGGGCGCCGTGAGCTGGTTCCGCGGCCGGCATGAAATCAAGTTCGGCGCCGACGTGCAGAAGTTTCGCTTCTTTTTCGGCAACGCCGATCGTTCGAACGGTGAGTTCACCTTCGACGGCACCTCCACCGGCAATGCGCTCGCTGACTTCATTCTCGGCCAGCCGGTGGAAATGTGGCAGCAGTCGTTCAAAGACAACGACACCCGTCATTACGCGCCCGGCTTCTTCATTCAGGACCGCTGGCGGGCGACCCGGAAGCTTACCCTCAGCCTGGGTTTCCGCTGGGACATCATCACGCCCTGGAGAATGGTCAACTCATCCGCCTTCTCTCTCGTGCCGGGAGCGAAGTCGCAATTCATTGCCGCCGCTCCGGCCGGCATCCTGTACGACCGCGATCCCGGCTATCCGCACAAATTCGACGGCGTCAATCCGGCGCCGCGCTTCGGCTTCGCCTATGACGTGTTCGGCGACGGCAGGACCAGCGTGCGCGGCGCATACGGCCTGAGCTACGTGCCGCTCATCGGTCAGATGGCCAATCAAAACGCGCAACCGTTCGGGTTCGATGTGCGCACGCGCAACGTGGGCCCGCTCTCGGATCCCTACCGGTTCACCGACAATCCGTTCGGCCGGCCGGTTGATCTGAACAACCCGGTCTATTCGCTGCCGATTGCGATGGCCGGATCCTGGGCCGAGGAGACAGCTACGCCCTACGTCCAGAACTTCAACCTGACGATCGAGCAACAGATCGCACCCGACACTGCGCTGCAGATCAGCTATGTGGGATCGCTCGGCCGGCACGAAGGCACGGTGCGGCAGCAGAACCCGGCGGTCTACATCCCGGGCCGGTCCACGGCCCAGAATACCGAGAGCCGCCGCATCTACGCGCCGACTTTCGGCGCGATCACCGGCTATGCCGCCGACGGAAACGGAAGCTACAACGCCCTCCAGATCCAGGTCTCCCGCCGCTTCCAGAAAGGCCTTACCTATGCGGCCCACTATACGTTCTCGAAAGCGATCGACGAAGCCAGCCGGGCGGATGCGGCCAACAACTGGAACTTGCAAGATCCTTTTGACCGGCGCAATAACCGTGCCCTCAGCGACCTGCACCGGGCCCACCGCTTCGTCAGTTCCTGGGTGTGGGAGTTGCCGTTCTGGCGGCAGCAGAAGTCGTTTGTGGCGAAGATTCTGGGCGGTTGGCAGTTCGCCGGCATCGCCACCTTGAGCGACGGCGCTCCGGTGACCGTGACCGCGGGCCGGGACAATTCGCTGACGGGCGCCGGCAACAACCGGCCGGACGTGCTAGGCGACCCGAATCTGAGCTCGGACCGGCCGCGCGTCGAAAAACTGCAGCGTTACTTTGATACGTCGAAGTTCGTCCGCAACCAGCCGGGGTTCTACGGCAACGCCGCGCGGAACATCCTGACAGCGCCCGGCCTCATTGAGTTTGATCTCTCGATGGGCAAGCACTTCGCCATCACGGAAACGCGCCGGATCGAGTTCCGGTGGGACGCCTTTAACGCTTTCAACCGGCCGACTTTCAACGCTCCCGGCGCCAACCTGAACGCCTCCGGCACTTTCGGGCGGATCACTGGCGCCGGTTCGGGCCGCATCATGCAGGGGGCGCTGCGGTTCGAGTTCTAGCCGGGTTCATCCCTATGCAACGAGTGAACCTGACCGGCAACGGCATCCAGGGCGACCCGGCGGACACGCATCCGCGGGTCGCTCGATTTCCGGCACAGGCGCGAACGCCCGGAGCGGGCGTTGCGGTTTGACCCTGATCGCATGGCCTCCACCATCATCGACGTGGCGAAACGCGCGGGAGTCTCGATCGCCACGGTGTCCGGTGTCTTGAATGGTTCGCGGTACGTAAGCCCCGAGCTGCGGGAGCGTGTTTTGGCGGCCGTCCGCGAACTCGACTACACGGTCAATCAAGTGGCGCGCAGCCTGCAAGCTCGCTCCACGCGGATGATCGGGATGCTGGTCCCGGACATCTCCGATCCGTTTCACGCCAACGTCGTTCGCATCGTGGAAACCGCTCTGAAGACAGCCGGTTACACTCTGCTCCTGGGCAATCTGCGTGACCGGCCGGAGGAGCAGGCGCGGTATCTTCACATCCTGCGCGCGCAACAGGTGGACGGGATTCTGATTTATATGGTGCCGGGCTGCGAGGAAGAGTTGCGGAAACTGGTGGAGAGCTGGAAGCCCGTGGTGCTGATGGGCCGCGCGCCCACTACTTTTCAGGCGGACCTCGTGGCCACCGACCATGTCACCGGAACCCGGCTCGCAATCGAGCACTTGATGTCGCGCGGACACCGGCGGATCGGGATCATTCCCGGCCCGGAACCCCAGCCGTTCAGCCGGTCGCGAATTCACGGATGGCGGCAAGCTTTGGCCGGTTCGGGATTGCCGGCCGACGACCACTACATCAGCTATGGCGATTACACCATCGAAGGCGGAGCATTAGCCGCATCGCATCTTCTTGATCTGCGGGAGCCTCCCACCGCGATCCTCGCCGGCAACTTCCATGAGGTCGTCGGAGTATTGCGGGTTCTGCGCCAGCGGCGTATCAAGCGGCCGGACCAGGTCGAGGTGATGTCCTCGCACGACTCGGAGGTGCTCGACGCCTTTGACCCGCCTGTTTCGAGCGTCGATCAGCCGGTGCGCGAGCTGGGCACCAATGCGACGGAACTGCTACTGCGGCGCATCCGGCAGCCGGGGCGGCCCCCCGAGCAGATCCTTTTGCAACCGCGATTAAAGATCCGCTCTTTTCCCGCAAGTCCCCTGAACATTGGCGCGGCTGCCGAGGCATGAGACTACAGAACCAGGCAGCAATCGTTACCGGATCGGCGCGCGGGATCGGACGCGCTATCGCCGGCCGGCTCGCCGGAGAAGGGGCGCACGTGCTGATCGCCGATGTCGACGGCGAGGGCGCCTGCCGCGCCGCGGCGCAGCTCCGTCATGACGGCTTGACCGCGCAGGCCGTACCGGTTGACGTTACGGATCCCATTCGGGTGAAGGCGATGGTGCAAGCCGCATTCGACAACTTCGGGCGGCTGGACATCCTGGTGAATAACGCCGGTGTCGGGCTGAACCGGCCGTTCCTGAAGACCACGCTGGAAGAATTCGAGTTCACGGTCCGCGTCAACCTGATCGGGGCATTTCTGTGTTCGCAGGCCGCGGCAGTGCGCATGGCCGAACAGGGGGCCGGGAAGATTATCAGCGTTGCCTCGATCTCCGGGCAGCGGGGCGCGCAGAACCGATCTGCTTATGGCGCTTCCAAAGCCGCGGTCATCCAACTGACCAAAGTGATGGCGCTCGAGCTTGCCCGCTACGGCATTCGCGTCAACGCCGTGGCGCCGGGCCCGGTGGTCACGGATATGACCGATGTCACGCACAGCCAGGCCATCCGTCAAACCTATCAGTCCCGGATTCCACTCCGGCGCTACGCGCAATGCGACGAAATCGCTGCCGCCGTGGCCTTCCTCGCTTCCGATGACGCGACTTTCATCACCGGGCATACCTTGAACGTGGACGGCGGCTTCGTCTCCTCGGGGCTGATATTCGATCTCGATGATGCGGCGGGGGCGGTGGAATGAAGAAGCGGCATGCGGTTCTGTTGTCGCTGTCCCTCCTGGCGGTCATTACCTACCTCGACCGGCTCTGCATCTCGATTGCCGGGCCGCGCATGCAAAGGGAGTTGGGATTCACGCCAGAGCAATGGGGCTGGATCGTAGGCATCTTTGCCATTTCCTACGGAGGGCTGGAGATCCCGGCCGGCGCCTTGGGCGACAAGCGCGGACAGCGGGCGGTGATCGCGCGCATCGTCATCTGGTGGTCTGCTTTCACGGCGCTGACCGGCAGCGTTTCGGGCTTCTGGGTGCTGCTTGCGGTCCGGTTCCTTTTCGGTGTGGGAGAAGCGGGGGCGTTTCCGAACATTTCCGGCGCGCTGTCGCGGTGGTTTCCGCCAACCGAGAGGGCCCGGGCGCAAGGATTCGTCTGGGGCTCCAGCCGCATCGGCGGCATCCTGTCTCCGCTCGCCATTGTGCCGATGATGGCGGTGATCGGGTGGCGTGCGGTGTTCTGGATCTTTGGCGCCATCGGTATCGCGTGGGCGCTGTTATGGATGCCCTGGTACCGCAACTCGCCGGCCGAGCACCCGGGCATAAGCCGCCGGGAACTCGAGGAAATCAGCGCCGGCAGAACGCACGGCAGCCATACCGGGATCCCCTGGGGAAGCCTGTTCCGCTCCCGGCAACTCTGGCTCGTAATGCTGATGTACCAGTTCTACGGCTGGGGCTCCTATTTCTACCTCTCCTGGCTGCACACCTATCTGGTGAAAGGCCGCGGTCTGAGCGAGCAGGAGATGGGCATTTTTTCCACCTTGCCGTTTGTACTGGGCGCGAGCGCAAACCTGATGGGCGGCTGGCTGAGCGACCGTCTTTGCCGGAAATACGGGTTGCGGAAGGGCCGGAGCGTAGTGGGCACGGCGGGACTGCTGGGCGGCGCCCTCTGCGTGCTGGGCACGGCCTTGACCGAGGGCAAATTGTCCGGCGTGTTGTGGATCTCCATCGGCTACGGTTGCATGGACCTGATGTTGCCCTCGGCCTGGGCCATTTGCATGGATCTCGGCGGCCGCTACGCCGGAGCCGTCAGCGGTGCGATGAACTCCGCCGGGCATGTAGGCGGCTTTTCATCGTCGGTCTTATTCGGGTACATTGTGCGCCACTACGGCAGCTACAACGCCCCGCTGTTCTTGATTGCTTTCATGTTGACCATCGCAGCGTTCGTGTTCTCGCGCATTAATGCCAACAGGACGATCGTGCCGGAAGATAAGCCAATGGCGGTTCCGGCATGAAATTAGGCATTAGCTCCTACACATACGCCTGGTCGGCTGGGGTTCCGGGGTACCCGGCCGGCTTGCACCCGCTAACGCACGAGGGCCTGCTCGAGCGGGCCGTGGCCCTGAGCGTGCCCGTGGTTCAGATTGCGGATAATCTGCCGCTGGATGCACTGGACAAAGCCGAACGGCGTGTGCTGGCGCGTTGCGCCAGGGACCATGGCCTCGAGATCGAAGTGGGGACGCGCGGAATTGAAGCGGAAACTCTGCGGCGCAACCTGGACATCGCGGTGGAGTTTGGATCTCCGATCCTTCGCACCTTGATCGACAGCCCGGTACAACGTCCGACCCCCCAAGAAGCGGTCGCGGCGCTGCGGCAGGCTGCCCCCGATTTCAAGCGCGCAGGGGTTGCGCTGGCGATCGAGAATCATGACCGGTTTCGGGCGGCAACACTGCGCGAAATCATCGAGGATGTGGGCAGCGAATACGTGGGCATTTGTCTCGATACCGCCAACTCGCTGGGATGCGGCGAGGGCATCGATCAGGTGTTGGACGCGCTGGCGGAGAGAGTGGTCAACCTGCATGTGAAGGATTTCATCGTGCGGCGGCTGCCGCACAACAAAGGGTTTATCGTGGAAGGCTCACCGGCGGGCCAGGGGCAATTGAGCATACCTGCCGTTCTCGAAAAGCTGCGGCAGGCGGGCCGCGACGTCAACGCCATCCTGGAGCTATGGGCGCCGCCGGAGGCCGCGCTCGAAGCATCGATCGCTCGCGAGGAAGCCTGGGCGGCGGAGAGCGTGCGCTATCTTCGCACTCTCGCCTTGCTCCGCACCTAGGTAGCTTCTGCTACTTCCCGACGCAAAAAGCCCGAAACAGACGAGATGGACCGCTTGCTAACGCGCGCGGCCCAGTACAGCCAACACGGGAGCGAGCCGCGACTGTCAAGGAGCGGAATTTTGCGCCAAGAAGTAGCTGGCTTTGCGGGCTGCATTTCTGCCTGCCGGCCGGCTGATTTCAAAAGTGCCCGGCTTTACCGGTTGTACTTGGGGCCCGGACCTTTCAAGCCTGTCCACACTGCATCGCAAGCTGAGACCGCCGCGGCCTCCAGCGGGCCATCGTCCAGCGCTCTCAGGTTCTCCTCGATTTGTTCCAGGCGCGACGCTCCAAGGATGACGCAATCAGCGGGAGTATGGTGCAGCAGCCAGTTCAGCGCCAGGCTGATGAGCGAGCGACCGTCCGCGGAAGCAATCGTGGCCAAGTGCGAAATCGCTTCGAAGTTGACATGGTTCCAGTAGCGGTCAAGATAGGTCTGGTTGCCGTCGAAGCGGGTGCCGGCCAGTGGCATCTCCGGGTTGTGTTTGCCGGTGAGCAGGCCGCCCGCCAACGGATTGTAGACAACTGTCGAGACGCCGAACTCTCTGCAGCACGGCAAAAACTCGTCTTCGATGCGCCGGGCCAGGAGATTGTACATGGGCTGCGCAATACGAGCCGGCCGGTAGCCGTTCTTCTCCGCAAAGCACAGCATCTGGCAGATCTGCCAGCTCGCGTAGTTGGAGGAGCCCAGGTACCGGACCTTGCCCTGCCTCACCAGCGTATCCATGGCGGCCAGGCTCTCCTCAATCGGCGTGCTCCAGTCGGGCAGATGCAGATAGTAGATATCGAGGTAATCGGTCTTGAGGCGCCTCAGTGTATCTTCGGCGGCGGCAAGGATCAGTTCACGCTTGAGCCCGGCCGGGTGGCCGCCTACCTTCATGCCGACCTTGCTGGCAATGATCGCATCCTGCCGCCGCCTGCCCAGAACCTCCGCCAGCACCCGCTCGGATTCCCCGCCGTTGTAGACGTTGGCGGTATCGAAGAAATTGACACCACCGTCGAAGCACAGATCCACGATGCGGCCGGCGGTTGCAATGTCCGTCTGTGAGCCAAAGGTCATGGTGCCCAGGCACACACGGGACACGGTCAGGTCCGTGTTCTCGAATTGTCGCGTTTCCATGGGAAGCGGCGGCTTACTCCTTCAAATCGAACATCAGACCGGCTGCCTGAAAACCGCCGTCCACGTTCAGAGTGTGTCCGTTGATGAAGGCGGCATCCGCGGACGCGAGGAACACCGCGGCCGCGGCGATCTCTTCCCGTTCGGCATAACGCCGCATGGGAACCAGATTGTAGTACGCCTGCCTGGTAGCATCGTCGTGCGTCACGGCGGTCATCTCCGTATTCACGGGTCCGGGCGCAATCTCGTTCACGGTGATGCCATACGGCGCCAATTCCACTGCCATCACGCGAGTGAGCGCCGTGACGCCGGCCTTCGATGCGCCATAGGCCGCCCGGCCGGTCCCGCCGCGCTGGCCGGAGAGGGAGGCGATATTGATGATACGCCCGCTGCGCTGCTGGATCATTACCCGCGCCGCAGCCTGTGAGCAGAGAAAAACGCCCGTCAGGTTGACGCGCAGCACCCGCTCCCATTCTTCGAGAGTTGTGTCCAGAAGCAGCTTTGTGAGACCCACGCCGGCATTGTTGACGATCACATCCAGACGGCCGAATACCCGCAAGGTTTCCGCCAGCATCGCCTGCACGGCGGCGCTATCACTGATATCCACCTGAACCGCATGCGCTTTGCCGGAGAGGCCGAGGACTTCAGCGGCGGCGCTTGCCGCGTTATCCAGGTTGAGATCGGCCACAACAACCGAGGCTCCGTCCGCGGCCATGCGCCGGGCGATCGCGCGGCCGATACCGCGGCCCGCTCCGGTGATCAGCGCTGTCTTGCCTTCCAATCGCATGGGGGAAACGATTACATGGCGAAAAAACAGAGTAGCGGCTGACCGCAGTGGTGTCAATCACCTTGAGCAGGTCCCAGCAGGTCCCGGGCCTCGAATCAGGACGCGGCCTCGCTTCGCCGGATCCTATCGCCGCTGCCGCCCGCTTGGCCCGGCTTCTCACCGCAACCCGCGCGCCTTCAGATACGCGATCAGCTCGGCGGGATCGTCCGTGATGATCGCGTCCACGCCCGCGGCGATCAGCCGGTCCCAGTCGGCGGCCGCGTTGGCTGTCCAGGGCACGACCTGCAAGCCGGCGGCGTGGGCGGCCTCTACCTGCTCCTTCGTCACCAGGTCGTGGCGCGGCGCGACGATCGCGGCCCCGGCCTCGCGGGCGATCGCGACGAAGGGCCGCGGTTCCCCTTCGTACAGCGCCGCGAGCCGGATCTCCGGCGCAAGCCGCTTCATCGCGTGCAGCGTGCGAAAGTCGAAGGATTGTACGATCACGCGCTTCTCCAGCTTGTGGCGGCGGATCGCCTCGAGCAGCCGCCGCGCGAACTCCTCCGGCGGCGGCGTCAGATGGGGCCGGCTGGGGAAGCTCTTGGTTTCGATGTTGTACTCGAACCTGCCTCGCGATCCGAGCGCCAGCACCTCGTCGAGCGTCGGGATGCGACTGCCCGGGACCGGCCTCTGCTTCGGATGAGCGGGATGCCGCAGCGCGCCGCAATCCCATGCGCGCAGCTCGGCGAGCGTCAGCTCGCGGATGACCGCGCGCGGCCGCGGGCCGCGGCAGAGCAGCGGGTTGAGCTCCGGGTCGTGCGATACCACGAGCACGTTGTCCCTGGTGACCGCGACGTCCAGCTCGAGCACGTCGGCGCCCGCCTCGATCGCGTACTCGAAGGCGGGCAGCGTGTTCTCGGGCAGCACGGCACGGGCGCCGCGGTGGCCGTGCACGAGAGTGCGGGGCGCGGCGGAAGCCATCATCGCCAACGGTAGCACCAGTGCCGGGAAAAGGCGCGGCATCAACGAACGATCCTTGTCGCAGTATATTGGGTGGGAAATGACCCGCAGAGACTTTACGGTAGGCGCCGGCATGGTAACGGCGGCGAGCTACTCGCGCGTGCTGGGCGCGAACGATCGGGTGCGCATGGGCTACATCGGCCTCGGCAACCGCGGCGACCAGGTCCACGCCGCCTTCCTCGAGCACGGCGACGCAACCACCGTCGCGGTTTGCGACCTGCGCGACGACTACATGGATTTCGCCGCGCGCAAGGCGAGCGCCCGCGGCGGCAATCCGGCGAAGCACAAGGAATACAAGAAGCTCCTCGAGGACAAGAACGTCGACGCGGTGGTGATCGCGACCCCCGACCACTGGCATGCGCTCCAGTTCATCGACGCCTGCAACGCCGGCAAGGATGTCTACGTCGAGAAGCCGCTGAGCCTGACCGTGGTCGAAGGCCGCAAGATGGTTGAGACCGCGGAGCGCACCAAGCGCGTCACCCAGGTGGGCATTCACCGCCGTTCCGCCAAGTTCCTGGCCGAGGCGGTGGACTTCGTCCGCTCGGGCGGCATCGGGCAGGTGACCGTCGCCAAGGGCTTTCACCTGACGAACGAGTGGCCGAACGGCATCGGCTCGCTCCCCGGCGGCAACCCGCCCAGCGAATGGGAATGGGACCAGTGGCTCGGGCCGGCGCCCAAGGTGCCCTACAGCAAGAACCGCACTTTCTACCGCTTCCGCTGGTTCTACAACTACTCGGGCGGGCAGCTCACCAATTTCGGCGTGCACTATGTGGACATGCTGCGCTGGGCCCTGGGCAAGGACTCCCCCCTGGCCGTGACCGCGATGGGCGGCAGGTACGCCGTGAAAGACGACCGCGAGATCCCGGACACGCTCGAGGCGCTGTGGGACTTTGGCGGGACGCTCATGGTCTTCACGCAGTACAATGCCAATGCCGCCCCCGGCACGCCGCGCGGCGCCGACATGGAGCTGAGGGGGACCAAGGGCACGATGTACATTTACGGCAACCGCTGGGAGGTGGTGCCGGAGCGCATCACCGAGACGCTGGTGCCCGCGCGCACACCGCTCGACCGCCAGACCGAGCGCGCCTACGGCCCGTCGCGGAAGGCGGTCATCGAGCCGCGCGAGGCGAAGGGCAGCGCGGATACGGCTTTCCACGCCCGCAACTTCCTCGATTGCGTGAAGAGCCGCGGCAAGTGCAACTGCGATATCCTGACCGGGCATCACTCCACGAGTGCGACCCTGATCGCCAACATCGCGTATAAGACCAGGTCGTATCTCGAGTGGGATGCGAAGGCGGAGCGT
>JACOTZ010000424.1 GCA_016178155.1 Acidobacteriota bacterium
AGCTTCCAGTGGAACTTGGGAGTCCAGCGGGAGATCGGATTCAGCACCGTGCTCGACATCAGCTACGTGGGAAGCCGCAGCGCGCACCTGTCACGCAGTGTCCCGGCCAACAACCCCACCATCGAGCGGGCCAGGGACGTGGTCGTGAATCGCGTTCCCATTCAACAACTGCGGCCGTTCCCGACCTATTCGGGATTCAACGCCATGTTCTATGACGCGAACGCGATCTATAACTCGCTTCAAGTCAAGGCGACGCGAAGGTTCAGCGCCGGACTCAGCATCGACGCGAATTACACGTTTTCAAAGAACATCGATAATGCCTCTAATTTCGCCGATTCGTTCCAGATCCCATGGCAGTACTTTTCCATCGAGCGGGCCCTCTCCGGTTTGGATCGCCCCCAGGTGTTCACGTTAGGCGTTGTTTACGAGTTGCCGTTCGGGAAGGGCAAGCCATGGCTCGCGGATAATCGCGCCGCCTCGTGGCTTCTCGGTGGGTGGCAAATCAACGCACTGATCGCCGCCTCCGACGGCCTGCCCCTGACCATCCGCCAGACCAATACGAACCTGGTGCTCGCGGCGCAGCGGCCCGATGTGACGGATCCGTCGAATCTGAGCGGGCGCCTGGAGGGAGCGCAGTTCCAGGGAGCGGCTCGCCGCTATCTCATCGCGCCTGGACAGCCCGGCTTTCCGTTTGCGCCGTCAAGCAATCTCGGCATCGGCAATCTCGGCCGCAACACCAGCCGTGAGCCCGGATATGTCAACCTGAACCTCGGCATTTTCCGCGAGTTCCCCCTCACCGAGAAAACGCGGCTCGAGCTGCGCTTCGAAGGCTACAACGCTTTCAATCACGTGAACTACCGCGAACCGTCGAGCACCGATATCGACAACGCCAACTACGGCCTGATCACGGCCGCCGCGCCTCCGCGCCAGATTCAGATCGGCGCGCGCATATCGTTTTGACCAGGCCCGGTTGCTGTCGGCCGTGCCGGCGCGGCCCTGATCGGTAGGACTATATACCCATGCGACTCCTTCTCTCCCTTTGCGCCTTGGTCACTCCGTTCGCTGCCTACGGCCAGACCCGCGTCGAGCAATACAGCGTCTTCGAAGCCTCCTTCGAATCCGCTGGCAGCCCGCCCAACCCCTACGTCGCGATCTCCGGCGATGCCACGTTTTCCACGCCGGACGGCCGCACCTGGACCGTCCCGCTATTCTGGGACGGGGCGAAGACGTGGAAGGTCCGCGTCAGTCCCAACATCGCCGGTAAGTGGTCGTTCACGCTGCGCTCCAACGATTCCGCGCTGAACGGAAAATCGGGCGCCTTCGAGTGCATCGAGTCCCGGCGCGCCGGCGGCCTGCGCGTCTACCGCGGGAATCCGGCGCATTTCCAGCGGCAGAATGGCCGCCCCGTCTGGTTCATGGGCGACACCGCCTGGGGTTACTTCACCGATAGCCCCCAGGACAACCACCATCGCGCCCAAGCGGAGCATTACGCCAGCACCCGCGCCGCGCAAGGCTTCAATGTCATCCACTGCATGCTGATGAGCGAGCAGGGCGTCGGCAATCAGAACGGACTGCCGTTCGAGAACATCGGCGTCGAACGCATCAATCCCGCTTACTGGCGCGAGGTCGATGAGCGCCTGGCGTTCGCAAACCGCCAGGGCCTGACCGTCGCCCTGGCGATCGCCTGGGCGGATAAGCGCAAGGTCGAGCCCTTCGCCTGGCGCCGCTTCCCCAACCTCGCCGCCCGCAAGCGCTACGCCCGCTACATCGCCGCGCGATATTCCGCCTACGACGTCTATTTCCTGGTTTCCGGCGAATGGCACGGCGAAGTCCGGACGCGCGGCGATGTCACCGAAGAGCAGGTCTTCCGCGAGTTCGTCGAGATCGGCCATGCGCTCTCCGCCGCCGACCCGCACGACCGTATGATCGGCATCCATCCCATGACCGCCGCCGGCAGCGTGCGCGAGTATGCCGCCGCCGCTTGGATGTCTTTCGCCGACTATCAGCAGAACTACCACGACTTGCACGCCCGTGTCCTGCTGTCGCGCCGCCTGCCGGGTCCGGTGGTCAACTCCGAGTACGGCTACTACCTCCGCGATCAGGACGGCGACGGCAAGCCCGACAAGAGCAACAGCTATAGCGCGGATGACATGCGTTTCGCGAGCTGGGACGTCGTCACCGCCGGCGGCTATCTGGTAACCGGCTTCGGCACAACCTACTTCGCCGGACACCGTGACCCCGGTCCCTTCGACGTCGACACCCCCAGGAACGATCCCTGGGAAAAGCAGATCGCGAACATCCGGAATCTCTTTGCCCGCCTCGCATGGTGGAAGCTCATTCCCGCCGACGAGTTGATTATGACCGAAGCCAGGCGCGGCGGGGACCGCACGACCGGCGCCGGTGGACGCGGCCGCGAGTTGCGTCCACCGCTCACCACCTTCTGGGCGATGATGGATCCGGGGCGGACATATCTGCTCTACGTGCGCGGCACGCGTCTCCCCATCGCACTCGATCTCGCCGCCCGCCCGCGCACCTACACCGCCCGCCAGTACAACCCTCGCACCGGCGAGTTCATCGCCCTGGCTCAGACCGCCGCCACCGCCACATACAAATACGCCGCGCCGGACGACCAGGACTGGGTCGTCCTGCTCGAGGCGAACTGACCCTGCCCGCCACGCTCATTCTGGTGTCCTTTCGCTTCGCCGCTGGTTGCGGGCGCGTTCCACGCCTCGACCGCCGTGAGCCGTGCCCACGCCGTTCAAACACCTGTACGTTGAACAGCTCGGGTATAGACGGCAGGTTTGGATAGCAACGCACACCCTCAGCCTCTGTAGCATTCGGGTTGACCGGCAACACAAATCCGGAGTCGCGCAACTTTCGATAGATGGCGTTCGCGGCTTGCTGCGGCTGTCGTGAGACTCCCGCCACGGCGAAACGCCTCCCGGCCAGGAACTTGGCGACGCTTGAGGGCAGGTTTGCCACGGGTGTACACTGAGGGAGCCCGAAGGGGCAAAACGATTTCGGAGGACATCTGATGAACCTTTCGGTACTACGGACGTTTGCTTGTTTTGTCGTGTTCGCCTTGGCCAGCCAAGCCGCGCCAATGCTGTTTGTTGGAGAACTGACCGGGCCAAACTAGAACCCGCCGGTCGCGTCGCCCGGCACCGGATTCGGCTTGGTCATCTATGACTCGACAGCGCACACGCTGGAGGTTAACGTGGTCTGGAGCGATTTGGTGGGCACGACTACGGTCGCTCATATCCATTGCTGTGTCGATCCGCTCGGCACCGTCGGAGTGGCGACTTTTCCAGGGACGTTCCCGGGCTTTCCGGTCGGCGTGACCAGCGGTAGTTACAGCAGCCCGTCACCTATCGATTTGACCAATCCGGCCAGCTACACCGCCACCTTCTTTACTGATTTTGGCGGCGGCACAGCAGCCGGCGCCGAGTCCGCTCTCGCGGCGGGTCTGCTGGCAGGCCTGGCTTACCTGAATATTCACACTTCGGTCGCCCCCGGGGGCGAGATTCGCGACTTCTTGCAGCTCGTTCCCGAGCCGGGAACGAGCGCATTGTTTGCCGGCGCTTTCGCGACCCTTGCGGCTTACCGACTGCGCAGGCGGAGCGCCTGATTTCGAGCGGCGAGCCATACAATTTCACATGAGGTTGTGTTACTCGCCGCTACTTTAGTCGAAATGGGGTATTTATTTGACTCCAGGAGCCCCTCCAGGCACCCACGTAAGTCTCATCCACTGCCACTCGGCGGCTGAGCCGGTCGCGGCCCGGTCGCACCATCGCCTGGCGCAACTTGTGCTTGAAGAATTGAAGAACTAAGCGGGGACGCTGTAGGGCAGATCGAGAAGACACGACCACGCTGCCGCGAGGCTATTGGAACTTCTCGACGAGCATGACATCGGAGACCGCGCGGTCCCTCTGCGCATACACCAGCCGCCAGGCCGTTTACCATCGTGTGTTTTGCGCCCTGGACCACCTGCAAGGCATGTTCGACGGGCTCGATCCTGACCGTATAATGGCCCCAGTCCCATGAGAGCCGCTTTCTACGAAGGACAGGAAACCATCCGCATCGGCCCATGCGTGCCGGTGCCGCCCGGCGCGGGCGAGGTGCAGATCCACGTGTCGCACTGCGGCATCTGCGGAACCGACCTGCACCTGTTCCACGGCAAAATGGATCACCGCGTGACGTTTCCGCAGGTGATCGGCCACGAGATGTCGGGCACCATCGCCGCCGTCGGTGAGGGCGTCGGCGGCTGGGCAACCGGCGAGCGCGTCACGGTGCGCCCGCTCAATCCCTGCGGAGCCTGCCCGGCTTGCCGCGCCGGCCACAGCCACGTCTGCCAGAAGCTGAAGTTTATCGGCATCGACGCACCCGGCGCCATGCAGCGCTCCTGGACCGTGCCCGCGCACACGCTCCACCGGCTGCCGGACACGCTTTCGTTCGAGCAGGGCGCGCTCGTCGAGCCGCTTGCCGTCGCTTGCCATGATGTGCGGCTGGGCGAGGTCAGGGCCGGCGACTTCGCCGTGGTGCTCGGCGGAGGGCCCATCGGCGCGCTCGTGGCTTCGGTCGCGAACTACGAGGGCGCCAGGGTAGTCGTGTCGGAAGTGAATCCGTTTCGCATCCGGCTGGCGCGCGAGTTGGGTCTCGAGGTGGTCGACCCGCGCGAGACCGACATGGTCGCGCTGGTCGAGCGCGAGACCGGCGGCGCCGGCGCCGATGTCGTGTTCGAAGTGTCGGGCTCGCCCGCCGCGGCCGAACTGATGACGAAGATCGCCCGCGTTCGAGGACGCATCGTAGTGGTGGGCATCTTCCCCGAGCCGCCCAAGGTCGACCTGTTCCGCTTCTTCTGGCGCGAGCTGCGCATGACCGGCGCGCGCGTCTACGAGCCGCGGGACTTCGAGAAGGCCATCGCCATCGCCGCCTCCGGCCGCATCGCCCTCACCCGCCTGATCACGGACACGGCGCCTCTCGAAGGTCTCGAGTCCGCTCTCCGGCGGATGGAGAGCGGCGGCCAAGTCATGAAGGTGCTGATCCGCTGTTCCGAGTGAGCCATGAGCGTACTCGACTTATTCCGCCTCGACGGCAAGACCGCGCTGGTGACGGGCTGCCGGCGCGGCATCGGCAAGGCTATGGCCCTGGCGCTCGCCGAGGCCGGCGCCGACGTGATCGGCGTCAGCAAAACCCTCGAACGCAGCGGCAGCGACATCGAACGCCAGGTCACCGCGCTCGGCCGCAGGTTCGCCGCCTATGCCTGCGACTTCGGCAGCCGCCGCGCCGTGTACGGATTTCTCGAGCATGTGCAGCGGGACTTCCCCGCCATCGACATCCTGGTCAACAACGCGGGCACCATCCTGCGCAAGCCGGCCGTCGAGCATCCCGACGAATACTGGGACGCCACCATCGAGACCAATCTGAACTCGCAGTTCGTCCTCAGCCGCGAGATCGGCAAGGGTATGGTCGAGCGCGGCTCCGGCAAGATCATCTTCACCGCCTCGCTGCTGACGTTTCAGGGCGGTATCACGGTGCCGGGCTACGCCGCGAGCAAAGGCGCCATCGGCCAACTGACCAAGGCGCTCGCCAATGAATGGGCGGGGAAAGGAGTCCAGGTGAACGCCATCGCGCCCGGCTACATCATCACCGACAACACCAGTGCCCTGCGCGCCGATCCTGTCCGCGAACCCGCCATCCGCTCCCGCATCCCCGCCGGCCGCTGGGGCGAGCCCGGCGACTTCAAGGGACCG
>JACOTZ010000425.1 GCA_016178155.1 Acidobacteriota bacterium
ACCGCGTTCGGCGCGGAACTGCAGGGCACCTGGACCGCATCCTCGAACACCGGGGCCAGGCTGGCCGGAACCTGGACGGTGAAAACGGACCAGGAGAGCGGAAGCGCCGCCGGCACCTGGACGCTGCGCGAGGCATCCGGCAGGATCGCCGCGGGCGGCACCTGGTCGGCAGCCAAGTCGCCGAAAGCGTGGAGCGGCGCGTGGCGCGCTACCGTCGCAGGCCGCGCCGCCGAGTACTCGGGAAGCTGGGCGGCCACGCCCGCGCTCGCACCCGAGGCGCGCCTGGCGGACATGTTCGAGGCGGCGTTAGAAGCTGTGGTGGCCGGCACCTGGAAGACGGGCAGGTATTCCGGGTCCTGGGCGATCCGCGCCTCGCCGTGACCGGCGGTGAGCCGGTTCACCTGCTGCTGCCCGGAGTCGCCGCTTGGTGGTGCGTGCCGCACCGGGCCGGGACCGCAGGGCCGGGCCTGACCCTATCCGCCCGCGCTATGCCGCTGAGCGGCGGTTGTCTACTGATCCACGGCGATGAATGTTTGCAGCACCCGATTGCCCGGCCCACGATTGCTCGGAATGCTTTGCAGTGTTACGACAAACGGCACCTGGGCAGCCGGCACAATGCGCTCGGGGATTCTCACGTTGATCTGCCACACACCGACCAGCCCCGGCGCCAGGCCCGAATAAAGGATGTCTTCGGGCGATACGAAATCGGTGCCAACTAGCACTCGCAGCGTCCCGTCGTTCAGCGAAACGGGACCGGAGGGCGCTTCCCCGTCCGGGGGCGCATCGGCGATAAAGCCCTGGCCCGTCCCGAACACCTGGATCACCTGATTGCGTTTGATCCGGTTATCCGTTGAGTTCACGGAATTGTCCTCGTTCAAGGCTGCGATCTGTCCACTGCCGTTCTGGGTCATCGTGAACAGGGCCGGTGACACCGCGCCAAGCTGGAGCGTCCCGGCGGCGAGGATCTGGCCGACCGACTTGCGCACGACCAGGAACTCCGCCGTCCCGCCGGTGGCCAGGCCCATGGGCGTCAGCACATTGATCTGGCGCGGCGAGACGAAATAGAGCGGCGCCGGCCGATCGTCGATCAGGACCTGGATATCATTCAGGTCGCGCGGCAGCGGCAGCGCTTCGAACACCTTGATGTCCTCGGAGAAGGTGACGGCTTGGCCTCGCGGGTAGATGGAGAGGATCATCCCAGGCGCGACCGGCCGCTGGTCGTTGAAATTCGCCCCGTTCTGGATGGCCATGCCGTTGAAGAACATGGCGACGCGGTTAATCGTCTCGTCGACGAACAGGTTGCCGAACTGATCCTGCGCGAGCGCCAGCGGTCCCGAGGCGGCCACCTGGTAGTCCGACTGTGGATTCAATGCCAGCTGTTCGAACCTCGGAAAGCGCAGGGCCCGGCCCTGGCTTGGCTCGCCGACCCAGATCTCGCCGGTGAGCGAGCTCACGAAAATAGCGTGTGGCGAGTTCAACTGCGTCAAGGTGACGGCGGGCGAGGGATCGTTGCCCGCGGTCACGATTCTGTCGAAGATCAGAACGCGGTTGTTGCCCGCGTCCGCCACGTAGAGCCGATTGTCGGTATCAGTCGCGATGTGGCGCGGACTGAAGAAACGGTTGGGCGCATTGCGGGTAAGACCGCTTGAAAAGAAATCCGGCTGCCCGATCGCCGTGTCCGCGGCCTGCCCACTGGTAAAGTCTCCACCCGCCGGCCGGCGGAACAGGAGGACGCGTTGGTGGATGGCATCGGAAACGAGAAGGTCGCCCTCCAAAGTCAGGGCGACGCCGAACGGGCGAGCCATGGTTCGCGAAGTGGCGTCCGTGATCTTACTGGTAAAGTTCTGCTGGCCGAGAACGAGGGTGGCCCGCAGGCGCTCGCCCGTCTGCGGTTGATTGAACGGCGATGGAAAGCGCAGCACGCGCCCGTTGCCTGAATCCGCGACCCACAGGTTACCGTCGCTATCGACCGCCAGACCGACGGGCAGAAACAAACCGCTCTCGGTCCGCACGTCCGCCTCGTTTTGCGGCGCATTCACCAGGTTGCGCTTGAAATCGTTCTGCCCGATCACGAGGTCGGCCGCGTCGCCGGGTCTGACCACGCGGGCATCGCGGTAGCCGAGTACGCGGTGGTTGAATGTATCGGCGACGTAGAGGCGGGGCGGGGCGGAGCGCGTGTCGATGGCGATACCACCGCCGTCCGCGAACCTGCCGCCGGCGCCCGTGAAGGTGGAGAATCCGTTAAACAGAAACAGCTCTTTTCCTTCAATGCGGTTGGGAGCGCCGAAATTGAACGCCTCCTGCCCCAGCACGCGCACGGCCGAAGTCCCGGTATTCACGCTGGGGAAAACCAGCACGCGGTGATTGTCGGCGTCGGCAACGTAAAGCTCGTTCCTGGCGTGAAAGGCGGACAACGGGGTGCGGAGGGAAGCGGCCGAGGGCTCGGCCTGGCCGCGATTTGCGCGTATGGCGCCGAAGCTCTCCTGTCCGATGACGGCGCGGGCGGGCGGCGAAATCTGCGAGGTGCTTTCCGCCGGCCATTGGTCGAACGGATCGTAGCGGAGTATGCGGTTCGCTCCGGCATCCACGACGAGCGGGACGTCGCCGATTGTCACGACACTTTCGGGCCCGGCCAGCGTGTACTCGTTGGCCGGCGGCGGCGTCGTGCCCTGCGGCAGCACGTAAACGCCCATGATCCGGCTGGCCGCCATACCGCTCACAAAAGGCGGAACGAAGACCAGCACCCGGCTGAGCCCATCCACGACGAACAGGCGTCCCGCGGAATCGAAGGCGAGCCCCGATGGCGACCGCAGTTTGTCTTTTAGGAGGCGGCCCGCCGCGGTGGCCGGCGCGACGTCGGCCGTGTCGAACGAGAGCTGTCCGAGCACCAGTTCGGCGGAGGCGCCGCTGCGGCCCTGCTCGATCGCGGACGCCGGATAACGCAGCACGCGGTTGTTGAGCGGATCGGAGAACCAGAGGTTGCCTTGCGCATCGAAGGCGAGCCCGGAGCGGCCGAGGACGCTTGCAGTGCCCGTGGCTACCGTGCTCGCCGACCTTCCACCGGCATTGGCCGCGTTGCTGGTGAAGCTCTGCTGGCCGAGCACCATGTCGGGAACCTTGAGCTCGTCCGCCGGCACCGAGAACGGCCTGGGAAACCGCAGGATTCGGTTATTCCTGGTGTCGACGACGTAGAGATTCCCTCGCGCATCCACCGCGAGCGCGCCGGGATCGTTCATCCCGCTGCTGCGCGACGTCCCCGGCCCGAGCGGCTGGGTGGAGAATTTATCGAGCTGCCCGATGACGATGTCCGCCTCCTGGCCGTTGCTGAAGGAAGCAGCATTGCGCCAGCCGAGCACGCGATGGTTGAACGTATCCGACACGTAAAGCGCCGGCGGGTCCGCTGTGGTATCGACCACCACGGCCCAGGGCGAAAAGAATTCCCGGCCTTCCGGCAGGTTGGGGTTAGTGCTGCTGACCCGCAACTCGTTCTGACCGACCACGCGGGACGGGGTCCGGTTCAACTCCGTTTGAGCGGCGAGAGGAACTGCAAACGCACAGACTACGGACGAAACGAGAAGAACGGTTTTTTGCATAGGAATCGCTCTCAGGTACGCCCGCGGGATAGCGCACTACCTGGAACATACCATGCAGCTTTGGGCGGTCTCAATCGGGAGTGCTCCGTAGTGGAATCGATGGGGTACCAGAGGCCGGCAGGCTGGCGTGCCCTGGTTGCCCACGCAATGGGCGGGCCTGCGCCGATGTCTCACCGATGAGCCGTAGCGCGAGCTATATTTTGGTCTTCCGCCGAACCGTCGCGGCTCCCGCGAGAAACAAAGCCGCACTCGGGAATCTTTGCCTCAGGGGTCCAGCCGGCCGGAAGACCGGCGGGACCCAAGGTCACTGAATCAGAAGAACAACTTTAGCGACAACTGGATCAGCCGCCCATCGCGGGCGCTCGAGTACTCGCCGAACTTCGGGTCCACCTGGTTGCCTTGCGCATCAAACCGCGCGCCGGTGTAGAAGCCGGAGAACTGGGTGTGGTTCCAGGCGTTGAACATTTCCGTGCGGAACTGCAGAAAACGCTCCTCCGCCCCAAGCGGGATTTTTTTCGTGACGGAGATGTCCCAGTTGTTGATGCCCGGCGCGTAGAGGATGTTCGTTCCGGCGTTGCCGAAATCCCCTTTGGCGGGCCGCTGGAAGACTTCTGTGCGGAAGTTGCGGTAGTATGTGCGTTCGCTGTTCGGCAGGTGCGGGTCGCCCACGACGTTGATGCGCGCGCCCTCGCCTGAACCCGTGATGTCGGCGCCATCCACGGTGCTGAATCCGGGCGTAAACGGCGCACCCGTGATGAACGCGCTGATGCCGCTTACCTGCCAGTTATCCAGCACCCAGCCGAACGCCTTGTGGCCCAGCCGCTCGCCGATCTTCGGCAGGTCGTACATGTAGTTGGCCACGAAGACGTGGGGACGATCGAAGCTCAGCGGACCGTAATTCCGCTGGCGAGGCGAGAAATAGGGACTGACACCGGACGTGTCGCCGCTGTTCACCCCGAGAGTCTTCGACCAGGTGTAGGCCACGCCGAACTGCAGACCTCGCGTGTAACGCCGGTTCGCGGCGATCTGCAGCGAGTTGTAGTTGGAATTGAAGTTGTTCTGCCGCAGATTGATGTCGCCCCAGCCGCGATACGGTCGCAGGAAGTTGTCCGGGAGCGGGCGGTTAGGCTGCGTCGGATCCTGGTTGTTCGGATCGAAACGCGCATACATCGGAATGGGGTTGATATTGAGGTTTCCCAGCAGGTGCCGCGACAGCCCGCCGACGTAGGAGACGTCAATGGTCGTATTCCACACCTGGTGCTGGATGCCGAAACTGTAGTTCATCGTCGTCGACTGCTTGTTGTAGCCGAGCAGGATATTCACATTGGACGGTCCGACAGCGCCCGGAGTGCTGGCGTAGGTATCCAGGTTGCCGAACGAGAGCGTCGGCTGATACGTAACCGGCGGGTTGCCGTTGGTGTTGAAGGTGGGGTTCCCCTGCATGCGGTCTTTGAACATGCCGAAGCCGCCGCGGACCGCCGTCTTGCCGTTGCCGAACAGATCGTAGGCAAAGCCGACGCGCGGGCCGAATGCCACGGCCGGCGTCGTATACAAACCCGCCGGGAAGCCGTTCTTGCCGCCGATGGCCGCGCCGTTCGCGTAGTCGCCCGAATTGAGCACGAACTGTCCGATGAGCGGCGCCGGTGCGAGCTCGCCGGTGATCGGGTCGCGCGCTACGCGCCGGTTGTTGGCGTCGCGCGCGGGGATGTACAGCGCGGGAACCTTCGCCGGATCGTACAACTCCGGCACGAAGGTGGCCAGCGTCCGGTTCAGGTCCTCCATCGGAGGCAGCGCATAGAAGCGCATCCCGGCGTCGAGCGTCAGCCGCCGGCTGATGCGCCAGTTGTTTTGCACGTACCACTCCACGTTCCAGAACCACCAGTCGCCATCCACGCGCGCCGTGCGCTCCGAGTAGGACTGGAAGTACCCGAGCAGCGCGTTCGAGTAGCTGTGGTTCGTGTCGAACGGGTTGTTGGTATTGCGGCTGAAATTGAACGTACCCAGGTAGTTGCTGTTGCCGACCTGGAACTTGCCGGTGCGCTCGATGTAGATCCCCGCCTTCAGATTGTGCGTCCCCCAGACCTTGCTGATGTTGTCGACAAAGCTGTAAATGTCGTTCCAGTTCTGATACGGGATGTTGCCCAGGCTCGAGTTGACGGGGTTCGCCGGCTGGCCGCCGAAGCTCACGTTGGGGATATAGTTGACCGACGGCTTCTCGTCCTTGAACCATTGTGGCGGGTTGCCCATCTTCGAGCGGTCGACCGCCTGCTTGTCGATGGGATCGAAGTAGAGATTGTTGCGGCTCTTGCCGTAGATAAACTCGTTGACCAGCGTCGGCGAGAACACTTTCGAGATGTTCACGACGTGGCCATGGCCGGGCTGCCCGAAACGCACTGGCGTCAGGAAATAGTTGATGCTGCCGTTGACCCACATGCCATAGGGCGTGTCCTGCTCGTCTTTGTCGCGCACGTAGCGCCAGTAAACGCGCCAGGAGGAGGTGGGCGCCGCATCGATGCGGATCATGTCCTGCCGCTTGGGATAGGCGCCGCTATGCGCGCTGCGGAAATTGTACCGGTAGAGGTTGCGGGGGTCCGGATCGGTGTAGTTGGGCAGCGGGTAGAAATTAAGGATCGACTGCCCCAGTTTGTTGATCCGGCTTTGCGGGATGAGATTGCCCGCGAACGGCTGGCCGTTGAGGGGGTCCTTGATCTGAATCAGAGCGCCATTGACATCGCGGCTGTTTGAGAAGTCCCCGCGGCGCTCCGCCTCGGTCGGCATATTGACGAATCGCGTGCCATAGTCTTTCTTAGTCCCGACGTATTCCTGAGACCAGAAGAAGAACAGCTTGTCTTTGTTCCTGTTGAATTTTCCGGGAATGTACGCCGGTCCGCCGATCGTATAGCCGTTGATGCGGTAGCGGTAGGGCGACTTTTTCGTGCCCGTGCGGTTATTGAAGAAGCTGTTGGCGTTCAGGCTTTCGTGGCGGTAGAACCAGTAGCCGGTCCCATGGAAGTCGCTGCCGCCCGACCGGGTGACGATGGTGATGGTGCCGCCCCCGTTCCGACCGAACTCGGCCTGGTAGTTGCTGGTCAGGATTTTGATCTCTGAGATCGAGTCCATGTTCGGCTGGTAGTGCACAGTGGAGTTCGATCCGGTGTCGAGATCGGTGATCCCGTCAACCGCCAGGTTCTTCTGGTTCTCGCGGCTGCCGTTGATAAACGTGCCGCGGATCGAATCCGGCGAGAAGGTCTCGCGGCGCTGAGAGAAGTTGTCGACCACACCCGGAATCGTCGAAAGCAGCGCGAAGAAGTCGCGGCCTTTCACAGCGATGTTCTGCAACTGCTGTCCGGTGATCTGGCCCGACTTTTCGGCGCTGGCGAGTTGGATGGCGGCCACCTCGGCCGTCACGCTCACGCTCTCGCGCACTTCGCCGAGCTGGAGGGTCAGCGAGCCGAGGGCGCGAATCTCATTGGCGCTCACCACCAGCCCCTTGGACTCGAGCGTCTTGAAGCCAGCCATGGTGATTGTCAGGGTATACGTGCCCGGCGGCACAATCGGGAACACAAACGTCCCCTGGGCGCTTGACTTGGCAGTCATCGACGCGCCGGTGGACTCATTGGACAGCTTGCAGACGGCGCCGGGAATCGCGGCGCCTCCGGGATCGGCCACAACTCCACGAACCGAGCTGGTGACGTTCTGGCCGCATAACAGCGACGCCAGAACGAAGAAAAAGAAGATGATTCGAAATCCCCGCATACACGCTCCTCATAGTCTCCAGAAACTCGCAGCCCTCGGTTTGCGCGGAGACTGCGGCGTGAATTTCTGGCTCGATTAACCCCGCGGCCCGCCGGGCGGCTGGCCGCTGACCCGGACCCCTGAGCATACCCGCGCCGACCCGGCGGACGGCGGGCGCGCCGAGAAAACCCACGACTTTACCGCTGCTGGATGTACAGTATATACCTTCCGCGGGCGGGCCAGGCAGGGCAATGCGCTAAATCCGCGGATTTGGCGCACAACACCCGCAGAAAGCATTCGCCAGCGATTTGGGGGCCCCGGAACTCCTTCCGCTGATCAAGGCGCCGGCGTGCGAA
>JACOTZ010000426.1 GCA_016178155.1 Acidobacteriota bacterium
GAACCGCCCTCGCCGATGCCGGTGAGACCCTGGTCCGTTTCCACGGTGACGATATGGAAACTCTGGTTGAACATGGGACGGCTGATCGGCGACTCGTAGAACCGCACCCGGGTGATCTTCATCCGGGGCACTGCCGCGTCCACGGCGAGCGCACCCGCGCCAAGCAGCGCTGACTTGAGAAAGGACCGTCGATGCATATCACGAGACAGCATACAGGAGACGGCAGCTTTGGATGTAGAACCTGTACTCCCGTCTCACGCCGTGCTCGCGGAGCGCGGCGCTAACGCACGGGCTGCTCAGGCCGCGGCCGGCGCCAAGTAAAACAAGCGCTCAGAGCGGCTCCCGCTTCTGGAGGACCGAAAGCCGGTCGCGATAGCGCGCCCGGACGGCGATGAATTCCTCGTGCGAAAGTCCGAGCTCGCGAGCGATCTGGCGGATCTCGTTGTCCTCAACGGCGGAGATGAAGTCCTCGGCGGCGGCAACCGCGAACAGACAATCGAGCAGGCCGAGCTTCTGCTCGCGGCTGCTGATATTGTTGAACTCGCGGGTGACGAGGAAGTTTTCGGTGCCGCCGAACAGGAGGTTCTGATGTTTCGCGATTTGAACCACCAGGATGGCCTGCTCCAGCGAGAGACCGCCGTGCTCGGCAACCAAACCTTCCATGGCTCGGGTCTCCTCGGCGCTGACCTTGAGATCGGCGCGGGCGACGCGGCTGAGCACATACGCGAAAGCGGCGAGATAGCGGGACCGCTCCGGCTCGAGCCGGTCAAGCGCGTCCACAATTTTGCGGACCGTCTCGGTCTGGTCGGGCGTGATTGGGGCCGGTTTGCCGAATCCGAAAAAATCGAAGAGTGACACCTTGCCTCCATGGTCACATGCGACGCGACCGCGCGCAGCCCCCGGCAAGAAGGCATCGGCAGCTACAATAGCAGGTACCACTCAGATGACACAGATTTCCCGCAGGCACTTTCTAGGCGCCGTGGCCGGCGCACCCGCGCTGGCATCCGCGGCGGCACGATCGTCCGAGGTTCAGGTAGTCGAGATCACGCCCGGCTTCGAAGATTACCTGTATCGCACTCCCATCAAGTTTGGCGGCACGGTGGTGGACCGGGTGACGCTGCTGAACGTCCATGTCACCCTGCGCGCGCGCGGAGGCAAGATTGCGAAGGGATTCGGGTCGATGCCGCTCGGCAACGTCTGGGCGTTCCCCTCGCGCACCATGGGCTACGACGAGACGCTGCGCGCCATGAAGGTGCTGAGCGGCCGCATTGCGCGGATTACCGGCGCCTATAAGGAATACGGGCACCCGGTCGATATCAACTGGGTGCTCGAGCCGGAGTACCTGAAAGCGGCGGCGGAGGTGACGAAGGAGCTGGCGCTGAAAGAGCCGATTCCCACGCTGTGCACGCTCACCACGGCGAGCCCCTTTGACGCCGCGATCCACGACGCATTCGGCAAGCTGCACAACCGCTCGGCCTACCAGACGTATGGACCAGACCTAATGCGCCACGACCTGTCGCATTATATTGGGCCCGAGTTCAAGGGCGAGTACCTGGAGCGCTACGTGCTCAAGCAGCCGAAGCCGACCATGCCGCTGTACCACCTGGTAGGGGCTGTCGATCCGATCACGGCCGCGGATATCAAGCACCGCATCAACGACGGGCTGCCCGAGACCTTGCCGGAGTGGATCAATTCCGACGGTCTCACGCACATCAAGATCAAGCTCAATGGCGACAATCTGAAGTGGGACGTGGACCGCGTGGTGGCGGTGGACCGCGCGGCCAGCGAGACGCAGAAGAAACGCGGCGTATCGCGCTGGTTCTATTCGCTCGATTACAACGAGCGCGCGCTGAACGTGCAATACGTGCTCGACTGCATCCGCCTCATCCGGGAGAAGACGCCCGAGGGGTTCCGGCGCGTGCAGTACATCGAGCAGCCGACGAAGCGCGATCTGAAATCCGACCGCGGCAACGTGATGCACCAGGTTGCCAAGATCCTTCCAGTCGTGATCGACGAGTCGCTCACCGGCAAGGAGATGCTCATGCTCGCGCGGGAGATGGGCTATAGCGGCACCGCACTCAAGGCCTGCAAGGGACAGGCGCAGGCGCTGCTCATGGGGGCCGTGGCCCAGAAATACAAGATGTTCCTGTGCGTGCAGGACCTCACGTGCCCGGGCGCATCGCTGATCCACTCAGCCGGTCTCGCCGCCCACGTACCTACGGTGGCGGCCATCGAGGCCAATTCGCGGCAGTACGTCCCGGCGGCTAACAAGCAGTGGGAGAAGAAGTTTCCCGGGATCTTCATCATCAAGGACGGAATGATGAAGACGGGAGTGCTCAACCGCCCCGGGCTGAGCGCGGTCTGACGCCGTCGCCACGCGCACTGCGAACAACGCGCCCGCGCAAACGCGGTCGCACCTCCGTATTGAGCTTCGACGTGCTGCGATTCTGGTGCGGCCGCGGTTATGGTCCGCCCGCCACCCTGCCGTCCCGCATATGCACGATGCGATGCGCGTAGGCGGCGGCCTCCGGGTTGTGGGTGATCATGAGGATGGTTTGGCCGAGCCTGCCGTTGAGATCGCGCAGAAGATCAAGGACGATCGTCGAGTTCTCGGTGTCCAGATTGCCGGTCGGTTCATCGGCGAGCAGAATGGCCGGATGATTCACGATGGCGCGGGCGATGGCGACCCGCTGCTGCTCGCCTCCGGACATGGCGCGCGGTTTGTGGTGGAGGCGGTGCGAGATGCCGAGCAGATCCAGAATTTCATTGAACTCCGGGTCGTCATGGTTGACGTTGCCCGCGATGGTGCGCGCGAGCGCAATGTTGTCGGCCGCGGTCAGCGTCGGCAGCAGGTTGTAGCGCTGAAACACAAAGCCGATCTTCTCGCGGCGGAGCCGGGTCCGCTCGCCGTCTGTCAGGCGCGTGAGATCGACGCCGTCGATGTGGATGGCGCCGGCCGTGGGCGGGGTCAGCCCGCCCAATATGTTGAACAGCGTCGACTTCCCGGAGCCTGAAGGTCCGACGATCGCAACGAACTCCGCGCGCTCGACCTCGAGGTCGACGCCGCGGAGCGCGTGTACGTCGACATCGCCGACCACGTAAGTTTTCTTGAGTGCACGCGCGGCGATCAGCGGTTCGGCGCCATTCGCTTGCAGAGTGGTGGAGAAGGCCAGCGGATCACTCATAGGCGAGCGCCTCGATCGCGTCCTGGCGTGCGGCCTTGATCCCCGGATAGGCGGTGCCGGCCACGGCGGCGGCGAGCGCGATCGCCAGAGCGATCGGCCACCAGTCAGGCACGATCACCTGGGTCAGCGAGGCGGGGTACCGGTTCATAATGACGGCGCGGGTGCCGAAGGTAAAAAGGATGCCGGCAAAGGTGCCGACGAGAGCCAACACGACGGTTTCACGAACCAGAATGTTCAGCACGTAGCCGGGGGTGGCTCCGAGCGCCTTGAGGATCCCGATCTCGCGCGTGCGCTCCAGCACAGCGGTGTACATTGCCAGAAAAACTACCAGGAAACCGAAGATCACCGACAGCGCGACAATTACGGTGATGAACGCGTTCAGGCCGGGAATATTGTTCACCGTGAGCTGCGATAGGAACTCCTCCATCGAGTAGATCGGGTTATCCGGGAACTTCTTCTTCAGCGCCTCGAGCAAACCGGGGACGTTCTTCGGGTCATCGGCCTTGACGTAGATGACGCTGAGCTTGCCGGTGTTGGCGGTCAGATCCTGCAGCACGCGGATCGGTACGAAGACGCGCGCCAGCTTGCCCGACTCCATCACGCCCGCCACCTTCCATTCGACATTGCTGAGACTCGTCGTGTCGCCGGGGTGGAGGTTTCTCTGGCGTGAGTAGTAATCGTCTATGATGACCTCGCGCTCGCTCCGGAACGGCCCGCCCTCGAGGAAGCGCACGCCGCCGCTCATCTCGACGAACTTCTCATAATCGATCCCGGTGATGGTGTCGAGGCCGCCCACGGCGTGGATCACGGTGCCGGTGGCGACGGCGACGTGCGGCAGCTTTTCGATGACGGCAAGATACTTCTCGCTCATCGGCGCGGAACTGAGACCGATCAATGCGCTGCCGGCGGGCCGCACCATGATGTCCGCACCGATGCCGCGGGTGCGGTTCACGGACGCCTGCACCATGCCGCGGCTCAATCCTACCAGCGTGAGAATCATCGTGACCTGAAGCCCGATCGCAAGCACGGTCAGGGCCGTACGCACGGGACGATGACGCAGGTTCTCAACGACGAGTTTATTCAGCATTCATCCGCCGGCGCCCGGTAACCGGGAGGCAGGTACCAACTCCTTCTATGATCGCATCCAGAAGGTATGACTGCAGCGTACGGGCGGCCTGCGCGGAGGGTAGCGCCCGGCTGAGGAGAAACGGCATGGCAGTGTCATGGAATCGCAACGTCGATGAGGCTTTGAACCAGGCGCGCACCGGCGGGAAACCCCTCCTGCTCGACTTCAGCGCTGCGCCGTCGTGAAGCGGATGCGCTCGGCTGGAGGCCGAGGTCTACCCCGACGAGCGTGTTTCGTCGTTTATCGGTCATAACTTCGTTCCCGTCAAGATCCACATCAAGGAGAACCCCGCGGGATTTGAGCGCTTCGGCGCCCAATGGACTCCAACCATCCTCATCGCGGACCCGCAGGGGACTGAGCGGCACCGTTTTGAAGGCTTTCTGCCGGCTGAAGAGTTCCTACCACAGCTCGAGCTGGGACTCGCCAAGATCGCCTTCGCGAGCGGCGATTTCGGCGACGCGCAGCGGCGGTTCCACGAGCTTGTGGACCGTTACCCGAAGTCGGAAGTGGCGGCCGAGGCGCTCTATTGGGCCGGTGTCTCCAAATACAAGGGCTCGGGAGACAGCGGGGCACTCAAGGATACCGCGGAAGCTTTCCGAAAACGCTATGCCGGCAGCATCTGGGCCAAGAAAGCGTCCGTCTGGGCCGCGTGAGCGAAAAACCAATCCGTACGGCCCGATGCATCGCTGCTCCCGAAGGGGACTGATCCGGCTGCGGCATTCGCCGCGGCTCTGCCCGCCGGCGCCCAGCGAGTAAAATGGCCGCATGAGGACTTCTAACGGGGCATCCGCGCCGGCGCTGGCGGGAGAGGCCCAGCGCATCGCCGGGCAGTTGCGGCGGAGCCTCCACGGCGAGGCGTGGCATGGCCCGGCGTTATTCGAGTTGCTGGCCGGCGTGACGGCAAGCGGCGCGGCCGCCAAGCCGACGTACAATGTGCACTCGATTTGGGAAATCGTATGTCACGTCACCGCATGGCTCGACGCCGTCCACCGCCGTCTGGACGGCCATCTCGTGAGGCTTGCGCCGGACGAGGACTGGCCCGCCGTCTGCGACACCAGTGAGGACGCCTGGAGACGTACGCTCGAGGCGCTGCGCGAGAATGGCGAACGCCTCGTGCGCGGCGTCGAGGAGCTGAGTGAGGACCGCCTGCACGGGCCGATGCCGGGTACTCCGGATACCGTCTGGTTCCAACTACACGGACTCGTCCAGCACAATCTTTATCACGCTGGACAAATTGCCATGCTGAAGAAGGGCTGAAGGAAGCCCGCCCGGTTCCGCGGCGAGCAACCCAACAGGTAATCCGCCGTACCGTGCGGGCAGGTGCTCCAGAGCGCCGCGTGCGCGCGAACGCCGGCGTGTGAGTCCGGTGCGAGCGAGTTCAGCCACCCGGGTGAGAAGCCTCGCTACCCTTTCGCCGGGGCGCGTTTCGCGTCCCGAGCCTCTTTGATGATAGGGCCGTAGACGCTCTTGTCAAACGGCGGGCAGCCGGTGGGATACTGCCCGAGCGCGTGGTGCTTCTGGCGCATGAGGAACGTGCAGAAGGTCAGGGTCTTGCAGACGCGCAGCTCTTCGAGCGCGCCCTTTTCGAGCGCGTCGCGCGCGAACTCCGGATAGGCCAGCGCGTTACGCCCGATGCCGAAGAAACGGATGTTGCCGGTCTCGATGTTCTTCGACGCCGCGTGGATCGAATAAACCTGCAGCCAGCTATAACCCGTGCCCACCATGGGCAAATCCGGAAAAGTGCGCTGCAGCTCGCCGGCTACACGGAAGTGCCGGTCCACGCCGAGCAGCGGATGCTCGGGCGGCTCGTAGTTTCCTTCGTCGGGTTTCTCGAACGGCCGGCCTATATGGGGGTTGTAGTAGGGACAACCCAGTGACACGTTCAACAGCTCGATGCCTGACTCGCGGAACAAAGCGACCGCCTGCTTGACTTCCGCGAGGTCCGGCTGCAGCGGCTGGTCCGCATCCGTTCCAAAGCCGTAGTTATACGGCACCTCGTACGGCAGGGGAACGCCGACGTTGCCGGCGCCGTTGGTGTACGGCACGCTCTCGAAACATCCGAGCCGCATGCAGAGCATGAGCCGATTGCCAAGAGCGGCGCGGATCTTGCCCATGATGTTGCGGGCGAAGCGTGTACGGTTCTCGATCGAGCCGCCGTAGCGGCCCTCCCGCTGCTTCGAATCGAGCAGCTCGGCGATCAGGTAGCCGTGCGTCGCCTTGATATCCAGGGCGCGAAAGCCCGCGTTCGCCGCCAACCGTGCCGCTTCGACATATTGATCTTCGAGCCGTTCCAACTCGTCATCCGTGATCACCGGATAATCGGGCGGAGTGTTTGTCTTCTGATCGACGGGTCCGTAATGAGATGCGATCGTCTTGCGCGGCACGCTGTAGCGGCCGGAATGGGTAAGCTGGATCGGAACCAGCAGGTCGTCGCTCGTGCCGAACTGTTCGCAGTGCGACCGCGTGATGAGGTCGAGCATGCGCGCGTAATCGCCGGCATTGTTCTGATTAATCCAAAGCTGGCGGGGGTTGGCCCGGCCTTCGGGACAGATCGCGGTGGCCTCGAACCAGACGAGCTTGGCGCCTCCCCGGGCGAACCGCTCGTAGCGCCGCCACGTCAACTCGTCCGGGCGGCCGTCCGGCGTACCGTCGCAGCCTTCCATGGGGTGGATGCAGATCGAATTGCCCACCGTGAAGGCGCCCACGGGGACTTTCCGAGCCAACACGGCCTTGATGCGCTCGGGATCGTGTTCGAACAGGATATGTGCGGCGCCGATCTCCTCAGCTTTTCGCTCGAGCTCGCTGAGCGTCTTGAAGTTGAAGTGCTTCATCCGTGGATCTATGTCTGGGCAGGAGCCCGATGGCGATGGCGCCGAGGAACGCGGTGACAAAGACGGCCATCATCGCCGCGTGATAATCCCCACCCAGGAAATCGCGCAGGCGGGCAATGAAGTTCGGGAACCAGAACTGGGCGATCGTGTCCGTCGGCAGGATTGCGGACATGGCTCGGGCGAGGGTTGCCAAACCGAACTGGTCGGCCGCCATGAGCGGGATCAGCATGTAATCAGCGCCCATCGCGAATCCGAAAACCAGCGCGAACAGATAGACGAACCCGGTTTGCTCCGGCCTCACCAGGAAGAGGCTCGGGATGGCAATCGCCACCACGAGATACGTGACCAGCATCACGTATTTACGCGGCAACTTGTCGGCTAGATAGCCCGCCAGAAGCCGGCCCGCGATGCTCGACCACAGCACCCAGAAGGAGGCAGTGCCCCAAATCTGGTCGCGCATCGCCTGGTCTTTGAAGCCCTGGGATTCAAAAACGAACTTCATATGGAAGTTCACCGCCGCGATTGATCCGATGGAAGCCGCGCTGCCGATCAACAGGAACCAGAACGCCGGCTTCCGGAGCAGAAACGCGAAGCTCTTGGCGGGCTCGACAGCCACGGCTGCCGTGGTCTCTACGGGTTGCTCCTTACCATCCGGGAGCTGACCGACGTCCTGCGGCTTGTCCTTCAAAACGAAGATCGCCAGCGGCCACGCGAGCAGCAGCAGGAAGCCCATGATGGACAGCGCCTCGGTGTAGTGCATGCGGGACGCGAGGTATGGCCCCAGTTTATTGCCGAAAGAACCGATCACGGCCACGCCGACATAAGTAATGCCCATGGCGCGGCCGCGCTTCTCCTTGAACCAATTGGAAATGATGATCTGGTGCGGTATAGGGCCGGCGAGGAAGTACCCCAGCATGTACAGGCACCAGGCGCCGTAGTATTCCCACTGCGACTGCATCCTGGCGAACCACTGGAACGCGCCGAAGGTCAATCCGGTGCCAACCACAATGAGAAGCCGCGGGCTGAATCGCGGGACGATCGCGGGGCCCGCCCAGATCGTCAGCAGCACGGCGATCGGCGCGCCCAACGTCACGAACTGGATCGGCCATGAGTGGTCATCGCGGAAGTAGTCGAAGAAGAAAGCGATGTTGTAGTAGGGAAAGCCTGTGGAGACCCCAAAGGTGAGGAAGCAGGCGAAGACGATCCACCAGCCGTAAAAGCGTTTTTTCATGTGCAGGCAGACCCGCGCCGGCAGGACGAACCTCTACTTATACCACGCGGGGAGCGGGCGAGTCGGCCTGTAGACCGGGGGGCGGGCCATTCGACAACCGCTCGCTCACCATCGCGCTCGGAATGAACACTTCCGCGAGTTGGGCTCCGAGACCAGAAATGCCAAGCGCCGGGGCCGCGCTTGTCGGCGCGAGCCGCGCTCGAGGCGAGCCTCAGTGGGCGCCGTGCGCCGCGGCCGGTGCGGGGGCCGCCACCGGCGCCTTGAGCCGTGCCGGCTCCAGCGGGTCGCGCGTCTCGAAATCGGTGTAGCAGGACAGCAGAAACAGGCCCAGCATGAACAGGCTCACCAACAGCACCAGCGCGTTCAGCGGCTTGTCGTAGCGCAGGTGCATGAAAAACAGTCCGACCAGCGACCCCTTGACGGTGGCAATCCCGAGGGCCAGAATCACGTTCGCCATGCCCGAACCCAATTTGACGTAAGAGGCTCCGACCGTAATAAACGTGAGAATCAGCAACGCCACTAAAACGAGCGTGTATATCTTCGGCCCGCCATGGGCGCGTTCTGCGTGGGTGGTGTCGTGACTCATGGATGCCTCAGCTAATCAGGTAGAGCAGCGGAAACAGGTAGATCCAGATCAGGTCCACGAGGTGCCAGTACAGCCCGACGAGGTCGACCGGCGTGTACCAGGTGCTCGAAAACTCGCCGCGGACCGCCTTGCGCAGCACCCAGGACATGGCGACCATCCCGCCGAGGATGTGCAGCGCGTGCAGGCCCGTCATCATGAAATAAAAACTGAAAAAAATGAACTGGTTCGGAACGGCGTCGCCCTTGTGCGAGTAGTACATCCCCGGCAGCAGGCCCTCGTGGAACTTGTGCCCGTATTCGAAGTACTTCACGCAGAGGAAGATCGCGGCGCAGGCCAGCGTCGCGATCAGGTAGCGTACGGTGGCCTTCCTGCGGTCCTTGCTGGCCGAGTGCACCGCCATCACCATGGTCCAGGAACTGACCAGCAGGACCACGGTGTTCAGGAACCCGAGGCGCTTGTCGAGATGGTGGTGCGCGGCGACGAAGGCTTCCGAGTGCGCGGCCTGCATCAGGCCGTAGCCCACGAACAGACCGCCGAAGAGCAGGATTTCGGTGCCCAGGAACAGCCACATCCCGATTTTGCTCGCGTCGAACTGTTGCTCGTGGGTGGCGAAATGATGCTGGAGCGTCGAGTCGTGCCCGGAGTGCTCGGGCGCGCGCGGAGCCGGCGCCGTGAGTGCTGACTCGCTCATGAGTGTCCTCCGGCCGGCCGAGCCGGGCTAAGCACGCCGGGACGCGGCGGGAGTTTCTCGGGCCGGTAATCATACGGCCCGTGCTTCAGTACCGGGTCGAAATCGAAATTGTGCGTAATCGGCGGGGACTGCGTCTCCCACTCGAAGGTGCGCCCTCCCCAGGGATTGCGCGGCGCATCGTAGGGCTTGCGCAGCGACGCCAGCAGGTTGCCCGCCACCATGAACAGCCCCAGGCCCAGGATCCAGGATCCGAACGTCGAGAACTGGTGCAGCGGCTGGAACTGCTCGAGGTAGTTGTAGTAGCGGCGCGGCATGCCCCGGCTGCCCAGGACGAACTGCGGCAGGAAAGTGGCATTGAAGCCGACGAAAATGAGCGCGCAGGCGATGCGCCCCAGGTTCTCGTTGTACATGCGGCCGAACATCTTCGGCCACCAGTAGTGCAGGCCTCCGAGGAATGCAATGACGGTTCCGCCCATCATCACGTAATGAAAGTGCGCCACTACGAAGTACGTATCGTGCAGGTGGATGTCGACGGACATCATCCCCAGAAACAGGCCTGTCAGACCGCCGATCGAGAACAGCAGCAGGAACGAGATCGCATAGAGCATCGGCGTTTCGAGCGAGATCGAGCCCCGGTACATGGTCGCCAGCCAGTTGAACACCTTCACGCCCGACGGGATGGCGACGAAAAACGTCAGGAACGAAAACAGCGTCGAGGCAAGCTGCGATTGGCCGGCGACGAACATATGGTGGCCCCAGACCAGGAACCCGAGCAGCGCGATGGCGATACTCGAGAACCCGATTGCCTTGTAGCCGAAGATGGATTTCTTCGAGAACGTGGGGATCAGCTCGCTGATGATCGCCATTCCGGGAACGATCATGATGTACACCGCCGGGTGCGAGTAGAACCAGAAGAAATGCTGAAAGAGCACCGGGTCGCCGCCCAGCTTGGGATCGAAGATGCCGATGTGAAAAGTGCGCTCCATGATCAGGAGCAGCAGCGTGATCCCGAGCACGGGCGTGGCCAGCACCTGGATCACGGCGGTTGCATACATGCTCCAGCAGAAGAGCGGCATTTGGTACCAGGTCATCCCCGGCGCGCGCAGCTTGTGAATGGTGGCGATGAAATTGATGCCGGTGAAGATGGAGGAAAATCCGAGTACGAAGGCCGCGAACGTCATCAGGCTCACGGCGCCGCCCGTGGTCGAGCTATACGGCGTGTAAAACGTCCAGCCGGTGTCGATGCCGCCGCCCACCATGGCCGTGATGCCGAGGATGGCGCCCACCACGTAAATGTAGTAGCTGAGCAGATTGAGCCGGGGAAAGGCGACGTCTTTTGCCCCTAGCATGAGCGGCAGCGCGAAATTGCCCAGCGCCGCCGGAATCGACGGGATGATGAACAGAAAGACCATCACCGCGCCGTGCAGGCTGAACATTTTGTTGTAGGTTTCGGCGCTCATGATGGTGGTCTTGGGCGTGAGCAACTCGATCCGCACCAGCAGCGCAAAAACGCCGCCGATCAGGAAAGCGGCCAGGATCGCCCACAGGTACATGATCCCGATCCGTTTGTGGTCCACCGTCGTCAGCCACGACTTCAGACCTCTGGGGTTGGTGAGGTAGTTGTCGCTCGCGTCGTGTTTGTGGGTCGCGTGCAGCGGAACTGCCAGTACATCTGCCATATATCAGTCTTTCGCCCGGCTCACTTCAACGTTTTAATGAATTCGATGACGCCCAGAACCTCCCGCGGGCGCAGCAGGCCCTGGTACGTCGGCATAATGCCCTCGAAACCCTGCACGACGTGCTTCTGAGGCTCCATCAGGGATTCGCGGATGTAGTTGGCGTCGACGGGCGCGCTCGCGCCGTCGGCGAACTTGTGCGTTTGCCCGAAGATACCCTTCCAGCTCGGGCCTTGCCCGCGCGTGCCGTCAAGCGCGTGGCAGGTGGAGCAGCCGCGGTTCTCCCAGACCAGCTTGCCGAGCTCCGCGAGCGGCATGCTCTTCATGCTCTCGTCGCCCTCGATCAGCCATTTCTGGTACGACTGCTCGTCCTCAACCACGATCTTGGCCAGCATGTCGGAGTGGCCCTTGCCGCAGTACTCCGTGCAAAACACCTGGTGAGTGCCGGCTTTGGTGGGCTCGAACCAGACCTCGGTATAACGGTTCGGAATCACATCGTGCTTAACGCGGAAGCTCGGGACGTAGAAGCTGTGCAGTACGTCTTCAGCGGTCATCACCAGGCGCACCGGCTTACCCAGGGGGACGTGCAGTTCGTTCAGCGTGCGCATGCCGTCGGGATACTCGAACTGCCATTGCCATTTCTTCGCGGTCACCTGGACCTCCATGGCCTCGCCGGGCGCGATCTGGGCGCGCATGAAGCCGTAGAATCCCCAGAAGAACAGGCCCATCACGAGCACCAGCGGAATCGTGGTCCAGGTGACTTCGAGTCCCAGGTTGTGCGTGATATGCGGCGTGATCTCGTTCGGGCCGCGGCGCCGGTACCGCCATACGAACAGCGCCGCCAGGCCCGCGACCAGTACGAAAAAGAAGAGGCTCACGAGGGTCACGAAGAGATATGCGTTGTCGACGTCGCGGGCGAGGGTGGAACCCTCGATGGGCAAAATCAGTTGTCGAAACCAGTTCATTTTGCGGGCACCACGTTCTCGGGCGGGGAAGCCGCGCGGCTGATCCGGCGCTCGCGCCGCCACAATCGGAACAGAATCGATCCAAACACCAGCAGCACCAGCACTCCACCGGCTCGCATGAAATTTTCGGCGAAGGGCACGTAGGAGCGGGATTGCGGGTCGTAGTGGAAGCAGAACAGCAGCAGCCTCTCGGTTACGCCGAGCTTGCCTTCGGAGGCTTCGGCGAGCCCCAGCCGCAGGTCGCGAGCGCGGTACTTGATGCCGTACAGATAGCGCGAAACCATGCCGTCGGGCGACAGCACCATGATCGCGGCGACGTGCGCGAACTGCTCCTGCGTCTCGTCCCAGCGGTACCGGAAGCCCACCTGGTCCGCCAGCTTCTTGACGTTCTCCTGATAATCGGTGAGGAAGTGCCAGCCGGCCGTGGGCTTGCCGTATGCCTCCAGGTAAAAGCCTTTTTTCTTTTGCGCCAGCGCGAAGTTATCGGCCGGGTCGATGCTGATGGTCACGATCTCAAACTCGTTGCCCGGCGTCCACGCCAGCTCGCGCAAGCCGTCCACCTGCCCGTTCAGGATCAGGTTGCACAGCATCGGGCAGGTGTAATAGACGAGGTTCAAGATCACCGGCTTGCCCTTGAAGAAGCTGCGCAGCGGGACCTGGTAGCCGTTCTCGGCCGTGAACTGGAGGTCGAGATCGATCTTCTGGCCGAGCTTCTCGTCGATGCCGACGCCCTGGAGCGGCGCGGGCACCGCGTCCTGCGCGAACGTGCAGCCGGCCGCAAATAGCAACAGAACGGCGCCGCGCACGACCGCCGGGCCGGCCCACATCGTCGTCTTGCCCTTGTGGTTAGCCTGGGTCTGAGTCCGGGCAGTGGCGCTTGCGGTGGTCAGGGTCATGGGATTACCGCGGCTTCGGCGCCTCCGCCCGCGGAGCCGGCGCGCCGGCCGCCAGTTGCTCCGGCGTCTTCACGGGCATGGGGTTGGTCGGGTAGCGAAATTTGCCTTCCGCCGCTTCCTCTGCATACAGCTCCATCGCGCGCTCGATCGGGATGCGCACCATGCCCTTCTGCCGGTCGAGGTAACGGAACGAGCCGAGCTCGGCATCCTCGCGCGCGCGCAGATCGCGCAACTGCTCCCCGGGCGGCGCCAGGACCTTCTGGTAGATTTCGCCTTCCTTGTACCAGTCGTAGTAGAGTTGCACCGCCGCGACCGAAAGCAGCAGCAAGACGACACCGGCGGCGCCCGCCAGGAGCAGCAGCTTCGCGTTCGCGTCCCGATGCTCGTACTCGTGCGGGTGATCACCCTCATGGAAAACTTCGCGATGTTCGCCGTGGTCAGCCATCGAAACGTCCTCAGATGTTATGAAACTCCAGTCCCTGCTCCAGGCGCGGGTCGCCGATCGGGATCAGCGGATGACGCTTCATGCGGGCCCAGAACACGAGCGCCAGCGCGCTGCCGCATGCCAGCACGGCGGCGGCATCCAGCCAGTGCAGGGCAACGCCCTGCTTTTGAAAGCCCGGCATCACCAGCCAGTAGATATCCACGAACTCCATCGCCACGAACCACAGCGCCATGGTCCGCAGCAGCCTCAGCTTGCGCTTGGCCGGCCGCGAGATCAGGACCAGGAAGGGCACAATAAAGTGGCCCACCAGCAGGAGTGCGCTCCACCATTTCCAGGAGCCTTCGAGTCGCTGGTGAAACCACGTCGTCTCCTCCGGCAGGTTGCCGTACCAGATCAGCATGTACTGCGAGAAGCCCAGGTAGGCCCAGAACACGGTGAGCGCGAACATCCACTTGCCGAAGTCGTGATAGTGCTCGACGGTGATCGCCTCGCGCAGCACCCCGTGATCGCGCAGCCACAGGCAGGCCAGCGTCCAGACCGCGATGAAGGTCAAGGCGGCGCCCGAGAAGAAGTAAAGCCCGAAAATCGTCGAGTACCAGTGCGGATCGAGCGACATGATCCAGTCGAACGAGGCGAGGCTGACCGTGACGAATGTGAGGGGCAGCCCGGGAGCGCTCCAGCGTGACGCCTGGTGCATCTGCTCGAGCGAGCCGGTGCGGTCCTGCCGGGTCGAGGCGGTGTACAGGCGGTTGGCCCAAAGCGACCAGACCGCGAAATAAATCGCCGCCCGGATCACGAACCACTGCGGATTCAGATAGCCGCTCTTGCCGCGGAGCAGGAGATCATTGGCGAGCGCTTCGGCGTGCGACCATTCATAGAGCTCGTGGACGCCGAGTGCGATGGGAAGGAAGAGCAGCGCCCCTGCCGGGATCGTGTACAGGATGTTCTCGGCCACCCGGCGCATGGGAACGCTCCAGGCCGAGCCGGTCAGGAACCCCACCATGAGGAAGAACAGCGCGCCCAGCGGCACTGCCAGCGCTACCAGAAATCCGACCAGATACGACTGCAAGAAGCGCTGCGGATCGAGCACCCATCCGGTGAGCGCCGCCACCCAGGAAATCAGTGCTACGAAGGCGATCGCATTACGCCCCCGCGTCCAGAGCTCGCCGTCGATCTTCCAAAGCTCCGCAATCGACTCTTGTCTGAGTTGCTTCACCATTTGCTATCTCACGCCGGCCCGCAGCTCCCGCGGCACGTCATCCAGGCTGCCCGTGGTCCGTTGCAGCGCCCGCACGTACGCGATAATCGCCCACCGGTCCCGCCCGGCGATCTGGAAACGGTAGGAGGGCATCGACCGCCGGCCCTCCGTGATGATGGTGAAGATCTCGCCGTCGTTCATCTGGCGGACGCGATCTTCCTGCAGATTCGTCGGCAGCCACATCGCCCGTTGCCCCACGATGCCCTTGCCCTGTCCCGTACGGTCGTGACAGGGCGAGCAAAACGTGTTGAAACGGGTCTGCCCGAGCTTCAGCAGTTCACTATTGATTGGCAAAGGATTGCGGCCCACGTATTGGTTTCCGGCCACGCCGGTGTAAAAAGCGTCGTCGAGCTTTAACTGCCCGCGGGCGACAGTGCCCGCCACTGGCGCCCGGCTCGCGCGGCCGTCGGCGAAAAATTCGCTCGGCCGCTGCGGCCGGTACTTGGGCTGCCGGTCCATGTCGGGAAAAACTTCGATCGGTGTGTTGCGCGTGGTCTGGCCCGCGCATCCCGCCAGTATGGCCGCCGCCGCGGCGAGGGCGCCCGCCCGCAAGATGCTGCGAATCCTCACCCTTCGATCACCTCGACGTGGCGCGCGCCCAGGCTTTCGAGCAGCCGGCGCGTCTCATCGATATCGAATTTTGGGTCGGCCGCTTCCACCACCAGCAGATAACGGTCGTCGGTGGCCGCGCCGAAGCGGCTGTAGTTGAACGCCGGATGATAGAGCCGCGGCAAGCCGTTCAGCGCGAACATGCCGGCGAACGCCGTCAGGGCGGCGAACAGCACCGTCACCTCGAACATGACCGGAATCGACGGCTCGAAAGCGAACAGCGGTTTTCCGCCGATCACCAGCGGATAGTCGGCGCCGTTCATAAACCAGATCATCAGCGCCGCACCGGCGCAGCCGAGGATACCCATCGCAAACACGACGTAGCCGAGCATCGAGCGCGGCACGCCGATGGCGGCGTCGATGCCGTGAATCGGAAAGGGCGACAGCGCATCCAGCTTCTTGTATCCGTGCTCGTGGTGGACTCTGCGCCCGGCCTCCACCAGGTCCCGCGGGCGCTCGAATTCGGCCACCATCCCCCAGATGTTCTTGTCTCTCAGCTCAGGAGTATTGGTGTGCATCAATGCGCCTCCTGAACGCGTGCGGCGCCGGCGCCCGCGTGCACTTCGTCGTGCATGTGTTCGTGCGCCATCATGCCTTTAACCTCGGCAACGGCGATCATCGGCAGAAAGCGCGTGAACAGCACGAACAGGAACAGAAACAGGAAGAAGGTTCCCGCAAACGTCAGGATGTCGAAGATCGTCGGCCGGAAGTAGCCCCAGCTCGACGGCAGATAATCACGGTGCAGCGACGTCACGATGATGACGAAGCGTTCGAACCACATGCCGATGTTGATGACGATCGAGATTACGAACATCGCGGGGATGCTGGTGCGGATCTTCTTGAACCAGAAGAGTTGCGGCGACAGCACGTTGCAGCTCACCATCGTCCAGTAGGCCCAGGCATAGGGTCCGAAGGCGCGGTTCATGAAGGTGAACCGCTCGTACGGGTTGCCGCTGTACCAGGCGATGAAGAACTCGGTCGCGTAGGCGTAGCCGACGATGGTGCCGGTCGCCAGCATGACCTTGTTCATGTTCTCGAAGTGTTTCATCGTGACCAGGTTCTCGAGGCCCCAGATCCAGCGCGCGACCACCATGAGCGTGACCACCATGGCGAAGCCCGAGAAAATCGCGCCGGCGACGAAATAAGGCGGGAAGATCGTCGTGTGCCAGCCCGGCAGGATGGAGGTGGCGAAATCGAAGCTCACCACCGAGTGCACCGAGAGCACCAGCGGTGTGGAGAGGCCGGCCAGGATCATGTAGGCCTTCTCGTAGTGGTTCCAATGACGCGCCGAACCGCGCCAGCCGAGGCAGAGGATGCCGAAGACACGTGCACGAAAGATCGACTTGGCGCGGTCGCGGAGCGTCGCGAGGTCCGGTACCAGACCGACGTACCAGAACAGGAGGGATACCGTCAGATAGGTGCTGACCGCAAACACGTCCCAGATGAGCGGGCTGCGGAAATTGGGCCAGACCGAGAGCGCGGTGTTGGGCACCGGCAGCAGCCAGTACGCCGCGCGCCAGGGCCGCCCCGTGTGGAACAGCGGATAAATCCCCGCGCACAGCACCGCAAAAAGAGTCATCGCCTCGGCGAAGCGGTTGATCGAGGTCCGCCACTTCTGCCGCAGCAGGAACAGGATCGCCGAGATCAGCGTGCCGGCATGACCGATGCCGATCCAGAAAACGAAATTCGTGATGTCCCAGGCCCAGCCGACCGGCTGGTTGTTGCCCCAGATGCCGATCCCATTCCAGACCAGCCATCCGAGACAGCCGAGCAGCATCGCGGTCCCCAGCCCGGTGATCGCCAGCGCGATATACCACTGCCGCGGAGTCCTGGCTTCGGTAATGCTGCTGACCTTCTCCGTCACATCGTGCAGCGAAAGTCCGCCCTGCACGAGCTGCGGCCGCACCTGGGGGTCGTTGCGGATCGCCAGATCAGCCATGCTGCGCCTCCAGCTCCGGATTCGGATTGCGCAGCTTCGCCAGATACGTGGTCCTTGGCCTGATGTTCAACTCCTCGAGCATCGCGTAGTTCCGGTTCTGTTTCTTCACCCTGGCCACCCGGCTGTTGGGGTCGTTAATGTTGCCGAAGAGGATCGCCTCCGACGGGCACGTCTGCTGGCACGCCGTTTGGATCTCGCCGTCCTTGAGATCGCGGCGGCCCTGCGCCTTGGCCTCGATCTTCTTCTCCTGGATGCGCTGCACGCAGTAGGTGCACTTCTCCATGACGCCCCGCATGCGCACGGTCACGTCGGGATTGAACGCCATCTTCTGCACCTCTGCCGTGCCGTAGTGCCAGTTGAAGAAGTTGAAACGGCGGACCTTGAACGGGCAGTTGTTCGAGCAGTAACGTGTGCCAACGCAGCGGTTGTACGCCATGTCGTTCAGGCCCTCCGGGCTGTGCGCGGTGGCCGCCACCGGGCAGACGTTCTCGCAGGGAGCGTTTTCGCATTGCATGCACGGCACCGGCTGCGAAACCGCTTGCGGATCTTCTTCACTGCCCGAGTAATAGCGGTCCACCCGCAGCCACAGCATTTCCCGGCCGCGCGACACCTGGTCCTTGCCGACGATCGGGATGTTGTTCTCCGCCTGGCAGGCGACGATGCACGCGCTGCAGCCGGTGCACGCGCTCAGATCGATCGCCATGCCCCATTGGTTGCCGCGCGAGTAGTCGTGATCGCCGTAAAGCGAGACGAGCGGCGGCGCCTCCACGGCTTCGCGCGCGAAGTTCGGCTCGCGCCGGTATTCCTCGAGCGTTGCTTCGCGAACCAGCGGACGGCCTTCCATCGACTGGTGCTCCTGCGTCTGCACCAGCTCGTAACTGCCACCGGTCTTGCGGACTGTGAAACCGGTCCCGCAGTGCCAGGCATCGGTTGTGCGGATCTTGTACGCGTTGACGCCCGCGCCCTTTCCCACCCGGCCTACCTGCGCCCGGCCGTAGCCGAGCGCGATGGTGATCGAGTTATCGGCCTGCCCGGGCTGCACCAGCACGGGCGCGTTCAGGCTCCGGCCGTCGCGCTCGATCGAGATCAGGTCGCCCTGCGCCGCACCGAGCTGCCTGGCGGTCGCCGGGCTCAGCAGCGCGGCGTTGTCCCAGGTCAGCTTGGTGATCGGCTCGGGCAGCTCCTGGAGCCAGCCATTGTTGGCATAGCGGCCGTCCCAGGTCTTGGCGCTGGGCACGAACACTACCTCGACTCCGGTGGTTGATGGGGTCCCGGAAACGAACCGTTTGGTATCGACGCTGACTGTGGCCGCCGGGTACGCGGTGTTCGGCACCATGCCGTCGTGCAGAGCCTGGAGCCAGGCTTTCTCGCCGCCCAGTTTCGCGGTCCAGTAGTTACGCAAGATGTCGTGGCCGCGCTGGTCTTTGTAATTGGCGATGAGCGCGATCAGCTCGGCTTGCGTCTTGCCGCCGTGCAGCGGCTGAATCGCCGGCTGCTGCAGCGACACCGTACCATCGGGCGCAGTGGCATCGCCCCAGGATTCGAGATAATGCGCCTCCGGGACGGCCCACTTCGATACCGCGGCGGTCTCGTCGTACTCCTGCCCGAGGTAGATCGAGTTGCGGACTTTCTTCAGGTTCGCTGCAAACTCAAGATCAGCGGGCGCGGTGTATACCGGATTTCCGCCGAGGATCACCAGGCGTTCGACTTCGCCGCGGGACATCTCGCCGGCGAGCGCCCGCAAGGCCTCGAGCTGGGGGCGGGCGTTGCCGCCGGCCGGCCCCTGAACGAACGTCACAGTCTGTCCGATGTTGCCGAGAGCTTGGTTAACGGCGTACGCCAGAGCGTGCACTTCCGCCGGCTGCCGCGGTCCCGCGACCACCAGGGATCTGCCGCGATGCGCGTTCAGGTCTTTTGCGATTACCGCGGCAACCTTCGCGTGTGGGCCCGATGCCGAGAGGCCGGCGACGGCGGCGGCCAAAGCGCGTGCGAGCTCCACCACCTCTGAGCTGCGCATCCGCAGCCGGTGGTCCGCCGCGGCGCCGGTGGTCGATAACTGGCTCTCCACCACGTACAGCCGGTTCATGCCGTCCTTCTCGGAGCTCACCCGCCGGCGGCGCGCGAACTGCTTGCTCGAGAGAACCGTCGGCGAGTCCAGGCCGAGGAAATCAGCGTCGAGTGAGACGATCACGTCAGCCTTGTCGTAGTGGAACCGGGGCACGACGCCGGGCCCGAACACGGCTTGCGCGGCCGAGCAGTTCTCAAGCGTCTCGACCGCATCGTATTCAATCCATTTCGCGTTGGGAAAAGCCGCGAGCGCGTGATCTCTGACTGCGTGGAGGGAAGGGGAAATCACGCGCTCGCTCAGGATGCGCAGCCGGTCTCCTGATCCAAGACGCGGTTGATGAAATTCCTGGCTGACAAAGGAAGCGAACTCTTCCCACCTGGCGTTGCGGCCCTCGCGACGGACGCCGCGCAGCCGGTCCGGGTCATAGAGGCTCAGCAGCGAGCCCTGGTGGAAAACGTTTGCCGCGCCCAGGCTGTAGGGATGCTCAGGCAGGCCCTCGACCTTGGTCGGACGGCCCTCGTTCACTTCCACGAGCAGGCCCGTGGCCGCGCCGCCGTGTGCCATCGCGGTCGCGTAATAAAGCGGCTTGCCGTGAACAAAACCTTCGCTCTGCCTGCTGTAAGGAAGGATGTTCTCCACCGGCCGGCGGCAGGCCGTGAGCCCCGCCAGGCCGAACGACGCCGCCATCAGCTTCAATACGTTGCGGCGCGATGCCCCGTCGAGCATCTGCGCGGCAGTCGACGGAAACTCACGTTCCACCCAGTCACGGAACTCCGGCCGGTTGGTCAGCTCGTTCAGGCTGCGCCAATACGTTTTCCCCGTCGCCTGCGATGGCGTGCCGCCGATCTGCACCAGCCCGGCCGCCCCGCTCGTCGCCGCTTGCTTATCGGAAAAGTTGTCTTGCATGTCAGCGGTGGCACCCCGAGCAGTACTCCGGAGGATTGAGCTTTTTGGCGGCGATAATCTCACGCCCGATCTCGACCGGGTCCCGGGTCGGCTGCCAATCGAGTTTGGTAACCAGTTCGGCCGGCCGCACCCGCGCCTCCGGGTGGCGATGACAGTCCAGGCACCACGCCATGCTGAGCGGCTGAACCTGCTTGACCTCGATCATCTGGTCCACGCGCCCGTGGCAGCTCACGCAGCTCACACCCGCCGCCAGGTGCGCCTGGTGGTTGAAGTAAACGAAATCGGGCAGCCGGTGGACCCGCACCCAGGGAATCGGATCTCCGCTGGCGTAACTGTCGCGAACCTTCGCCAGCCTCGGGCTCTGCGGCTTGACCCGAGTGTGACAATTCATACACACTTCGGTTGCCGGTACCGCCGCGTATGGCGACTGCGGAGCCGTGTAGTGGCAGTAGTAGCAATCCATGCCGAGCTGCCCCGCATGGAGCTTGTGGCTGTAGGGCACGGGCTGCACCGGCGTGTAGCCGGTATCGGAAACTCTGGGATGGGAGAAGTACGTGAACGCGCCGGCCCCGCCCGCCACAAGCAGGCCTAGCACACCGCCGGCGATCCTGACATACTTGTCAATAGACTTAGGAAAAACAAGCGCCATTCGTGATCCGGGACGGAACCGGCCCCCTCGCCGGTTTTGAGTTACGGCAGAGTAAATATTTTTTCTACCATAACTGGAGAACTTCCGCAAGGGGTACAACGATTCTTGTTTAGCAGTAAAGAGTTGCAATCAGGGCAGAATCTCGCCGCCCCGGCCGCCGGAGCACCCGGGGCGGAGCCTGTACCGTCGGCGCCGGCAACTCCGGCGCCCGCCGACGCGGTTAGGCCCTCACTGCTGCGCCGGATCGGGAAGGGATTCGGCGATCTGAAGGTCCGGCCGAAGCTGATTGTCCTGCATAACCTGTTCTTCCTGGTGCTCACTTGCGCGGTGTACTTCTCCGTCATCCCGCTGTTTGAGCAGCGCGTCGCCCGCGCGAAACTGATCGAGATCAGCCTGGTGACGCAGTTTTTTTCCGAGGACCGTCCGCTGCTGCGGCTGCCGCGCATGGCGAGCTACGACGTGCGCGAGGGCGATGCGGCGGCTCTGGAGATCCCCTCGGAGATCAGGGCATGGCTGGACGCACATCCGGGCGAAGTCTGGCAAAACACGCAACGCTCCGATTACCTTTACCGCAAGGACGCCGCCAGCGGTCTGTACCGCCGGATCACGCTTCCAAGCGTGCTCTATGACGAAGTAGTCGACCGCGCGAAGATCACGCTCTTTGTCGTGCTGGGCGCCGTGTATCTGTTTGCCGTGCTCCTGCTCGAGCTGCTGATCATGCCGTCGTACGTATATAAGCCGCTCACCCTGATGCTTGACGCGGATCGGGCGACCCGCCTGGGAGACCGGGGGCGCGAGTTGATCTCCGAGCAGTCGATCACAGGCGATGAAATCGGCCAGATCATGCGCTCGCGCAACGCCACGGTTGCCCAATTGCGCCGGCAGGAGGATGATCTCGCCCGCGCCCTTCATCAGCTCAAGGAAACCGCGGCCGACCTGGAGCGGAAGAACGAAATGCTCGAGGCCGCCAAGCGCAATCTCGAAGCGCAGGACCGCCTCGCCAGCCTGGGCATGATCTCGGCGAGCGTGGCGCACGAAATGAACACGCCGCTCGCCGTGCTCCACGGTTCGATTGAGAAGCTGCTCGAAACCGTCGGCGATCGGCCGGCGCGCGAGCGCCTGCAGCGCATGCAGCGCGTCACCCAGCGGCTGAAGAAAATCAGCGAGGGACTCCTCGACTTTGCGCGCGTGCGGCAGCGCGAGATGTCAACGGTGGCGCTGCGGCCACTGCTCGACGAGGCTTGGGGGCTCGTTGCCTACTCCGAGAAGTCGTCGCAAGTGCGCTTCTCCAACGAGCTCGGCGCCGGGGATGCGGTCCTGGGCGACGCCGACCGGCTGGTGCAGGTATTCGTCAACTTGCTGCGTAACGCGGTGCACGCGCTCGAAGGCAAAGGCAACATCCGCGCCGGAGCGCGCCACTTCGTCCGTGATGGGCGGCGCTGGCTCGCGGTCGCGATTGAAGACGACGGTCCCGGAATCCCGCCCGACGTGCTGCCCGGCATTTTCGACGCCTTTGTATCGAGCCGCCTGGACGCCAACGGCACCGGCCTCGGCTTGACTGTGGCCGAGGGAATCGTGCAGCAGCACGGCGGCTTCATCGCCGCCGCCAATCGGCCGGGGGGCGGCGCCCGGCTGGAAGTTACGCTGAGGGAAGCGGGATGAGCTCGCCTGAAGCAACCGCCCCGGCCGCGGCGCGCGTGCACGTCTCAGTCCTCGACGACGACCCGGATTTCCGCAACTACATCGAGGACCTGCTGAAAGACGAAGGCATCTACTCGGTCAGCACCTACGCCCATCCCGACGACCTGTTCCACGACGCCACCCGCCAGGTACCCGACATCGTGTTGCTGGATCTCAAGATGGGTGAGTTCAAGGGCGAAGAAGTGCTCGAGCGCCTGCAAGCGCGCTGGCCCAACCTGTGTGTCATCGCCGTCACCGGCTACCCTTCGCTCGAGAACATGCGCGCCACCTTCAAACTGCGCGTCTTTGACTACATCACCAAGCCGTTCTCGCTCGCCCAGCTCCGGCAGGTCCTCAAGAACGCCATGGAGACCTTCGGCCTCGGCCGCGCCCTCCACGACCGGCTGCGCGAGCGCCTCGGCCACCGCATTAAGATGCTGCGCGCCGAACGGGACTGGTCGCTCAAAGACGTCGCCGCCGCCACCAGGCTGAGCGTCTCCCAGATCAGCTCCATCGAGCGCGGCACCAATCTGCCGAGCCTGGACAGCTTCCTCGCCATCTGCCGCGCCTTCGACAAGAAGCCCTCGGAAGTACTGGCGTCGATCGAGTTTTAATACCCGCGGCCACGATGCGCTCGCGTGCTCAGGTTGCACTCCAGCCGCCGCCTCGCCCGTTCCTCATCTCCGGCCGCATGCCGTACTCGCATTTTCCGCGAATCGACCCCCTACACCCGCTGCGGCGGTCGGTTCGTCTCGCTATGCATCGCGGCTCGGCTCGCGGCGCTGCCATGGTCCTAGCGCCCCGGTGGAACACGCCTCTCGGTCTGCGCCGGGGCGCGTCCGCCTGAGAATTGTGTCCGCCGGGATGGTCACCGATCGCTACCGCCCTCACGCGACGCCTGTTGTGGGGCCCAGCCGGCCTGCGACGAACACCTTCACCAGCACCAGGCCCGCGACGAACCCGCCGATGTGCGCAGCGTAGGCCACTCCGCCCTCCTGCGCGCCCGCGCCAAGCATCCCGATCCCGCTGATCAGCTGGAACAGGAACCAGAGGCCGATCGCCATGTACGCCGGCATACTCGTCAGCATCCGCAGCACGATGACACGTACCCGCTGGTGCGGAAACAGCACGATGTAGCCGCCGAGAACCGCCGAGATTGCACCGGACGCTCCCAGCGACGGGATCATTGGATTGCCGCCGAATGCCGCGGTCGCGACTACGTGCGCGAGCGACGCCAGCAGCCCGCCCAGGAGATAGAAGACCAGGTAGCGCCCATGTCCCATCCGGTTCTCCACGTTGTCGCCGAAGATCCAGAGATAGAGCATGTTGCCGAACAAGTGGAGCAGGCTGCCATGCATGAAGATGGCCGTTAGCAAAGTCAGGTACACGGGCACCGGCGTTGGCTGCAGGCCGGGAACACGGAGCGGATTGCCCGATAGCGGGTCACGCACGATGCGGTCTGAGGTAACCAGGTCCTCACCGCGAAGGATCTCCGCCGGCACGGTCGCCAGCGCATAGGTAAATTCTGCATTCGTGCCCATCCCCTGGAAAAAGAAGAACACGAGCACATTCAGACCGATCAGCAGCCACGTCACGTAAGGCGTGAGCGTCCTCCCGGTGTTGTCATCGCCGATAGGGAAAATCATGTACGCCTCTCGATCGAGCCTCCCATAAATAACCTGCCGGCGGGTCACTCCCGCTGAGACTCCTCCCACAGACGTCGCAGCAGGAGCAAAGCCGCGCGATCCTTTTCGCCCGCCGTTTCCTCCTTCACTTCGATCAACCGTTTCAGCTTCAAGACTCGGACCGCGACGCCATCTCCGATTTCCATCCATTCGGTTTCGGGCAACAGATCTTCATAAGTGTGGCCATGACCAATGCTCCCAAGCACGTCGAGTGGACCGAAGCGGGTGATCAGCAGTTGATGCCCTGCTCCCTCGAGGTGGCTCGGGTCCGGCCGCAGCCGGCGCTCGGGCTGCGCGCGGTACACCGCATCGAGCTCCGCGAGCGCCGCCAGCAGCCTCTGCACGTTGCCGGCCGTCCGCGACGGAACTACGTCAAGATCCAAGGTCACGCCGGGCGAGCCGGCCAGCGTTGCTGCAACTCCGCCGACCACAGTGAAATCAACCTCGTGTGACGCCAGGGTTCTCAATATTTCGAGGAAGGATCTTCTCGTTTCTGGCACGGATCTCCAAAACGGCCTGCACATGCTGCTCGAGGGCCTGCAGCCGCTCAGCGGGACTCAAAGACAACATCCACCGAATCAGCGAGAGATCAATGCCCTCCTCGGAGTACTCGCGCTCTTCGGCCATACTTCCCTGATCGCACGAACCTCCCGGCGCGTCAAGCATCACGGCGCTCCATTGCCTCCGCGACGACAACGCGCGTTCACCTCTGTCACGCGGGGGCTTGCTCTCCGGCGCAAACTCAGTCAGAATGACCGCGAGGTACCGTCCATGTCGAGAACCACCCGGCGTTCTTTTGTTCGAACGGGCGCGGCGTCTGCGCTCGCCGCCTCC
>JACOTZ010000468.1 GCA_016178155.1 Acidobacteriota bacterium
GGGGCCCTCGATCGGCGAGTCGGCGATCAAGCCGGAAGTAGTGGCGGTCGGGACCGATCTGTACCTGGCGACGCAACGCTACGACCCGAATGGGGAGCTGTACGACCGCGCCGGCTACGCGGTCGCCCAGGGGACGAGTTTCGCCGCGCCGGCGGTGGCGGGGATCGCGGCGCTGGCGAAGCGGCGGAATCCAGGGTTCAACGCGGCGCAGATGAAGTCGGCGGTGGTGAATACGGCGAATGACGAAGTCTACGATTTCGACGCAGACGGACGGCCGTTCAAGGCGCGTGTGACCGCTGTGGGCGCAGGGAAGGTGGACGCGGCGCGGGCGGTTCGCAGCAACGTGACGGTTGAACCGGCGACGCTGTCGTTCGGAGTGGTCCGGGACACGCTGCCCGCGCGCTTGCTGGCGCTGCGGAACCACGGCTCGGGAAGCCTCACGCTGCGGCTCACGGTAGCGGCGCGGGATCCGGACCGCAATGCCCGCGTCGTGCTGAGTAATGAGAGCGTAACGCTCGCGCCGGGCCAGTCGACCCAGATCACGGCGCGCCTCGAGGGCACGCGCCCGCAGCCCGGGTCATACGAGGGCGTGGTGCGCGTCGAGGGCGGCGCGGTGCCCTTGCGCATACCGTTTCTCTACCTGGTTGGCGACGGGGCTCCGTTCAGCATCCTGCCGCTGCGCGGGTTCGACTACGTCCGGGACCAGAACGGCGCGCTCACGATGACTTTCAAGGTGCTGGACCGCTACGGCGTGCCGGTAGCTGACGTGCCGATCCGCTTCCGCGCGACGGTGGGTGACGGGGTGATCGACACGGCAACGCCGGCGACAGATCAGCTCGGGATCGGCGAGGCGAAGGGGTTCGCGGGCGAGCAGCTCGGCGACAGCGAGTTTCTGGCGGAAGCGGGCGGGCTGACGGTCGAGTTCGTCGGGCGGGTGCGGCAGAAGCCGTCGATCAAGACCAACGGCGTGGTGAATGCGGCGAGCGGGCAGGTGGGAGAAGGACTGGCTCCGGGCTCGTACGCGTCGATTTACGGACGTGCGCTGAGCGAGGCGCTGCTGGCGGTGCGCACGCCTTACCTGCCGCTGTCGCTCGCCGGCGTGAGCGTGAGCTTCGATCTGCCTTCGAAACGGCTGAGCGTTCCCGGCCGCCTCCACTTCGTCAGTGAGGACCAGATCAACGTGCAGATCCCCTGGGAATTCCAGGGGCAGAGCAGCGTGCTGCTGAAGGTCAGCATCGATGACTCGTCGAGCGCCGTATACACGGTGCCGCTGCTCGACTACTCGCCGGCGGCTTTCGAGTTCACCGACGTCTCGGGGCGGCGGCTCGCGGCGGCGCTCGATGAGAACTACAGACTGATCACCGCGGAGAATGCAGTAGCGCGCGGCAGGGTGGTGCAGATCTTTTGCAACGGACTCGGGCCGGTCGAGAACCAGCCGGCGAGCGGCGAGTTGACGCCGGCGGAACCTTTGTCGCAAGCGCGGGTTCAACCCACTGTCACCATTGCCGGGCGTGAGGCGCGAGTGTCGTTTGCGGGACTGGCGCCGGGGAATGTGGGTTTGTACCAGATCAATGCGATTGTGGACGTCGACACTCCGGTGGGGATCCAGCCGGTAGTGATTACGGTGAATGGCGTAGCATCGAAAGCCGCCATGTTGCCGATAAAATAGAGGAAACGCCGGACGCCGCAGGGGGATTCGTGTGTGCTGCGGCCGCGCCGGCTCAAAAGGAAGCACGCAAGGAATGAGGCAGTTGCAGTGGTGGCTGGTCGCGGTTCTATGCACGGCCGGTGTGGCGGCGGGGCAGGTCGAACCGGAGCGCTACATCATTGAGCTCTCCGGAGAGCCGGCGGCGGAGAAAGCACAAAAGCTGCGGCCGCGGCGGGCGGTAAACCAAGCTCGGCGAGCGGCGGTGCGCGAGCGGCAGCGTCGACTGCGTCCGCTGCTCGAGTCCGAGCAGGCCGAGGTGCTGGACGCCGTCGATACGGTCGCGAATGCAATTATCGTGCGCACCCGTCCCGACCGGTTGCGCCGCATTGCGGGCCTGCCCGGGGTGGCTCGCATCCATCCGGTGCGGCAGTACAAACTGGTGCTCGACCGCGCGGCGCCGCTGGTCCATGCCACCGACGCCTGGGCGCAGGTCGGCATCGAGAACGCCGGCGCGGGCATGAAGATTGGCATCATCGACACCGGGATCGACAATTCCCATCCCGCTTTCCAGGATGCGAGCCTGCCGATTCCCGACGGCTTCCCGAAGGTCAATCGCGACACCGACCTCACGTACACCAACAACAAGGTGATCGTGGCGCGGGACTACGACACGCGCGATTCGGGTTCGGCGCGCGACGTGAAAGGCCACGGCACGGCGGTGGCGATGGTGGCTGCCGGCGTTACCAATTCCGGATCGTATGGAACGATCACCGGGGTCGCGCCCAAAGCGTACCTGGGCAGCTACAAGGTGTTTCCCGATTCGGGGGAGAGTGCGCCGACCGACCGCATCCTGCGCGCGCTCGAGGACGCCGTCAATGACGGCATGGACGTGGTGAATCTCAGCCTCGGCCACCTGCCGGCGGAGCAGCCGAATGAGGACATCCTGGTCGGCGCCGTGGATCGCACGGTGGAAGCCGGAGTAATCGTGGTGGTCGCAGCGGGCAACGACGGCCCGGACCTGAACACCATCGGGTCGCCCGGCACGGCGCCCTCGGCCATTACAGTCGGGAATTCGTTCAATGACCGGGTATTCACAGGGCAGGCGAGCATCCTCGGCTTCAGCACCTGGGCCGCGCTGCCGGGTTCGGGGGCGAACTCCGCGGCACCGCTGCGGGCCAACCTGGTGGATGCGGCCTCGGCGGATCCGACCGGGTTGCTGTGCGGCGATGTGCCAGCGGGAGCGTTTGACGCCAAGATCGTGCTCATCCTGCGTGGGACCTGCACGTTCGAGGAAAAACTGAATTCTGCGCGGAATGCCGGGGCGGCCGGGGCGTTGGTCTACACCGACGCGGAGCGGCCGGAGGCGATCGAGATGTCGGTGGGGGCCGCGAGCCTGCCGGCCTCGATGGTGAGCCATGCCGACGGGCTCGAGATCAAGCGGTTGATCGCGGAGAACAGCGATCTGACCATCACCTTGATCTTCGATAACCTGCCGATGCTCGTTGATGCCAACAGGCTGAACTCGAGCTCCAGCCGAGGTCCAAGCTCGGACTTCAGTGTGAAGCCGGAGCTGTTGGCGGTGGGCACGTCCATCTACACGGCATCGCCGGCGCGGGGCGGTGTACCGCGCTATGCCGTGGTGTCGGGCACAAGCTTTTCCTCGCCGATGGTGGCGGGGGCGGCGGCGCTGCTCAAGTCGGCGCGTCCGGGCCTCGCCGCCTGGCAATACAAATCGCTGTTGGTGAACGGTGCGACCGTATTCAACGCGGGCGCGGCCGAGGCAATGCCGGTGCAGCAGGCCGGCGCCGGGCTGCTGGACCTGAGCGCGGCGCTGCGCGGCACGGCCGCTTCGACCGCGGCGTCGTTTTCTTTCGGCGTGAGCGGCAGTGACGTCGATTCGCGCAGCACCTTCACACTCGCCAACGTCGGGAACGAAGCGGGGGAATATTCGATCGAGGTGATGCCGCTCGGGGGCGGCATCGCGCCGGTAGTCTCACCCGGCCGGATCCAGCTCGAACCCGGCGAGTCGAAACAACTGGAGATCCGTTTCCAGGCATTCGGCCTTCCGCCCGGGCCGTCGCACGGATTTGTGGTCGTGCGGGGGACCAACACCGATGTGGAAGCACGACTACCCTACTGGCACGGCGTGCCATCGCAGGTTCCGTACGCGATCACGCTGTTTGAGCCGCCCGCCACGGCGCGGCCGTCGGCGCGCGTTCGCCTGCTGTTCCGCACGACGGACAGCGCGGGCATCCCGGTCACACTCGAGCCGCGGGTGACGGCGACCGACGGCGGCGGATCGGTGCTGGATTTGCGCTCGCTCGACCCGAGCCTGCCCGGCGTGTACCGGCTTGAGGTCCGCACCAGCCCGGAGAACGGGCGCAACGTGTTTCACCTGCAGGTGGGAGACAAGTCGAAGGACGTCACCATCACGGTGAACTAGCGGGCGCTTCTCAGCGCGACAATTTCAACGAGCTTCTGGCGGAGTGTGGCCGGCGCCGCTGCTGACGCGGGCGGTTCCGTTGGATCAACGCCGGGCGGAAACCCTATAATTGGTGTGGAGCCCTTGTCATCGGGATGGAAGACCTGAAGCGTAAACTCCAGGAAGAAATTGCAGCGATAGAATACGAGCTTCGGAACGAGCTGCCGAAGGAGATCCTGAAAGCGCGCGCCCATGGTGATCTGCGCGAGAATGCGGAGTTCCATGCGGCCAAGGAGCGCCAGCGGCTGCTCGACGCGCGGTGTATGCAGTTGAAGGCGCGGATGGCGGAGCTTTCGATGGTCGATCTCAACAAGATCCCGCGCGACCGGGTGGGGCTCGGCTCCCGCGTGGTGGTGATGGATCTGCAGAAGGCGGAGGAAGTCACCTATCACCTGGTCACCAGCGAAGAGGCCGACGTGAACCGCGGTATGATCTCGACCGGCTCCCCGATTGGCCGGGGTTTGCTTGGCAAGCAGGTGGGCGATGAGGTGAAGATTCCGATCCCGGGCGGGCTCAAAGAGCTCGAGATCCTGTCGCTGGCTACGATTCACGACGCTACGAGCTAGATGACATATACGCGCGCTATCGGCCTCACCTGCAACAAAGTTGTGGTGCTGATTGTTCGGGGCCTGGCTCTGTCGCGGATTCATCCGAACGTCCTGACGTTTGTCGGCCTGCTGATCAACATCGTCGCCGCGGTGCTGCTCGGCCTCGGGCGCTTCAGCGCCGCGGGATTCGTGATGCTCGGCGGCGCGATTTTCGACATGGTCGACGGCCGCGTGGCGCGCGAAACCAATCAGGTGACGCGCTTCGGCGGCTTCTTCGATTCGGTGCTCGACCGCTACTCGGACCTGGGGCTGCTGATGGGGCTGTTGGTTTATTACGCGAGCATCAACCGGCCCTTCTACGTCGTGCTGACGGCAATCGTGATGACGGCGTCGGTGATGGTGAGCTACACCCGGGCACGAGCGGAGAATTTCATTCCGCTGTGCAAGGCGGGCTTCATGGAGCGGCCCGAGCGCGTGGTACTGCTGATCATCGGCGCGCTGTTCGACCGCATGGCCCCGGTGCTGTGGGTGATCGCGGCCTTGGGCAATCTCACCGTGATCCAGCGCATGGCCTTCACCTGGCAGGAGGCCAAGCGGCTCGAAGAGGCCCAACTGCGGGCGCCGGCGGCGAAGGTGAAGTAGCGAGCGCCCTGCTTTGGCGCGCTCTTCCACTTCCGGCCGGCAAATGAAGCGGGAAACGAATGTTCCCGGGTCGATCTATTCGCGCCACCGCCTTGGCGCGGCCGGCGAACAGCCGCTGTGCTATCCTGAATCTTTCTTGGTAGAGGCGCGGCGGCGATGAGTAGCTGGACCGTGAATCCGGGGCGCCCTGGAGATCCAGCGAAAGGGGCCGGTCTTCAAACCCGCACCCGCAAGGTGCGGCCGCCGAAACCGAAGCTGCCGGCGGCGGCAGCCTGGTTGGGGGGTCGCGGTTAATACCCGCCCACTGTCACCTGGATCCGGCAGGATCCGCGTGGAGCGCTATCGAGACGGCAAGATCCGCCCCTCCCCCGCGGTCTCGCTCTCCTCGTAAGCTTCAGCGCAGTTCCCCGCCGGCGGCAACGTGCAAGCGGCGATGGAACTGTTCGATCTCACGCGCGCTCTCGTCGATATCGAGTCGGTCACCGACAACGAAGAAGGTGTCGGCAACTTCCTCTACGACTATCTCGGCGGGCTCGCGCGCGCGCACGACGGCACTGTCGAACGCATGCCGGTTGCCCCCAACCGCTTCAACGTGCTGGCCACCTGGGACGCTGCTCGAGTGACGCTGTCCACCCACATCGACACCGTGCCGCCGTTTTTTCCCTCGAGCGAGGACGGCGAGTTTATCTGGGGACGAGGCGCCTGCGATACCAAGGGCATCATCGCGGCGATGATCCAGGCCACGCGCGACCTCCTGCGCGACGGCATGCGCAACCTCGCATTGCTCTTTGTCGTCGGCGAAGAGCGCAACAGTGCCGGCGCGTATGCCGCCGCGAAACAGCCGCGCGGGTCGCGCTTCCTCATCAACGGCGAGCCCACGGAGAACAAGCTCGCACTGGGCTCGAAAGGCGCGTTGCGTTACGAGATCGTCGCCGCCGGACGCATGGCGCACTCGGCGTATCCGGAGCTGGGCGAGTCGGCGATCGAGAAACTGCTCGACGCGCTCGGCCGCATCCGTGCCATCGAGCTGCCGCGCGATCCGGTGCTCGGTCCCAGCACCCTGAACATCGGGACCCTCAGCGGCGGGCGCGCACCCAACATCATCGCCGATTGCGCCAAGGCCGAGATCATGATCCGCCTGGTTGAGGACGGGTTCTCCACGCGCCAGGCCGTCGGGGCGGCCGCTGGCGGACTCGCGGAAGCCAGGGAAGTGCTTTATATTCCCGCCGTCCGCCTCGGCGCGCTGAAAGGATTCGAGACCACGGTGGTCTCCTATACCACCGACATCCCCGCCTTTGGCGGGTCCTGGGGAGAGCCGTATCTGCTGGGTCCCGGCACGATTCAGGTCGCGCACACGTCAGAGGAGCGCGTCCCCAAAAGGGAGCTGGTCGAGGCGGTCGAGATTTACAAAACGATCGTGCGGCAACTGGTGGCAAAGTAACGGGCCGCCGCGATCGAAAAGGGAACGGTTTATATGCAGCCAAGAATTCCCGTCGGAGTCCTGGGCGCCACCGGCATGGTGGGCCAGAGCTTCGTCAAATTTCTCGAGCACCACCCCTGGTTCGAGCTGGCCTGGGTGGGCGCGTCCGACCGTTCGGCGGGCAAGAAATACCAGGAGGCCACTGCCTGGCGGCTCGGCGGCGTGATGCCGGCGGCGGCGGCCGGTCTCATGGTCCGGGAATCGACGCCCGGCAACGGCGCGCCGCGCCTGATGTTCTCCGCCATGGATGCGTCGGTGGCCACGGAGATCGAGCGCGCCTTTGCTTCCGCGGGGCACGTGATCGTTTCCAACTCGCGCAATCACCGCATGGAGAGCGATGTGCCGCTGCTGGTTCCCGAGATCAACGCCTCCCACCTAAAACTGATCCCGCGGCAGCAGCGTGAACGCGGCTGGACGGGCCAGATCGTCACGAACCCGAACTGCTCGACCGTGGTGCTCACCATGGGCCTGGCGCCGCTCAAGCCCTATGGGATCCAGCGCGTCGTCGCCACCACCATGCAGGCGATCTCGGGTGCGGGCTATCCCGGCGTGGCGTCGATGGACATCAACGCCAACGTGATTCCGTATATCGGCGGGGAAGAAGAGAAGATGCAGACCGAGGCGCAGAAGATCCTGGGCGACCTGGCTGGCGATCGCATCGAATTCCTGCCGGCGAAAGTGAGCGCGTCGTGCAACCGGGTGCCGGTGGTTGATGGTCATCTGATCGCGGTCTCGGTCGAGCTTGCCCGCAAGGCTTCGATCGAGGAGGTGCGCGACGCCTTCCGAAGCTTCCGCAGCGTCCCGCAGGAGCGGGAACTTCCAAGCGCGCCAGTCCGGCCGCTGGTCTACATGAATGAGCAGGACCGGCCTCAGCCGCGCCGTGACGCCGAGCGCGATAACGGCATGGCAGTCTATATCGGCCGCCTGCGTGAGTGCCCCGTGTTCGATTACAAGTTCATGGCATGCGGTCATAATACGATTCGCGGCGCCGCCGGCGCGGCGGTGCTCAACGCCGAGCTGATGTATTCCGAGGGCCTGCTCGACTGATGCACTCCGGCATCCTGCTTACGTTCCGGACTTTCGCAGCCGGCCCATGCCCGGCGGTTGCGCGGGAAGCCTTCCGCCACCAGCGATCACTGCCTGCTCAGCACGGGGCTGCGGCTTGCGAAGAGGGCGCATCGACTGCCTTGCACGGGGCCACCGGTCCGGGCGGCGCGGCCGTTCGTTTCTTGCGCTCGAGGCCCCACGGAGGCCGGCCATGATTGTGATGAAGTTCGGCGGCAGCTCGGTCGAGTCCGCTCCCGCCATCCGCCGGGTTGCCGGCATCGTCGCGGCGCGCCTCGAGCGCCGGCCCGTGGTCGTTGTCTCGGCCATGGGCAGGACCACAAACCGCCTCCTCGTCATCGCGGCGGCGGCCGCCGGCGGCGACCGCGCCCGTGCGCTCGACCTGCTCCGTGAGCTGCACCGGGACCATATGCGCGAGGCGGGAGAGCTCGTCCGCGCCGCGAGCGCCGGCGAGCTGCACGCCCGCCTGGATGAGATGTTCCTCGAGCTGGAGGACCTGGTGAAGGGACTCTCCGTGCTCGGTGAGCTGACGCCTCGTTCCACGGATGCGATCTCCAGCTATGGCGAGCGCCTTTCGAGCGAGATCGTGACCCGTGCTTTTGAGAATCTCGGCGTACCGGCAACACACCTGGACGCGCGCGGGGTCATCGTCACCGATCACCGGCACACCCAGGCCGCGCCGCTTTACCACGAGACCTACGAGCGCCTCGCCCGTATTATTCCTCCGCTGACGAGCCATGGTGTTGTCGTGATGGGCGGCTTCATCGGCTCCACTTTGGAGGGCGTGACCAGCACACTCGGCCGTGGCGGTTCCGACCTCACTGCGTCCCTGGTGGGGGCGGGCATTCGCGCCGACGAGATCCAGATCTGGACCGATGTTGACGGAATGCTTACCGCCGATCCACGTATCTTTGCGGGACCGTACCGGGTCAAGACCATCTCCTTCGCCGAAGCCGCCGAGCTTGCCTATTTCGGCGCTAAGGTGCTGCACCCTTCCACCGTGTTGCCGGCAATCGAGAGCGGCATCCCGGTGCTCATTCTCAATTCGCGCCGTCCGAAAGTGGCGGGCACGCGCATCGTCAGAGAGACGGTGCATGCCGACAATGTCGCCAAGGCCATCGCCTGCAAGCGCGACATTACGCTGCTCAACATCGTTTCCACGCGGATGCTGATGGCGCACGGGTTTCTCCGCCGCATCTTCGAGGTGTTCGACCGCTATGAGACGCCAGTGGATATGGTGGCCACGTCGGAGGTCAGCGTTTCGCTGACCATCGACAACGCCGCGCGCCTCGACGACATCACTCGCGAGCTCAGCGCGTTCGCCGAAGTCTCCGTCGAGCGCGACCAGGCCATCCTTTGCCTCGTTGGTGAAAATATCCGGCGCACGCCCGGCGTCGCCAGCCGTGTGTTCCGCGCGCTCGAGCCGGTAAACGTGCTCATGATCTCTCAAGGCGCCTCTCTGCTGAACCTGAGCGTGGTGGTGGCGGGCGCCGATCTCGTTCGCGCCGTGGAGCGCCTGCATGACGAATTTTTCAGCAACCCGGATCCGGCGATCTTCGAGCCGGTGCAGACGGGAGCGGTGGCGGTATGAACCGGCCGGGGGTTTCGACCGCGCGGGTGCATGGCTTTCGTGCTTGCGGTATCGGCCGCGAGCGGATGCGGTCCGCGGGCCGGCTTGTTCACGGGGGGCTGCGGTGAACGTCGCCATCGTCGGCTACGGCAAGATGGGAAAGCTGATTGACCAGCTCGCCCCCGAATACGGATGCGAGGTGAAGCTGCGCCTTGACGTGAGGGAAAACGCTAGTCAGGAGAGTATTACGCGCGAGAACTTTCGCGAGATCCAGGTCGCGATCGAGTTCTCCGCGCCCGAGGCGGCGATCGCGAACATCGAGCGGCTGGCGGCCATTGGCGTCAACACGGTCGTCGGCACAACCGGTTGGACGGGGCAGCTCGACCGCGCCCGAGCAGCCGTCGAGCAACACGGCACCGCGCTCGTCTGGAGCCCCAACTACTCGGTTGGAGTAAACGTGTTCCTGCGGCTCACGGCGCTGGCCGCGAAGCTGCTGGCGGAAGAAAAAGAATATGGCGCCTGGGCCTGGGAGATCCACCACATCACCAAGAAGGATGCGCCATCGGGTACGCTGTTGAAGCTGGTGGAGGAAATGAAAAAGGCCGGCTATGCGCGACCGATCGATGTCGGCTCCAACCGGGCGGGCGCGCACCCCGGCACACACGAGATGGGCTTCGATTCCGCCGCGGACACGATTACGCTGCGGCACGCGGCCCGCTCCCGCGAAGGCTTCGCACGCGGCGCGCTCAAGGCCGCCCGCTGGATCGAAGGCCGCCGCGGTTTCTACGAGTTCAGCGAAGTGTTGTTCGGCTAAGTACATGTTTCGCAAATACGGTCCACCCGCGTCGCCACCGCTCGCTCA
>JACOTZ010000219.1 GCA_016178155.1 Acidobacteriota bacterium
GATACGTCGCTGCTTGATACCCAGCCGGACGCGCGCAATCGCCCGGCCGGAGAGACGGCCGCGCCGCAAACCGGCTCGGGCGAGGCCGCCCAACCCAATCCACAGGCATCCCCCCAGGCGCAAGCCGATGGCTCGCAGGCCCAGCTCTCCGCCGACAAGCAGCGCAAGGCCGACAAAAACAAGAAGAAGGAAAACAACAAGAAGAAGAAGAAGAGCGAATAGGCGCTTTGAGGCGAAACTCCTGGGCGGCTTCCGGTTCTTAAATGGCCGGTAACGGATCTCCGCCAATCGCTCCGAGGGGTCGCGGCTCGGAACGGCGATCGTGCGGGAGCAGTGGGGGGGTGGCGAATACGCAGCCATATTTGCGCAACAATGTACATAGCCATGGCTGCTTGCCAGGCGTCGCGAGCCCAGCCCAGGCGCCGCGCACCCGCAGTAGAACGCCGTGAGGAATGCGGGTAGACTAGACGGCATGAGCCGCATCCTCCTGGCCGACGACAGCCCTCACGCCCAACGCATGGGTGAGCGTATCCTGCGCGAGGAGGGCTTCGAGGTGGTGACTGTCACCGACGGGCATAGCGCCATGATCCGGCTCGCCGACGTCGATCCCGACGTCGTTTTCGCCGATATCTCGCTGCCGAGCAAGTCGGGTTACGAGATCTGCCGCGAGCTCAAATCAGACCCCCGCTTCGGGCATGTCCGGGTCGTCCTCACCGCCGGCCTGCTCGAGCCCTTCGACGATGAGGAGGCCCGCGCCGTTCGCTGCGATGGCATCTTGAAGAAGCCCTTCGAAGCCTCCGTGGTAGTTGAGACGATCCGCCCGCTGGTTGAAGCCGCGCAGCAGGCGCGCGCCGAAGCGCCGCCCGCGGTGGAGCACCTTCCGGTCGTGCGCACGCAGGCGGTTGCGCCTTCCAGCGCCGCCGTGCCCGTACGGGTGGTGGCCGAAACACCCCCGCCCGCCTCCGAACCGTCCGGCGACATCGACCCCGAGCGCGTCCGCGCCGCTGTCACGCTCGCTTTGGACGCCGCCATGCCTTCCATGATCGACAAAATCACCGAGCAGGTTCTGATCGCGCTCGGGCATTAGACCGCGGATATGGAATCCTTTGACATCGTCTCCAAAATCGACCTCAACGAGGTCCACAACGCCATCCAGCAGGTGGAGAAAGAGCTGCACACCCGCTACGATCTGAAGAACTCGAAGTCCTCCATTGCGCTCAACCAGAAGGAATACAAGATCACTCTGCAGAGCCAGGATGAGTTCAAGCTAAAGGCCGTCATCGACATCCTCGAGCAGAAGCTGGTGAAACGCCACGTCCCGCTCAAGGGCCTCACCTTCGGCGCCATCCAGCCGGCCGCGCAGTCCACCGTCCGCCAGGAAATCACGCTGCAGCAGGGCATTCCGAACGAGAAAGCCCGCGAGATCGTCAGGACCATCAAGGACAGCAAGAAGCGGGTGCAGTCCTCGATCCAGGGCGACCTGGTCCGCGTCAGCGGCAAAGACCGCGATACGCTCCAGGAAATCATTACCCTGCTGCGTGCCGCCGACTTCGGCATCGACATGCAGTTCACGAATTACCGGTCAAATTGAGTCCATCCACCGCGGAGCACGCCGGATCGAATGGGAGCGTTACAGCTCTGCTTGTTGGCGTCTCAAGTGATCCTGCGACCGAAGAGGTAACCAAGGTTCGTCACCACCACTCCTGACGGTCGTGGCTCAGAACGCTTCCGCTGATTTGACGGCACTTACTGAGCCGCGCGCGTCAGAAGGTGTGAAATATTCGAAAAAACCATTTCCGGCCTCCAATGTTTGCATTCGGTTAGCCTGTGGAAAAGAGGCCCGAAATCAATTTTTTCACACCTTCTCAGGGAGTGGTGGTGACGAACCTCGGCTAGGCGCTTCCTGGCGCACAGTTCCATTCACTTACGATCAGCCCTTTCTAACCCGTGGATCCGAAATGAGGCACGGCGTCAGTGAGCGGGGGGCGTCTGCCCGCCCGTCATTGCCGGAAGTGAAATCAGTCCTCGTGTGGGGTGGCTCGCGACCCCCGGCGTGGTGTCCTGCTGGGTTCGCAAGCGGTATGCGGGGCGGCCGTCAGAGCCGCGTAACCGCGCCCTGTTAGTAGCGGTGCGCCCAGACGAGCGCGTAGAGCGCTACGGCGTAGAAGATCCAGCCGACCGAGCAGACTGCGACGGCCCGGGGCATGCTTCGGTAGTCGAGCGCGTGCTCGACCGCGACCGCGAAGGCGGCCAGCATCCAGAGGCTGGCGACCACGACGATGAATCCCGCGAGCTCTTCGGCGGCGCCGAGGTAGCCGATCAGTCCGGGCGCGGTGGCGAAGCCGGTCGTGCGCAGCAGTTCACCCCAATCGGCCCGGGTTTCGGGAGTCGGAAACAGACGCGTGCCGACCAGCCAGACGATGAAGGCCCATAGCGCCCAGCCTCCAAAAGCGGCCGCGGCCGCCGACGCCAGAGTGATCGCGGGCGCGGGACCCTCCAGGCCGATCGCAATGCCCAGGCTGGAGAAGAACACAACGATTACGGCCTGGACCAGGGCCGGCCAGTCGGCCTCGATCTCCTCGTAGATGCTGCCGTCGAGCTTCGCTGCTCCGACGATTCGCCGAAAGAAGGTGGTCATCCCCTACCAAGATGACGGAATCTCGAGCCGGATAGTAATGCGGCTGTGTTCCCGCTGTGAGCGTTGGTGCGGCGTCATGGACACGGCTGTGCGGCGCCTGCCCGGTCTCTAGACCAGTTCCTTCACCTTGTCTTCCACCACCGTGAGCGCGATTTTCTTGCGGTTCGGCTCGCCCTTGGCGAGCGATTCGGCGAATTTCATGGCCTGGTCCATGGTGACCTTCGCCGGCATGGGCGGCTCAAACGGATCCACGACCGCCTCGATCAGCGCCGGGCCGTTGTGCGCGAGCGCTTCCTCGATGATGCCGCCGCAGGAGTTGGGATTCTGAATGGTGAAGCCGGCGGCGCCGCAGGCGCGCGCAACCGCGGCGAAGTCGATCGGCTGCAAGTCGCACCCGTACTCGGGGTTGCCGAGGAAAACCATCTGCTCCCATTTGATCTGCCCGAGCGTATTGTTCTTGATCACGAACACCTTGATGGGCAGTTTGTACTTCACGGCGGTCGCCAGCTCGGCCATGAGCATGGAGCAGCCGCCGTCGCCGATGAAAGCGACGCACTGGCGATTCGGATACGCGACCTGCGCGGCAATGCTGTAGGGAAGCCCGCAGGCCATGGTGGCGAGATTGCCGGAGCAGGAATACATCTGCCCGCGCTGTGCTTTGATGTGGCGCGCCCACCAGGTGGTGATGGTTCCGGAATCCGAGGAGACGATGGCGTCGGCCCGCAGCCGCTTGCCCAGCTCCCACGCCAGCACCTGCGGCTTCATGGGCATATCGGTTCGCGTGCCCTGTGTCTCCATGACCGCCCACCATTGCTTCATACCTTTCTGCGCGTCATCGAGAAAGCCGCGGTACCGGTTGCGCTGGAGCATCGGAACCAGCTCCTGCAGCGTCCGGCGGCTGTCGCCCACCAGTCCCACCTCGACGGGATAGCGCAGGCCCACGCGCTTCGGGTCGAGCTCAATCTGCACGCCGCGCACCTTGCCCGGCTCGGGATAGAACTCGATGTAAGGGAACGAAGCACCGATGATGAGCAGGGTGTCGCAGTTCTCCATGGCCTCCTGCGACGGTTTCGTGCCGAGCAGGCCGATGCCGCCGGTGGTGTACGGGCTTTCGTCCGGCACCACTGCCTTGCCCAGGAGGGGTTTGATGATGGGCGCGCCGAGGATCTCTGCTGTCTCCTCCAGCAGATCGCCCGCTTTGAGGGCCCCCTGTCCCGCGAGAATCACGATCTTCTTGCCCGCGTTCAGCAGGTCCGCGGCGCGGCGCAAGTCCTCCATGGGCGCAAGCCGCACGCCGAATGCGCACACGTCGGACGTATGGTGCGGGACATTGCGTTTCGACGCCTTGCGGCGGTCGATCTCGCGCTCCTGCAGGTCCACCGGGAACGCGAGGTGCGCGACACCGCGTTCGCTGTACGCGGTCCGGCACGCCTGGTCGGCGAGGTGCTCGACGTGGTTTGGTCCCATGACGCGCTGGTTGAATACGGCGACATCCATGAAAACCTTATCCAGCTCGACATCCTGCTGGGCGAGCGTGCCGATCAGGTCATGGTAGTGCATGCCGGTGAGCGCGAGCACCGGGGCGCCATCGAGTTTCGCGTCATAGAGACCATTCAGCAGGTGCAGCCCGCCCGGTCCCGAGGTTGCCAGGCACACTCCGAGCCTGCCGGTGTACTTGGCATATGCGCAGGCCATGAAGGCCGCGGATTCCTCGTGCCGGACCTGAATGAAACGAATCTTGTCCTGGCGCAGGCGCAGCGCCTCCATGAGGCCGTTGATGCCGTCCCCGGGAAGTCCGAAGACGACGTTCACACCCCAATCGTGAATGGTATCGATCAGTACGTCCGCGGCGGTTTTCGCCATATGAGTTCCTCCTCTGGTCAGGAATAAACCGACTGACTCTCGTCAATGTCGATGAGCGTAAGCCCGGTGGCCGGATCGTAGCGTTTCCTGAGGCCCCGCGGCGCATCGCGCAGGATGACTTCGAGCGTCGGCCGCACGTGCGCCGCGAGCAGGTGGCCGCCATGAGCCGTCCCGTCGGACTTGCCGACGACCACATGCGCATGGACCTTCGGCTCGCCCTGATAAACCGCTACGTCGCCGGTGAGCGCCAGCACCTCCACCTGCTCGTTTATGTCGATCTCCTTGTACTTCTTGGTCTGCCAGTCCAGGTAGCCGACCTTTACATCGCGGAATGCGCCGATGGCGGTGAACTGGCCGGCCGAGAGTTTCTGCCGGCGCGCAAAATCGGCCAGCAGCGAGCCGACCTCGTCGCCCTCGTCGAAGACGAGCACATACGTCTTCTCGCCGCCGTCCTCGATGCGCTGCCACTTCATCGCGTCCGGCTCCTCGTTTTGAGCAGCGTGCCCGCCCCGGCGAGCAGCGCGCCCGCGCCGAGCAGGCCGGCGGTTTGCGCGAACACTGCCTGCGCCGGGGTGACCTCGCGGATTGGCGCGGATTCCGGCAGCGGGCGCGCCTGTTCGATGGCCATCTGCATGGCCTCGGCCAGGTGCAGCGCCCGGCGGCCGGTCAGTTGCGAGATCTGCTCGCGGCAACTGAAGCCGTCGGCGAGGATGAGGGTATCCTCGGCCGCGCCGCGGACGGCCGGCAGCAGCACGCGTTCGCCGCACGCGACCGAGACCCGGTATGGCTCGCCCGCCTCGTAGCCGAAGCCGCCCGCCATGCCGCAGCAGCCCGAATCGAGCACCTGGAAATCGAGTCCAAGCTTGCGCAGCACCGACTCCTCAGCCTCGAGCTTGAGCACTGCCTTGTGATGGCAATGCCCGTGCACCAGGGCCTTGCGGCGCAAGGGCGGCGGCCGGTAGCCGCCGGCGTGGTGCTCGAGGAATTCGCTGAGATGCCACGTCTGCCGGGAGAGCTGCGCGGCGTCTTCATCGCCGCTGAGCAGGTCCGGCAGCTCGTCGCGAAACACAGAGACACAGCTCGGCTCCAGGCCGACGACAGGTATTCCCTGGCGGATCGCGGGCCGGAGCGTATCGAGAATTTTGTGCAGCAGCCGCCTGGCCGTGCCCAGCATGCCGTAGTCGTAAAGCGGGCGGCCGCAGCACAGGCTCGCCCGCGGGACCTTCACCTCGAAGCCGGCATGTTCCAGCACCTCGACGGCGGCGATACCCACGGCCGGCTGGAAGAAGTTCGTAAAAGTATCCGGCCACAGGATTACGCGCGGCCGGCCTGGATTGTTCCGAGCACGCGTGCGAAACCACTCTTTGAACGGCTGATGCGCGAAAGCGGGCAGACGCCGCTCCGGCGCGTAGCCCGCCAGGAGTTTCGCCAGAGACGCGAGTAGCGGCGATTGTGTGAAGAAATTCGCCAGGCGCGGCGCATGCGAGGCCGCGCGCGCGCTCCAGAAGATCAGCCCGGAAGCGTAAGCATGCCTCGGCCGCAGCCTGCCGGCGTAGTAATGCGAGAGGAACTCCGCTTTATACGCCGCCATATCGACGTTGACCGGGCAATCGGCCTTGCACCCCTTGCACGACAGGCAGAGGTCGAGCGCGTCCTTGACTTCCTCGCTGCGCCAGCCGCCGGAGAGCGGGTTGGCCTCGAGCATCTCGAACAGCAGTCGCGCGCGGCCGCGGGTCGAGTGCTTTTCCTCGCGGGTCACCATGTAGCTCGGGCACATGGTCCCGTGCTCGAGTCGGCGGCACTCACCGACGCCGACGCAACGCTCCGCTGCCCGGGCGAAGCTGCCCCGGTCCTGGACGAAATGGAAATGCGTCCGCGGCTCGGGCGGATCGTAGCCGGCGCCGAGCCGCAGGTTCTCGTCGATGCGGTTGGGCCGGACGATCTTGCCCGGATTCATCTTCCAGCCGGGGTCCCAGATCGACTTGAACTCCTCGAAGGCGCGCACCAGCTCGGCGCCGAACATGCGCGGCAGGAACTCGGCGCGCGACTGGCCGTCGCCGTGCTCGCCGGAAAACGAACCGCCGTGGCGGAGCACCAGGTCGACCGCCTCCGAGATGAACGACCGGAACTTGCGGATGCCGGGCTCGCTCTTGAGGTCGAAGTCGATGCGGGTATGAACGCAGCCGTCGCCGAAGTGGCCGTACAACGAGCAGGCGTACTCATATCGGCTGAGCAGGGCGCGAAGATCCCGCAGGTAATCGCCGAGCCGCTCGGGAGGCACGGCTGAGTCTTCCCAGCCCTCCCAGGTATCCTTTTTGCCGGGGACAAGCGCGGTCGCGCCCAGCCCGGATTCGCGCACCTGCCAGACCTTGTGCTGCTCGGCCGCATCTTCGAGGATTTTCGCTTGCGGACCACCGTTCCGGCGGATTGAATGCGCGGCTTCGCGGGCACGCTCGAGCGCTTCCCCGGGGCTCTCGCCGCCGAATTCGACGAGCAGCCATCCGCCGCCCTCGGGCAGCAGGCTGAGCTTGTCGGAGTGCAGCCCCTTCTTGCGCATGTCGCGTACGAACACGTCGTCGATGCCCTCGAGACCGATAGGACCGTGCTCGAGAATGTGCGGCACGTGCCGCCCGGCTTCGTAGACATCCGGGTAGCCGAACACCAGCAGCACACGATAGGGCGGGCTGTGTACCAGCCTGAGGGTGGCTTCGAGCACGGTGACACACGTGCCTTCGGATCCGACCAGGGCGCGGGCCACATGGAAGCCGTTCTCGGGCAGGAGCTGAGTCAGGTTATAGCCGGATACGCGGCGCGGGATTTGCGGGAAGCGCTCGCGGATCAGACCGCCGTAGCGATCAATCAGCGTCTTCAGCCGCGCATAGATCTCGCCCTGGCGGCCGCCCTGGGCGATGCCATGCTCGATCTGCCCGGGTGCAGTGGCGCCCACGCGCATCCGCGTGCCGTCATACAGCAGGATCTCGAGCTCTTCGATGTTCTCGCTGGTCCGCCCGGCCATGACGGAATGCACGCCGCAGGAGTTGTTCCCGATCATGCCGCCGAGAGTGCAATGAGAATGCGTCGCCGGATCGGGTCCGAAGGCGAGGTGGTGGCCGGCGGTGGCGTTCTGCAGTGAGTCGAGCACGATTCCGGGCTGCACACGCGCGCGCGCCGCGGCCGGATCGAGCTCCACGACGCGGTGCATGTACTTGCTGAAGTCGAGGACGACCGCGACATTACAGCACTGGCCGGCCAAGCTCGTGCCGCCGCCGCGAGGCGGCACCGGTGCGCCGAAAGCACGACATACCGCGACGGTTTCCACCACGTCGCCGCCGTCGCGCGGGAGCACGACGCCGATCGGCGCCTGCCGGTAGTTCGATGCATCGGTGGCATAGAGGGCGCGACTGCCGCCGTCAAACCGCACCTCACCTTGAATTTTGCGGCGCAGCGCGGCTGCGATCGCGCGCGCGTCCGCGTCCGGCCAGGACACGGATTGCCGGCGGTACGGCTGGCCGACGATGGCTGCCATCCTGGAATCCCCATGTGTCGGACTGAAAATCCGCGGCTACTGTTACGGCTCGGCGCATCCATTTATCGAAATCGGCCCGCGCACCGGTAACGGTGACTGACCATGCGTATCGAATTTTCCTACCCCGGCTACGAAAACATTCCGCCCGCGGATGTCTCGAACGAGAGCCTGATGGGAATTTACGCTCCGGCCGCGATGGTGGGCATCGATGAGGAAGCGGTCTTGCGCAAAGGGTTTGCCAACCCGATCGGGGCGCCGCGGCTCTGCGACGCGGTGCGCGGCCGCGGGCGCCTGATCGTGCTCGTGGATGACGGCACGCGGGGCACTCCCATCGCGCGACTGCTGCGGCACGTGGATGAAGAGTTCCGGGCCGCGGCCATTCGCGATGAAGCGGTCACCATCCTCACGGCGCCGGGCACGCACCGCGAGATGACGGAGAATGAGCTGCGGCGGAAGCTCGGAGCGTTTTACGGCCGCTACCGCGTCCGACAGCACCACTGGTTGGAGCAAGACGAGCTGCATGAATTCGGACACACCAGTGACGGCGTCCCTGTCACGGCGAACCGGCTGCTCGCCGGAGCGGATTTTGTGCTCGGCCTGGGGGCGATCGTGCCGCACCGGGTGAAAGGGTTTTCCGGGGGGCGCCAAGATCGTGTTCCCCGGCGTCTCCGGCCCTGAGATGATGGAGCGGAACCAGTGGGAGGCGTCGCTGCGGATGTCGAAAACTGTTATGGGGGTGGCGGAGAATCCGATGCGGCTGCGCATGGAGGAAGCCGCGCGGATGACGGGCCTGAAGCAGATCGTCAACGTGGTCACGGACCGCGACGGCAGGATTGCCGGCTGTTTCGCCGGCGACCCGGTGCAGGCGCACCGCCGCGGCGCCGAGTTGTCACGCGGCATCCATGCGGCCCGCCTGCCCCGGCGCGCTGACATCGTGCTCGCTGACGCGCATCCGGCGGACCGCGACTTCTGGCAATCGGCGAAAGGAATGTACGCGGGCACGATGGCGGTGCGTCCCGGTGGGACGCTGATCTGCGTAGCGCCCAATCCCGAAGGCGTCGCGAGCAATCATCCCATGCTCATGGAGCTGGGATACCGGCCGCATGCGGAGCTGATCGGGATGGTGAACCGGGGCGAGGTGAAGGATATCGTGGGCGCCGCGATTCTCGCCGACATCGCCCAGATCATCGACCGGGCTGACTGCATCATGGCTTCGCCGGGCATATCGAGGCAGGAGACGGAGCGCCTCGGGATGCGCTGGGCAGCGACCCCGCAGCAGGCGCTCGAGATGGCGTTCGAGCGGCAGGGGCGGCTGGCGAGTCTCGCGGTACTGCGTCACGGCGGCCACATCCTGCCATTGGTGGAGGGCGAGTGAGAATCAGCACCGCTGCCGCTCTTGGCCAGGCGCCCGCCCGCCGGTGACCGCATGCGATGCGCTCTTTGCGTACTCCTTCGATCTTCGCCCTGGGATGGACGCGGCCTGTCGGGGCCTGCGGAGGGGCGGAAGTCCAGGAAGTCAGGGGCTAACCGCAGGGCAGGCCGCGGTTACGTCGAAGCAGGGACGTTCCGCCGGGCGTAGCGGTCTAATGCAGCTATTGCAGGACGCGCAGCAACGGCGCCGGTTCCGGATGCCGTCCTATCGCGTTACCAATGCGTGCCGAGGCGCGGAAGATCTCGCCTACGGGGATCAGCCCAGCCAGCCGGTAGTTGCCGATAGAGGCGAGCCCCATGGAGGCGATGCAGCCGCACTGTGCGCAGTCGGGATCGCCGCCGAACTGGCAGGGCGTGATGCGGGTCATCAGGTCCGCCGAGATGGTCTCGGTGGTCTGCGCAAAAATGCACTCGGCGGGCGACTGCGGCGGCTTCGCCAGTTCTTTTATCAGGCCCTCGCGCATATCGACCTTCGCGTACACCCGACGCAAGCGCAGCAGCTCGGCGACCGCGGCCCGGCGCTCGCGCGAGGTCAGGATCTCGTCTGCTTCCGCCCCGCGCTGCGGAGTAAAGAGGCTGAACCAGAGCCGCCTCACGTCCGGGCAGGCACTCCAGAAGGCGGTGAATTCTTCAAGGTAGCCGTGGCGCTTCATCATCTGGCCGGTGATGGTGCAATGCACGGTTACGTGCTGGCCGGCGATGTGCCTCAGGATGCGACTGTAGGTGGCCGGTGCGCGCCGCGCATTGTGTTCCGGCTCCAACCCGTCGATCGAGACGACCACGGTCAGCCGCGGGTAGCCGGCCCATTGCGGCGAGAGCGGCCGGAACGCGCTGGTCACAAGCTGCACGTGCACGCCCCGCCCGGTTAGCTCCGGTAGAATACGATCGAGCTCGCGGTAGCGGACAAGCGGGTCGCCACCGACCAGAGATACGTGCAGCGGCCGCAGACGTTCGACCAGCTCGATCACGCCACGCACCAGGTCGTCTCCCCTGAAGTCATGCAACTGGCGCAGCGTCGCGGCGCCGCCCAGATGGCCGGGCTCGTAGGCATAGCAGCCCGGACAGTGTAGCGGACACTCCCTGGTGATCTCGATCGAAAGTGAGGGTCTCCGTCCGGCGAGGATCTGCCACCACGCCCGCAGGATGTCGGTGGTTCGCATATGTCTTTCCTGGGACGCGAGCACTTCACCGCTCGCTACAAAAAAACTTGCTTCCCCCCGCGTCCCGCCCGGAAAGCGATACCACAAATGTGAGGCCGTCAATACCGCCGGCTAAAGATTTTGCGACGGCCAGCCGCCCCGGCCGAAACATTCGCCCTCGTGGCCGATTTTAACCGCAGCTGCGCCCGTGACGCAATGGTAGCACCTGCCTCACCTTCGGCAAGAATTGCGGGCCGGCGCAGCCCCGGTGTGTCAAACGCGCGGCGGCGCTTGAAATCGTCCCGCAGGGGGAACTTCACCTTGGCGCCCGCCGCGACCTGCGGCAGAGGACGGCACGTGCTCCTGTTATTCTGTTGGGCGACCCCGTGCCATCCACGCGCCTCGAGACCGAACTCTGCGGAGTACGTTTGCGGAACCCTGTGCTCGCGGCTTCGGGTACGTTCGGCTACGGCATCGAGTTTGCGCGTGTGGTCGATCTCACTCTTTTGGGCGGCTTCGTCGTGAAGGGGCTTTCGCGCGAGCCTATGGACGGCAACCCCCCTCCCCGCGTGTGGGAAACCGAGGGCGGGATGATCAACTCGATCGGGCTTCAGAACATCGGCGTGCGCGCCTTCGTGCGCGCCAAGGCTCCGGCGCTGCGTCTGATCAACACCCCTTATTTCGTGAATGTGTTCGGCTACGCGCCCGAGGATTACGTGGAAGTCGTGCGCGCTCTGGAGGACACCGACGGGCCGGCCGGCTACGAGCTGAATGTCTCGTGCCCGAATACGAAACATGGCGGCATCTTTTTTTCGAGCGACCCCGGCCTGCTCGCCGAAGTGGTCCGTTCGGTGAAGACGGTGGCCCGCCGGCCAGTGATCGTCAAGCTGTCGCCGAACGTCTCGCGCATCGAGCCGCTCGCTCGGGCCGCCGAGGACGCAGGCGCCGATGCACTGTCCCTCGTGAACACCTTCATCGCCCTGGCGGTTGATGCCCGCGCTCGCAGACCGCGCATCGGCGGCGGGTTCGGTGGACTTTCCGGGCCGGCGATCAAGCCGATCGCGTTACGGCTCGTTTATGAAACGGCGCGATCCGTGAAGCTCCCGGTCATCGGCCTGGGCGGGGTCGCGAGCGGCGAGGACGCAGCCGAATTCCTCGTCGCGGGCGCGACTGTCGTTCAGGTAGGAACGGCAACATTCTGGGATCCGCAGTCGCCCGCGCGCATCGCGCGCGAACTAGACCACTTCTTACAGGAGGAGAACGTCGCCAGCGTGCGCGACCTCACCGGCACGCTGCGCTTCGACCCGCAATGAAGCAAATCATTTCGACCACTCATGCGCCGAAGGCGATCGGACCTTACTCGCAGGCGGTCGCTTTCGAGAACCTGGTTTTCGTGAGCGGCCAGATTCCAATCGACCCGGCCACCAATCAGCTCATCGAGGGCGATGTGGCCGCACAAACCGAGCGTGTGCTGGGGAACGTGAAGGCCGTGCTCGAGGCGGCCGGATCGAGCCTTGAGAACGTACTCAAAACCACGGTGTATCTCCGCAACATGGATGATTTCCCGCGTGTCAACGAGGTCTACGCGCGCTACTTCGGGGCGAACTCGCCCGCGCGGGCGACGGTGGAAGCGGCCAGGCTGCCGCGCGACGTGCAGGTGGAAATCGAGGCCATCGCGTTTGCCCGGCGTAGCTGACCGGCCTACGAATTGTAGGCAGCCTCACATCTAATTGCCGCGAGTCGGCGGTTCTCCACCGGCTCGCGGCGCGGGGCCGACGGTTGATCCCAGGTCGAGCCGGGGATCGGGAACGGGTAGGCTTCAGGAGTACTACCAGGCTCGCCTTTCCTAGGACCAAGCTTGGGATTCAGTCTAGTACTTACCCGCTTTTGGTCCGTCGGGTGATCCCCACCTGAATTTAAGCACTCCACCCGATTGGAGGGAGTACCTCGCCCGTCCTACAATGTCATTGAAAGATTCCGGAGATGGTGAGCCGCCCAATGATATTTTCGAAGATGCCCAAAGCACAGTACACGGAGGCCGAGGCGGCGGAACTTCTGGGAGTCTCGGTGGAACAACTCCGAGCCTTGGTGCAGAGCCACATCACCCGGGGTGAGCAGGATCTGGACAGCTCGCTCACATTCCAGGCTTCAGACTTGCTGGTGCTGCGTGTTCTGGCGGGTCTGCCGATCTCGGCTGTTGGCTGATAGGAGCGTATCTCTCCCTACAATCTGCAGGCGATGACCCCTGGCGACGGGGTCTTTGCCCTTGGTGGCTACGGCGAATGCTCTACAGAAATCTGGATTCCACACATCGTGAGCCGGAGAACCACCCGCAAAGTGGTCACTTTCCGAATTCGGTAGAGACCGATCAGCCGACTCGAGGTGGGCGGAGGGAGGCTCCCCTGGCACTGCGAATCACGGGTAATCGGTTCATCGACAACGTCTTACACGCAATGCAGCCACCAGATCGACGTGTCAGAGAGGGAGCTGCATTTTTTCCTTGCATTTCCGGATTCAGTATTCTAAAATTGGAATTAAGCCGGGGAGGCAACTCCCACCAAAGCGAGACTAACCTCATAGAAAGACCCCTGAAGCAACCCCTCCCCGGCGCCCGCAAGGGTCAGTCTTTCAAAGCCAACCAAGCCTAAGCAGCTCAGATCCTCATCGCACCACCGAAAGCATGGGTAGAAGACTGTACCCGTACCGCTGGCCCTGACCGAGTCACTTCGAGGGGTCGGTACCGCGATGAGCCTCAAACCACACACCTGCAGCGAGTGCAAGTGATAGAGTGGCACCGATACGCCGACACTCGCCGGCATGGAGGTGAACTTGCGCAGGAGACGATTCATTCAATCCACGGTATTTGCAGGAGCGGTGCAGGGGGCGGCCCAAACGCCGCGACCGTCCCGGGAAGTCGAAGCGGGCGGGACGGGGAGCACTGCCTACCAGGTGGAGACGACGATCGAACGGCGACAGGCTGGGAAGCCTCACAAAGGTAAAGTGCTGATCGGAATTCAGCCCCACTGCGACGACATTCCCATTTTCGCCGGCGGGACCTTCTTGAAGCTCGTCGACGAGGGCTACACAGGGTACCTCATCACAATGTCCGATGACTCGATGGCGGGCTCGGGCACGTCCTACGGGGACATCATATTGAAGAATGAGCGTGACACGGTCGAGGTTGCGAAGCGCCTGGGATGCAACGACTCGTTCTTCCTGAAATACCCCAACCACAGCATGGATGCCTGGCCGATCGTCGAGATGCGGGCGCGGCTGGTCTTCCTGTTCCGGCTGCTGAAGGCGGACACTGTGATGGTCTACGACCCGTCGGCTTTATATGAGCGCAATCCGGATCACTACGTGACGGCGCGGGCGGTGGAATGGGCGGCGGCGATCGCGGGCACGCGCTGGGACTATCCGGAGCACTTCAAGGCCGGCCTGACGCCTCATGCACCCAAGGAACGGTACTACTTTGCCCGGGGCCCGCAACTGGTGAACCGTGTCGTGGATATTTCCCAGTTCATCGACCAGAAGGCGTATGTGAACATGGCCAACGTCACCCAAGGACCGGCGGGAAACACCGGCGCGCGCCTGCGCCGGCGTCTGGCCGAGCAGGGCAGGCGGCTTCCATTACTGGGGAATGACGACGACACCGCGAACCGGCTGTACACCAAGCATTTCGCCCTGTCGCGCGACCGGGTTCGGGGCCAGGCGCACGGTCTCGATTATGCGGAATACTTCCACTACATAGGGCCGGACGAATCGGATGTGCAGGCTTATGTCGAGAAATACAGCGTTCCGCTCTAGGGCGGGATCGCCGAAGTGAGCGTCACATCCACGGCCGCTTCGGCCGCACCTGTACGGGCGCGCAATCTCGCGGGACGAGCCGAATGCCGCGTCGAAAAACCGCAGCGAGGCGGGGCGCCGCCGATGCGGCCGGTTGGAGGCGCCCCGCGGCGATGTTCCTGTATCGGCTGCCGCTACCGTCTCCGGTGCCGCAAATGATCAGCGCCGCACCTCCCGGACCGTCGAAACTGCCGTATGATGCTCGTAGGGCTCAGAGGGGAGCATAATGATTCGTATCACGTTTTTCGCCGCGATGTCGGTCTCCGCTGCCTGCGCGTATGCTGCGCCCACTTTTACCAAAGATGTCGCTCCCATCCTGAATCGCCGGTGTGTGGAGTGTCACCGGCGGGGAGAAGCGGCGCCGATGGCCTTCACGTCCTACAAGGAAGTCCGGCCTTGGGCCAAGGCCATCCGTGAGGCGGTGCTGCTCAGCCGCATGCCAGTGTGGCTCGCCGATCCTGCGCATGGCCAGTTCAAGAACGAGCGCCGGCTCACACAGGCAGAGAAAGACACCATCGCCCGCTGGGTGGACGAAGGCGCGCCCGAGGGCGATCCGAAGCACCTGCCGGACGCGCCGCAGTTCGTCGAGGGCTGGAACATCGGCAAACCCGACGTGGTATTCGACATTGGCGCCGACTATGAAGTGCCGGCCAGCGGCGTGGTCCCATACCGGTACTTCGACGTGCCGTCAAACTTCACGGAAGACACCTGGGTGGAGGCGGCCGAGATCCGGCCCAATCAGCGCCAGGTTGTGCATCACGTCATCGTGTTCATGCGCGATGCCGCGGGCAAGCAGATCGCGAAGGAAGGCGGCGATCTCCTGGTGGGCTGGGCGCCCGGCGAAGAGCCGCTGATCTTAGAGCCCGGCACAGCCAAGCTGGTCAAAGCAGGCACGCGCTTTCGCATCCAGATGCATTACACGCCGGCGGGCAAGCCGGTGAAGGACCGGACGTATTTCGGGCTGCGCTTCGCCAGGAAGCCGCCCGGGCGGCAGGCGATCGTCGGCCGCGCTCTCAATGCGCGCTTCCGCATCCCGCCGCTGGATCCCAACCACGAAGTCCGCGCGGACTGGAAATTCGACGAGCCGGTGGAGATCTACGGTTTCATGCCGCACATGCACCTGCGCGGCAAGGATTTCAAGTACACGCTGGTGTATCCGGACGGGCGCGAACAGGTGGTGCTGAACGTACCCCGCTACGATTTCAACTGGCAGTTGAATTACGTCCTGAAGGAGCCGCTTCGAGTGCCCGCCGGAAGCCGGCTCGATTGTGTCGCGCATTTCGACAATTCGAGGAACAACAAGGCGAACCCCGATCCCGCCAAGGAGGTCCGGTGGGGCGACCAGACCTGGGAGGAGATGATGATCGGCTGGTTCAGCTACACCCTGCCGGCAGGGCGCGATCGAATCCAGGCACGGGCTGCGGAGCGGTAGCATGTGGGTCCGCAAGGTGACTCGGGACCGCCGCAAGGGCGTCGATTCGCCCTTTCCCACGCAAGTGGTCTCAAACGAAGAGTTCATCCCGCGGCGGCAGACGAGCCGCCAGCAGCAGGTCGAGCACCTGATCGGCGAGATGTCGGAAGCGCGCGCCAGGAAGCTCGGCATGGACCGCCGGGACTTCATGCGCAGCAGCATGGGTCTCGCGACCTGCTTTCTCGCGGCGAATACGGTATACGGCCAGGCGTTTGCCGTCGAGGAAGCGGAAACCTGGGAAGCAGCCCCCGGCGGGAAGAAGCACCCCAAGGGCGAGTATTTCATCGTGGACGCGCAGGCGCACTTCACCAACGGCGTCGCGCTCGATTTTCGTAACAACCCGATCATTCAGGGCATGGGGTTCAAGCTCAAGAACGACGCGGATGCCTATAGCTTCCACAACTTCGTCAAAGAGATGTTCTTTGACAGCGAGACCGAGATGGTGATCCTCTCGGGCGTGCCGGGCCGCGAGCGGGACAAGGACGAGCGTGGGAACAAGCTCGAGGGCCGCGCGCGCGGTGGGGGCATCCTGCCAAGCTGGCTGATGTCGCAAGCGGCAAGGGAAATCAACGGGCTCTCCGGCTCGGTGCGGGCACTCAACCAGGGCAATCTCGCGCCCAATCATTACTGGGACAGGGCGGGGAAGCGGCCCGACCGCCAGGCCACGATCGAGCAGATGGAGCGCGAGATCAAGCAGTACGGCATCAGCTCCTGGAAGTGGTACTGCCACACCGACCCCGGGCGTACGGGCGGAGGCTTCCAGCTCGATGATGACAACGCGCAGTGGTTCTATGAGGAATCGAAAAAGCGCGGCGTGAAGCTGTTCAGCGTGCACAAGGGCTTTTCCTACCAGTCGCGCACGCTCGGCCACCTGGCGAATCCCAAGGATGTGGAGAAGGCCGCGCTGCGCAATCCCGATATCAACTTCGTCATCTACCACTCGGCGCTCGAGCACGGCCCTAACGAGCCTGAATTCAAGGACCCCAGGAAGGTCGATCCCACGACCGGGGACATGAGCTGGCACAACCTGCTCATCGAGATCCGCAAGCGAAACCCGCAAATGCGAAACGTGTATCCGGAACTCGGCAGCTTCTTCAACGTATTGGTCATCACCGACCCGGTGCTCGCGATGCACGGGGTGGGAAAGAACGTCAAGTATTACGGCTCCGACCATGTCGTCTGGGGGACAGACTGCCTGTGGTGGGGCTCGCCGCAGTGGTGCATCGAAGCCTTTAAGCGCTTCCAGATCAGCGACGATCTGTGCGAGCGCTTCGGCTATCAGAAGCTCAGCCGGGAAGACAAGGCGAGGATTCTCGGGGTGAACGTGGCGCGGCTGTACGGAATCGACGTGAAGGCGAACCGCAAGGCCTTGCCGGCCGATGCCCTCTCGCGCTTGAAGACGGCGTATACCGGCCTGGGAGGACAGCGCGAGAACGCGGCATATGGCTGGGTGCGGGCGGACGACGAGCCTCTTCCTTCAGATAATCTTCCTTCGTCACGGTGAACATCCTACGGACCGCATTATCGAATCGTTCAGCCTCGGTGCTGCCGGGGACATTGGGCGGGGGTGCGGGTCTCACGTCAGGTATCCCCCGGCGATTTCGTCGAAAGTGCTGTCTTCTTGTATCCAGAGTAGTAATACACGTTCGGTGTCCTTCTCTTCATCCAGTATTTCAAAAACGATCCTAAACGTCGGGATCGTGAGACCAAGAGAATCACTTCTCGCAAGACGCCACTTTCCAATCGTCCGATTGAACGATTGCGGACTTCGCGCGATGCCATCAAGCAGTCCCGTAAGAACCGGGTCGATAACGTCCCTAGAGTGATGCTGTACTACGTCGTCGAATTGTGCGGTAAACTCCGGCGTTTGGAGTAGTTCTCTTCTTCGTTCGGGCATGGCGCATGCGGCTTTATAATTTCCAACCGTATTTCTCGGCCAAAGCCTTAACCATGTCCACTTCGTCAAACGTCACTGGGTCATCAGAAATAAAAACAGACTCATACGGAATGAGCCCACCTGCCTCTGCTATCTTCCATGCCATGCCGTGCGAATACTCGCTAACGTACTTCGCGGACTGATTCCAAAAGAATTGTATCCAGCGATTGACGATGGATGTATCGCGAGCCGTCAGATACTGGAAGGTTGGCTCTTGTAGCGGGAAGAGACGTTGACTCGTAAAATCGTGGACTCTATGCCGGTGGATGTGGATCTGATGATCCCTAATCATCTCCTGTTGAATGCGCGAAAAGTTCGCTGGACATGGCCCATACGGCAACTTCCTGTACGGCACGCCAGTGATCGGCTGCCGGTGAATGCCGAACGATTCAAAATCTGCATGGAACGAAATTTTTAGCAGCTTGATCTTAGAATAGGTCGGATCGCTAACGCAGGCATCCGCCACATAGAGTACCAGTTCCTTGAACCGCGCCTCCTTATTCTCCAGCGGAAACTCGTAGTGAAGATTGGACGGGTCCAGGAGCTCCTTCAGCGTGGGCTTATCGTTCATGGAAGCCACATTATACCGGTTTGGCCCGACGCTTCCCGCGCGATGGCTTCGGATATCGAAGTGTTCACGTTTGAGCCTCCACCGTCTTGCCCGTTAACTGATCAAACGTCAGCCGCTTCCCGACGATGCCTTTCACGGCCATGCTGAACCGCTCCGCATCCCGTCAACTTACGATTGTTGAAGCGATATGCCTGTTCATCGAGGTATCGAAACAAATGGTACGGTTCGACGGAAACGTAGGTACCATGCAGCCCACGTTTGAGCAGGCTCCAGAAGTTTTCCAGCCCGTTGGTGTGGACTTCGCCGTTCACATACGAAACCGCGTGGTCGATGACTGCGTGCTGGAATTCATCGAGGCCATTGTAGGATTGAAGTGCATCGGTGAAGATCGTGGAACCGGCGAGGACACGCTCACGCAATTCCCCCTGGAGCGCTTTCTTCCGCGTGTTGTCTACAACCTTAGTCCGAACGTTGCCGCCACGCTTAAGGATTCCCATTACGGCAACTTTGTCTTTGCCGCCTGTACCCGTGATCTTCACGGCTCGCCTGTCCTTGTGCATGTTTCGCGCCTTGCCGCCGATGTAGGTCTCGTCCGCTTCGATCTGACCGGAGAGCTTGTTGCCAGGCCCCATGCCCAGTGCAAACCGAATCCGGTGATCGAGAAACCATGCCGACTTCTGGGTGATCCCGATAGCCCGGTGAACTTCGCATGAACTGATACCGTTCTTGGAGTTCACAATCTGCCACATAGCGGTAAGCCACTTGTCGAGGCCGATGGGGGAATCTTCCATAACGGTTGCCGTCTTGAGGGTGAACTGCGGAGCGGCGTGGCCTTGCCGACAGTGCCAGCGATTGTACTTCTCCAGGAACAGAACATTCAGGTTCCCGCAACGCGGGCAGGTGACGCCCTTCGGCCAGCGACGCGCCACCAGATACTCACGGCAGTTCGCAGGTTTCGAGAAGTAGATTATCGCTTCCTGGAGTGTCGTGGGCTCTTGTTCCATGCTTTAATCTTAGCTGGAATCGGCCATTTTGTCAACTATATAATTACCCTTATTTGCGCACCCTCAAACGACGGGCGCATATGGTCGCGGTACCGGATCGCGGCTGACAGCACCGCACGATACTCGCTGACGTCGATATCGCGTTCCGAGCACGGCAGCAGCAGCTTGCCTTCGTCGGTAAAATTCCCGTCCCACTCGATCAGGCGCTCGTCGGTCCACTCGGGGCGATACTGCCGCATCTTCTGGTCCGGCATGCGGTCGAAGTAGGCGCGCAGATTGACGCTGGTTTCGTCGCCACGGTCGGCAGGGAATTGCTCGAAATTCCAGACGGGTTGTTGGAATTCCACGACCTATGAGTGTATCCTGCACGCGTCCGCTGCAGAGCATTGGCGTGCTGCTGCATCATGGCGATCGGTTGGGTCAGCGCGCCAGCCAACGCATCGCTCTGCGTCAGGTGGCTGACGAATGTGCGATTGCGCCGGTTCCCGCTCGCGGTTGTACTCCTATTCCCCCCGGTATACAATGGCCGCAATCAGGTTGGGTGAAGGGGTGCCCCGCCTGACGAGCAGTCAAGGGGGTCAAATGTTGCGGGGTTTTATCTTGCGAGGTTTTGCAGCCGTCGCGCTGTGCACGGTCCTCTCGTTCGCGCAGGACTTCAGAGCCACCATCCTCGGCCAGGTCACGGATCCAACGGGTGCGGCGATTCCGCACGCCACCGTCAAGGCTGTCAAGACCGGCACCAATGAGACCAAGGAGACGACCACGAATGCGGCCGGCATCTATACGCTGCCGTATCTCGATCCCGGCGACTACACGGTGATCGCCAGCGCCACCGGATTCTCCGAGCTGCGCCGCACGGGCATTTCCGTGCGCGTAGCCGACAAGCTGAATCTGCCGCTCAAGCTCGAGCTGGGGCAGGTGGCCGAATCGGTTACCGTCACCGGCGAAGCCGAGCTGATTCAGACGGCAACGGCGTCGCGCGGGCTGGTGTTCGATCCCATTAAGGTGCAGGAGTATCCCCTGAACGGGCGGCAGAGCTATATGCTCATGATGCTCACGCCGGGCGTGATGTTCACGCAACGCACGTTCGGCTCGTCGGGATTTTCCGGCACGCGGGCGTGGGACATGAACGGCAATTACACGATGAACGGCGGACGGACGGGCACCAACCAGTTTCTGCTCAACGGCGCGCCGGTCAGCACGACCGGATCGTGGCAGCTCGCGCCCAACGTCGAGGCCATCCAGGAATTCAAGGTGATGGTCAACACGTATGACGCGGCGTACGGGCGGTCGGGCGGCGGGCACGTGAACACGACCATCAAATCGGGCACGAACGCCGTCCACGGCTCGGTCTTCGATTTCTGGCGCAACACCATCCTCGATGCCAACAATACACAGAACAACCGCCAAGGGGCCGGACGCGGCAAGCGCAACCAGCACCAGTTCGGCGGCGCGGTTGGACTGCCGATCCGCAAGGACAAAGATTTTCTGTTCTTCAGCTTCGAAGGCTGGCGCGAGATCGTCCCCTTTCCAGTGGTTTCGAGCGCTCCGCCCGCCGCCATGCGCACCGGCGATGGCTTCACGCTTTTCGGCCAACGCATCTACGATCCCTTGACGTCGCGCACGTGCGTGGCCGGCGTGGACGCGCCGAGCTGCCTCGCCAATGGACAGTACATCCGCGCGCCGTTCCCCGAAAACCGGATCCCGGCAAGTCGCATCCATCCGGTCGGCAAGCGCATTCTCGATTTATATCCGCTGCCCAACCAGGTGGGCAGGCTGACGCTGAATCAGAATTTCTTCGCCACCGAAAGCGTCGGCCGCTACCGGTACGAGCAGCCGATGGTCCGCTACGACAAGGTCATCAGCGACAAGGACCGGTTGTACGGACTGTTTTATTTTCAGGATGGCTCCGAGTTCCGCAACCAGAACGGGTTTGACCCGCCCGCCCGCACCGGCAACATGCATTCGGTGCGCACGCTCTGGGGAGTAGTGGTGGATTACACGCGTGTCATATCCTCCACCACCGTGCTCGACGTGCGCGGCTCGCTGACGCGCTTCTGGTCCAATTTCCCGGATGTCTCGGACTACGAGTTCACCTGGGACAAGCTCGGCATCAAGCAAATCCCCGAGGTGGCGAATTTCCAGAACCGGCTGGCGCCGCGGGTGACGGTAAGCGATTACAACGCAATTCTCGGCAACCAGCGCATCAACTGGAGCGCTCAGGACCAGCTCACGTTGTCGCCAAGTCTCTCGCAGACCCGGGGGCGCCACAGCACCAAGTACGGTTTCGAATGGGCCGTAATTCAGCGTCCGAGCAGATCCGAGGGACGTTCCAGCGGCGAGCTCGGCTTCGACCGGGTCTGGACCCGCCGTTATTCCGGGCGCGCCGAGCCCGGCCGCGGCAATACCGACGGCAGCGGCATTGCGAGCCTGCTGCTCGGACTACCGACCAGCGGTTCCATCGCCTATAACGACACCTTCCTGCGGCGCGATCCGTACGTCGCCTGGTACGTGCAGGACGACTGGAAGGTGTCCAACCGCCTGACGCTGAATCTCGGGCTGCGGTACGACTTCCAGTTCCCGTTCACCGAAATGCATGACCGCACCAACTCCGGCTTCGATTTCGACGCCAAGAACCCGCTGAGCGATCAGGTGCTGGCGCGATGGCGGCAACTGAAGACCGAATACGACGCGCGCAATCCGCGCTACCCGTACCCAGAGCCGCCGGCCGAGCTCAAGGGAGGTTTGCTGTTCGCCGGAGTTGGCGGACAGCCGCGCCGCATCTATGACTTCGACTTCACGACGGTGCAGCCGCGCGCCGGCGTCGCCTGGCAGTTCATGGAGAAGACTGTCCTGCGAGCCGGCTTCGGGATCTTTCACCGGTTCGAGAGTCAGACGGGCATCGCCACCGGCTTCAGCCAATCGACCCCCTACCAGCGCTCGCTCGATGGGGACCGCACGCCTTCGGCCGGGGCTACGGGCCCGTACTCCCTCGAGAACCCATGGCCGCAGGGAGTGATCGCGCCCTCCGGATCCTCGCTCGGACTGCTCACCAACGTGGGCCGTGGCGTTACTTTCCATTCCCGCAAGCGCGAAATCCCTCGCACCTATCAGTATTCGTTCGGTCTCGAGCGCGAGTTGCCGGGGCAGATGGTGCTCGAGGCGTCCTACGTCGGCAGCCGCACCTATCATGAGCCGATCACGCTGCAGCTCTCCGAAATGAGTTGGGAGCAGCGGCTGAAGTTCATTGCGGATACAAACAATCTGAATGTTCCGCTGCCGAACCCTTACTACGGGATTCTCCCGGCGGCCGGGGGACTGGGCGCCGCCCCCGTGATCAACGCGCGCGAGCTGTACCGGCGGATTCCGCTTTTCCCCGGCGTCAGCCAGGGGCTCGTGCCCTGGGGAGCTGTCTGGTACAACGCGTTGCAGATCCGGTTCGAGAAGCGCGCCTTCTCAAACCGTACCGCCGGTGCGCTCACCTGGGTGCTCTCTTATACGTTCGCCAAGCAGATGGAGCGCAGCCTGATCAACAACTGGAACTTCGAAAACGAGAAGCAGATCTCGCAGTTGACCTCCATTGACCGGCCGCAGCAGTTCTCTTTCAGCGGTGTCTGGGACTTGCCGTTCGGAAAGGGGCGTCACTTCGGGATCGACAACCCGTTGCTGAACGCGCTCGCCGGCGGCTGGAACTACAACTGGATCCTGACGTACTACGCGGGTCCTCCCACCGGTTTTCCGGATGCAATCTTCACCTGCGGAAGCTACGTGGTGACGGATCGCGCGCCGGAGCGGTGGTTCAATAATGACCGGGGCTGCTACACGGACCGTGCGCCCTTCAGCCGCCGCGAGGTGGAATCGAGATTTCCGAGCATCCGCGATCCTGCCATGCCGCAGCTCAGCATGGCCATTGCCAAGAAGTTCCGCTTTACGGAGCGCTACACGCTCGAGGCGCGCGGCGAGGCGTTCAATGCAACCAACACGCCAATTCTCAAGGGTCCGAACACGAATTTCCGAAGCCCGGACTTCGGCCGGCTACCGATTCAGCAGGATAATTTCCCGCGGAACATTCAGCTCGGGCTGCGTCTGAGCTTCTAGTCTAGTCCGAAGTTCGTCACCGACAGGATTTCGAACCGCTTGCTGACGCGCGCGGCTCAGTAAGTGCCGTCAAATCAGCGGAAGCGTTCTGAGCCACGACCGTCAGTGGTGGTGACGAACCTCGGCTAGTCCGCACTCCATCGGGTCGCGAGCGCAACCCGGCAGATGCGCCCCGGCCACGGCTGTGGTGAGGCGCTCGCTGTCCGCCCCAGCCGGTCAGCGCACGGTACGCGCGCGGCTGCCGGTTTTCAGCGCATAGTTGGAGAACGCCATGATATGCCCGCCGTGGCCCTGCACGAAACGGGTGGCGGCGGCTGCGGACGCAAACGCGATGGCGCTCGGAGCGCAGCGATCGTAGTGGCTGTCGAGCGCGTGCTTGTGCTCGTCCACCCGTACTGGGCCCCGGGCACAGTAGTTCACATCGCTGCCGTGGACGATGTATGCGGATGCGGGGGAGATCATCGCACCCGACGCGTAATCGGTGAGCGAGACCACGTTGACATCGTTTCCAGTTTGCCGGCTATGCGAGTTCAGGCAGGCGGGGCAGCAGAAGAGCACCTTGTGTCCACCGATGGTGGCAAAGGTCGCCGTGCGCTCCGACACCGGACGCCGGCAGGCGGTGCATTCCTCGTGCCCAGCCGCGCGGTAGACGAGAAAGCCGGCCAGAACGGCCACAGTCACCGCCGCGGGCAGCAGCACTTTCCTCCAAGACATCGGAGCCCCTCAAACTCCATGGTACTCCCACCGGGGCGGGAGATGGGGCGGCCGTTCGCCGCACCGGCAAGCCTACGCGGCTGTCCGCCTGTTTCTAGGGAACGTGCGGCGGCCGCCAGCGAAGCAAGACCTGGATGGCTGGGAGCAGGCTTTCGGGATACCGGATCACTCGTCCGGTTTCTCGTGGTCCTTGCAGGCGTAAAGCAGCGCGTCAAGTATATCCGCGTATCCGTCCGCCCCGGCGCCCCGGCATTGTGCCGCCGCTCGCCGCAGCCAGTGGATGAGGTGCCGTTCCATGAACTCGCGCTGGGCGGTGCGCAGCGACTGGCCGTCGTTGCCCGCATCGATGCAGTGCTCCAGCCAGCTCAAAAACTCAAGCTGGGTCAGCAGGTGGTCCGCCGGAGCCTGCGAGAGCAGTTGCAGGCCGAAATGCTTGTAGAACAGCTTGTTCTCGAGCACCACTTCACCGGGCGCGCGGCTGTCCACGTAGGCGCTCTCGAGCAGCGGGCATTTCGGCTGCGGCAGGCCCGCCTCGAACAGCGACAGGTATTGCGCGCGGAGATCGTCCAGACTGCCAGGGGCCTCGTCCCAGATCTCGCGGAAGCGCTCGAGATGCCACTCATCCGGATAGGCGAGCAGCCGCCGGAAAGTCGCGTACAAATTGATGTCGCTTATTGCAGCCTGTGCCATACGCTGAAATACTTCCGGCCGTCCCGGTCCTGCTGCCCGCCATTCCACACGGCGACCGAGAGCGGCGTTCCTGCCGCAACCTCGGGCAGCTCCAACACGATCGTCCAGTTGCCGCCCGCCCACGTTGCGCGCGCCGGGAACTTCCGGCCCGTCCGCTTCGTGGTGCCGCGGCCCGCGGCTTCCATGACCTCGGCCCCGCGCGCCGCGTCGTAGTAATAGATGAGCACGGGATGCAGCGCGTCGCCCATCTGCAGCGATGGAAACAGGTCGTTGGCCACCGGCTGAGCGGGGAGCATCACCGCGCAGCCATCGAAGAACCGATTGGTTGCCGCCGATTGCCTTACCAGCCCTTCGCTCTGCCACATCTTCTTCGGCTTGTCGAGCGACGCGGTCTCGGCCGACGGGTCCGGCCAGGCAAGCCGTACCCAGGTCTTGCCCGCGCCGCGAATCACCTTGACCTCGACCGACGCGATTTCGAGCGCCGACGGCGGCTCGGTCGCATACTGCGGCGGCGTGCGGTGCAGCGCCAGCTTGGAGGCCTCGACTGCCTGCCACACCGCGCCGGCGGGATTGAGGTCTCCCGTGACGCCCGAACGCGCGCCCACGGTCAACTCCGCCGCGACGGCGGCGCCGATCACGAAAGCGAAACCCAGTAGACTTCTCATGCGTGCCTCGCCGGCTGAATCTGGACCAAATCTTCGCGTTGCGCGATCTGATAACGCACGCCGGCGTCGCGGCCGATCAGCAATTGCAGGACCTCGCTGCGCCCGCCGCTCTGTGCAACTTTTAGTTCCGCTTCGAGACGCCGGATCACCTCCACGACCTCCTCGCCGAACAGGTAAATCAGATAATCGAGCGGTAGCCGCGGATCTTCGAGGATGCTCTTGCCGTAGTTTCCCGTCCGCGGCGGATTGAAAGGCGGCACGTAGAACACGTTGGGGTCCGTCCCCTTTTCCGGGAACAGGCCGAGCGCGACCTTGTGCACCTTGACCAGCTTGTGCACGGTCGAATGCGGATCATCGAGCAGCCCCACGAACCGGATGCGCCCGGGACACTGCTTGGCGCACGCATTCACGTCGCCTTTCTCGAGCCGCGGATAGCAGAAGATGCACTTCTGCGACTTGCCGAGCAGCTCGTTGAAATAGATCTTCTTGTACGGGCACGCCTGGATGCAGTGGCGGTAGCCTTCGCACCGCTCCTGATCGATCAGGACGATCCCGTCCTCCTCGCGCTTGTAGATGGCGCTGCGCGGACACGCGGCCAGGCAGGCCGGATTCGTGCAGTGGTTGCAGATGCGCGGCAGATAGAAATAGTAATTCTCGCCCAGCATCAGCGCGCCGACGTCTTCATCCCAATTGGGCGTGTTGCGCACTTCCTGGTGCGGCTGGGCCGATGCCGCGCCCCCATACATGCGCGCTTCGTAGTTGTACTCGAACGTCTGGCCGTAATCTTCCTTGGTCGGGATCTCGCTGGGACGGAGCTGGCCGCGGTCGAATCCGCCGCCCATCTCGTCCCACTTGCGCGGATACCCCTGGCCGGGCCGTGTCTCGACGTTGTTCCAGTACATGTAATCCATGCCGTCGCCGTCGGTCCACATTTTCTTGCACGCCATGGTGCAGGTCTGGCAGCCGAGACACTTGTTCAGGTCGAGCACCATCGAGTACTGGTGTCGGGACATGGCCTATGCCTTCCTCTCGCCGTTCCAGCGCATGGCCCGCAGGTCCGCCTCTGTCGGCGTGTACTTCATCACATCCACCCTCAGGTCGCGGTTGTTGCCGGTCGGGCCCCAGTAGTTGAGCTTGAAATTGACGTGGCCGTAGCCGCCCACGAGTTGCGTCGGCTTGATCTTGATGTATGTGGGCGACTGCCAACTACCCTGCAGGAACCCGAGGTAGCGCTCCCAGCCGTGATACATCGTCAGCCGCTTGCGCTTCTCGCCCGGCAGGATCTGGACTTTGCTCACGAACGCGCCCTGGTTGTTAAAGACCTTGACCCAATCGTTATCCTCGATGCCCTTCTCTTTCGCATCGTCGGGATGCATGTAGACGATCGGGACGCCACGCTGCAGGCGCAACTGGTAGCGCGCGTCCCGCCAGGTCGAGTGGATCGACCAGCGGCCGTGCGGCGTGTTCCAGAAAAACGGATATTTCGCGTCTTCCTCGAGCGGGACCTTGTACGCCGGCAGTTGCTCGTCGAAATCGAGGTACCAGGGGTGGTCGATATAGAACTGCTGCCGGCCCGTGAGCGTGCGCCAGGGGCGTTTCTTCACCAGCTGGTGCTTGAACGGCGTGTACGCGACTCCCTGTTCGATATCGCTGTTCCAGGCCTCCCAATCCGTGGCAACGAACCGCTTGGGCCCGGAGGCGAGCTGGCTGTACTGCATCCCCTTGGTCTCCGGCGAGTGCTCGAGGATGAAGTTCGCCGCCTCTTCATCGCGGGCCAGCTTGCCGTGCGCGCACCAGAGGTCGTGCGTTTTGGTGAAGTCGCGCTCCCAGTTGAACTGCGCGTCGAGGTACGGCTTCAGCCCGCGCTTCGCTGCCACTTCGGAGATCTTCTTCGCCAGTGCGCCGAAAACGTCCCAGTCGGGTTTCGAGTCATAGAGAGGATCAAGAACCTTACTGAACGGGTGAATGTAGCTGTGGCAGTCGGTTGAGTTCAGGTCGGTCTTCTCGTAGTAACTCGAGGCCGGCAGCACGACGTCCGAATGCAGCGCCGTCGTGTCCATCCGGTAGTTGACGTCTACGATCAGATCCAGGTCTTTCCACAGTGATTCGAGAATGTGTTCGTTGCCCTTGGCCTGATTGAGGTAATTCGCCCGCCAGACGATCAGCGCCCGCGGCTTCTGATCGCGCTTCTTCGGATACAGCGGCATCCAGCCGTTCTTCACGCTGGCCTCGATGTAGTGCTCGATCGGCTTGCCGTTGTAGAGATGCCTGTCCTGGTTGGACGAATGGACGTAACTCCACAGCGTCATATTTTGGAAGCGCTGCTTTTTCGGCCCCTCGGGGAAGGCGAGCGTCTTGAAGCCGTGTTCGGGCCAGATACGCTCCTGCCCCACGTAGTGGTTGAAGCCACCGCCGTTCTTGCCGACGTTGCCCGTCAGCGCGACCAGCAGAATCAGCGCCCGGTTGATCAGGTCGTTGTGGAACCAGTGGTTCAGGCCGGCGCCGTGGATAATCATGGCGGGCTTGCGCGTGCCCATCTCGTGCGCGAACTGCCGAATATCGTTGGCCGGAAGGCCGGTGACGGATGCGGCGTATTCGAGCGTGTACTTCGCCAGCCGCTCCCGCAGCAACTCGAATACGGTGACGACTTCCTTGCCCTCGTGCGTGAAGCGGGCGTGCAGGTCGGGCTGGACGCCGCCCAGTCCGATCGACTGCACCTTGGAGCCCATCGTGCCTGGCGCTTCCAGCACGCGGCCCGTCTTCGCGTCGCGCCAGAGGAAGCGGTCGTCTGCCCCCGGCGGACGCAGGAAACGGCCCGTCCGGCGTTCCACCAAAAGCGGCAGATCGGTCTGCTCCTGGACGTAGGGCTCGTCGTACAGCTTGTTCTCGATGATGTAGTTCGCCGCGAACAGCGCCAGCGCCGCGTCCGTGCCGGGCTGGATCGGCAGGTAGAGGTCGGCGTGCATACAGCTCGAATTGAAATCGGGCGAGATGGCGACCAGCTTCGCGCCGTTGTAGCGCGCCTCGTAGGCGAAGTGGGCGTCCGGGATGCGGGTCTGCGAGATATTCGAGCCCCAGAGAACGATGTACTTGGAGTTGAACCAGTCGGCGCACTCACACGATTCCGTCTGCACGCCCCAGGTCAGAGGCTCGCCCGGAGGCAGGTCGCAGTACCAGTCGTAGAAGGAGCAGAAAACGCCGCCGATGTAGTGCGCCAGCCGCGACCCCGCGCAGAACGACACCGGGCTCATCGCCGGAATCACGCTGAAGAACGTGTTGGTATCCGGCCCGTATTCATAGATATTGTCGAGCAGCTTGTTTGCGATCAGCGTGAGCGCCTCGTCCCAGCTCGCTTTGCGCCATTTGCCTTCGCCGCGCGCCCCGGTGCGGATCAGGGGCGACTTCAGACGCTGCGGCCCGTAGACGTACTCGACGAAGCATGCCCCCTTCTGGCAGCCGCGTGGGTTGTAGTCGGGCAGGTCCTCGTTAATGCGCGGATAGTCCGCCGCCTGCTCCTCGCGTACCATCACGCCGTCGCGCACGTATACTTTCCAACTGCACGACCCGGTGCAGTTGGCCGAGTGCGTCGACCGCACCACCTTGTCCCAGGTCCACTGCTTGCGGTATAGGTCTTCCCAGGAGCGATAGGGATAACTGCGCAGCGGGTCGAACTCGCCGGTAAAGCTTTCGAGCGCCGGCATCTCCTTTTTCTTGCAGCCCGGGATCGTCTGCGCCAGCGCCGCGAGTCCGGCGAGCTTCAACAGGTCACGTCGGCTCTTCATATCCTTCTCTCCTGCGAATCCTGCGAGCGGCGCCGGGCGCGACCGCCTCGGTTGGTTCCACCAGCAGCCGCGGCCCGCCCGGCCGCTAGCCGCTCTCCTGTTTGCACGATCGGCTTCACCGTTCCTCGCTCCCGGCAACCTGGTCTCGCTCCGGAGCACGCCCGTAGCTTCTCGCCTGCCGCACCGGCTGCGCGAGCGACCGGATGTAGGCGAGCAGATCGCCGATTTCCTGCTGGCCCAGGCCGGCGCGCCCGAACGACGGCATCGGCGTGTTGCCTCGGCCGTTGCGAATCGTCTCCGCGATGAAGGCGTCAGTCGCGGCCTTTTGGAACACCGCGTTGGCCAGAGCCGGTGCGAAACCGTTCTTGCCGCCCACGCCGTGGCAGCCCGCGCAGTTCATGGTGAACAGCCTGTGGCCCCGCTCGGCCGACCCCCGGGCGGGCGCCGGCGGCAGCGCCGTGAATTTCGTTTCGCCGCGCAGGTACTCTACGATCGCCTGGATCTCTGCTTCGCGCAGCCCGCCCGCCTTCGGACCCCAGCCCGGCATCTCGGTGCCCGGGCGGCCTTCCAGAATGTTCTCGGCCAGGCATTCATCGTCTTCGAGCCGCAGAAACGCCTGGTTGCGGATCGCCGGGATAAAGCGCTTGAAATTCTTCGACCAGCGCGCATACAGGCCGGTGTCGTGGCAATGCGAGCAATACTTGGCGTAAAGCGCCTCGCCCTTGGGCGCGGCCGGATGAAGCTTCGCGTACTTCTCCTCGATCTTGTCGTTCGCGAGATATGCCTCCGGCAGGTCGCGCTTGCGTAGCGACAGGATGTATACCGTGAGCGCTTCCCGCTCGGCCGCCGTAAGCCCGACGCTCGGCATTTTGGTGCCCGGCACCAGGCCCCCGGGGTCGCGCAGGTGCTCGCTATGCCAGTTCCACGTCGTCTGCGAGCCGCTCAGGTGCGCCCGCATGAATTGGTGCTTTGTCTTGAGGCCAACGTTATCGAGCGCCGGCCCGAGCGATCCGCCCTTGCCCTCGATCTTGTGGCACGACGCGCAGCCCTTAACGTCAAAAAGCTCCATGCCGCGCACCAGCTTCGCCGCCGAGCCGCGGGATAACGCCCTGGGGTCGTGACAGGTGGCGCAGGTCGCTTCCGTGAGCGCGGCCGGCAGCAGCGGGTAGTCCCAGAACGCCTCCTCACCCTTGGCGTCGTTGAACGTCAGCGCCAGCCCCTGGCCCTGGTGGCAGGTGGTGCAGCCGAATTTCGCCACCGGGTGCCACTTCAGCAGTTCTTGGGAATGCGTGCGGTGGGGCTGGCTCTGGTCTGCCATGCGCCCGTCCTCGATGCCGTTGTGACAACTGACGCAGCGGTCCACCACCTTCAAGGCGGGCACGGTCACTTGCCGGATTTCGATCGAAAACGCTTCGGCACGCCGCCGTGCGACCGCGTCCGCCGACTTGGCGAGCAGGATCGTCTTGTACTCCCGCTGCACGCCTTTCCATTCCGCCGCGACATTCTCGCGGATGGCTGCCGCGGCCAGGAACACGATCGAAAGAACGCTGGACACAAGCAGCGCCCATTTCGAGAGCCGAGCGGGGTCAGAGTTGGGATGCATGAGGGACCTTCTCCTTTTCAATGCACCGGCCACTGGCTCGGCCACCAGTAGAACTGCCAGTTGGGGCCCCGAAAAACCGTGCCCATCAGCGTCAGCACCACGAACCCCATCTGGAAACAGGTGAACAGGGCGATAGCGGCCAGGCGCGGCGAACCAGTCCGCTTCACCACCCACAGCGACCATGCCATGTAAATCCCTACGATCACCGTGCCGGGATTGACGGCGGTGATCATGAGCTGCGGAATTTTCGGATACCAGTCGCGAAGCCAGCCCAACTGGACCGTGAATACCAGGAGCGAGATCACGCTCGCCAGCCCGAACAGCGCCGACTTCCAGGCGACGCGCCTGCCCTCGGGTCCGCCGAACCATTGGCCGGTGCCCCGCGGGTCGCGATCCAGGTAGGGGATGAGCGCAAGCCCGAGCAGCACGATGGTTGGAATGCCCACGCCGCCCATGAACGCCGAATACGAAACCAGTTCCTGCAGCCCGAGGAAGTACCAGGGGGCCTTGGCGGGATTCTCCGGAATCGCGGGATTCGCCATCTCCTTGAGTGGCGCATCCGACAGCAGCGAGAGCCCGAGACTCACCGCGACCGTGAACATCAGTGCCGCCCCATAGGCCCATAACAGGTTCGGCCAGCTCGGGACGGTGCCGTCGGGACCGCGGCCCACCGCGGGCGTGCGTCCCCGTACGATCGCCATCAGCCCATAGGTCTTGCTCGGGCTGGTTTGAAACACATGCATGCTGCGGCCCAGCACGCTGGCGGGCGGCGCATCTTTCGTCAGGTCCCGCGACAGCCCGCCATCCTTGCGCACGCGCCAGAAGTGGAGGCCCATGAAGGCGCCGCACAGAAGCGGCAGCAGCACGATGTGCAACACGTAAAACCGGATCAGCGCCTCTTCGCCGACATAGGTGGCGCCGAGCAGCAACTGCTTCTGGAAGCCGCCCATGTCGAACCACCTCGTGATCCCGAGCGCGTCGGTGACCTCCCGCGGCGAGTTGGCGATATTGGCGCCGATCGTGATCGCCCAGAATGCGAGCTGATCCCAGGGCAGCAGATATCCGGTAAAACTCAAGGCCAGCGTCAGAACCAGCAGCGCCAGGCCGATCAGCCAATTGAACTCGCGCGGCTTTTTGTATGAGCCCGTGTAGAACACTCGCGCCATATGCAGAAACACCGCGAACACCATCAAGTGCGCCGACCAGCGGTGAATGTTGCGGATGAACCGGCCCGCGGGCACCACGTAGTGGATGTCTTTGATCGAGTTATAGGCCAGCTCGGTTGACGGCTTGTAATAGACCATCAGCAGAATTCCGGTGATCGTCAGCACGACGAAGGACGCGGTCAGGATCAGGCCCAAGCCGAGCGAGTAGGCGAAGCGGAGCGAGTTGCGGTGAACGCGCACGCTCTGCAGGTGCAGAAAAAAGTTGTGAAAGGTGGCCTGCGAGCGCTCGCGATCCGACTGGGGCGGCTTGCCCAGCCGCAGCCAGGATGCCCGCAGGTTCCTGGGAGTATCTTTCAGGTTCTGGATGAATTCGCGTGTGTCCGCCATGGATTTACGCCCGGAACTTCGTGCCGCGCGGAACCTCGGCTTCCGCGTTCAGCTGCAGTTGTCCTTCCACGGAGAGGGAAATCTCGAGCCATGGCAGTCCGGTCGGCGCCGGACCGCCCACCACCTCGCCGCTTTCGCTAAAACGCGACCCGTGACACGGACAGGCAAACCCGCCTTGCTCCTGCACCGCGATAATGCAGCCGAGGTGAGTGCATATGGTGGAAATGGCGTGAAAGCCCTGCTCGTCGCGGAACAGGCAGCACTGCTCGGTTTCGAGCTTCACCCGCGTGCCCACCGCGAACTGCTCGGGATCGCCCAGCTTGTAGATCCGCTGCGGGCCCGGCAGCACCGCCGGCTTGGGCAGTCGGATGATGCCCGCCAGCGCCGTGCCGATCGCGGCGCAGAAACTCGAGATCGCGGCCCAGCTCAGGAAACTGCGACGGCTTCCCCGACGGTGCTCGTGCATGGGTGGTACTCCTCCCGAAATTGAAATCGCTCCATGGTGATGGCGTGCGTGGGACAGCGCTGCGCACACAACGCGCAGCGGATACAGCGGTCTTCGTCCTTGATCACGGCGCTCCAGCCGGCCTGCACCTCGAGGCGTTGCAACAGGCTTTCGATCTCAGGGCTCGGCTCCAGCTCCTCGATGCCGACAAGCTTGAGACACAGCGTCGGGCACACGTCGACGCAGCCCCCGCACAGGATGCATCGCTCGCCGTCGAAGATCGTGTTGACGCCGCAGTCCAGGCAGCGCCCGGCTTCCGCGCGCGCCTGGGTCTCCGTGTAGCCCTTCTCTACCAGCGCGCGCGCGTCCGCCAGTCTCTCCGACGCGCCGAGCGCCGGCACCGCCAGCCGATGCCGCCGCTCGTATCCCGTCTCGCGCCGGTACCCCTCGATTTCGAAGTGGAGCTGGGTCTCGTCAGTGCGGATCTCGGTGCCCGTCAGGTACGCGTAGACCGATCGCGCCGCCTTCTTGCCGCTGGCCACCGCATCGATGATCAACTTGGCGCCGTAGGCGACGTCACCAGCGACGAACACGCCCTCGGCCGTGGTCTCGAGCGTCTCCAGGCTCGACTGGATCTGCCAGGGCGATTTCAACTGCACCTCGCCGTCCGCTTCGAGGAACGTCAGATCCGGCACCTGCCCGACCGAGAGCAACACCGTGTCGGCCGTCATCTCGACGATGTCGTTGTCGTCGTACACCGGCGAGAAACGGCCGTTCTCGTCGAACACCGAGAGGACACGGCGGAAGCGGACCCCTGTGACACGCTTCCGCCCGCCCTCCGTGCGATAGAGGAACTCCTTCGGCCCGAGCCGGTTGTGCCGGCGGATGCCCTCCTCTTCGCCTTCGATGATCTCGACTTCGTCGGCCGGCATCTCCTCGCGCGACTCCAGGCAGACCAGGTTCACCTCGCGCACGCCCGGCTGACGTAAAGCAATGCGCGACACGTCGCTCTCGGTCTGCCGGTCGACCAGCCTCGCCGCGTCGTCTTCGCCGGGATTGCTGTGGCGCAGCGCCGAGCGCGACACGTCGTAGGCCACGTTGCCCCCGCCGATGACGATCACGCGCAGCCCCAGGCGGACCGGCTCGCCGAGCGAGGCGGCGCGCAGGAAGTCGACGCCTCCCACGATGCCCTCGGCATCGCCGCCCGGCAGCGCCAGCATGCGCGCGCGCTTCGCGCCGACCGCGATGATCACGGCCGCAAAATCGCGGCGCAGCGCGGCCAAGGAGACGTCGCGGCCCACCTTCACCCCGCAGCGGAACTCCACGCCGAGCGCGCGCACCAGCTCGATCTCGGCATCGATGAGCTCCCGCGGCAGACGGTAAGCCGGGATGCCGGTGTAAAGCATCCCCGCCGGCACCGGCTCCATCTCGAACACCACGGGACGGAAGCCGAGCAGCGCCAGGTCGTGCGCCGCTGCCAGGCCCGCCGGTCCCGAACCGATGATTGCCACCCGCTTGCCTTCCGGCCTGCGGTACTCGCGGGACGCCAGGAAGCGCGCCATTTGCACCATCTCGTCCAGGCCGTCGCAGGCGTCTTCCGGAAACTCCCCCGCGGGACGCCAGCGCCCGCCGAAGACGTCGGTGACGAAACGCTTCAGCGCACGGATCGAAATCGGCTCATCGATGTTGCGCCGCCGGCAGGCGACTTCACAGGGCGCGCCGCACACGCGGCCGCAAATGGAGGCGAGCGGGTTGGGACCACGCGCTATCAGGTAGGCCCGCTCGTAGTCGCCTTCCGCGATGGCCCGGATGTACCCACGCGCATCCGTGTGCACCGGACACGCATACTGACACTTGATCTGTCTGCGCCAGTATTCCTGGTCCGGTACAACTGCGCGATACTCCATCTCCCGTCAGGCTCTGCACGGAGGGTTCCATTCTCCCGATCCTTTCCAAGCCCACCTGACCGTCCCATGGCCCGCGAGCGCAGACCCCGTGCGCGATATCCCCCGGTAGCCGGGCCAGTGCGATTTGCCGCAGGCTCTCCCGCGCGATCACGCACACGCGAGGCGCAGGGCAACATGGTAGACGCGTTCCGTGAAACCTTTCTCCGCGGGCGTAGCTTAACCTGCGTCGCGGATCACACTGAGGGCCATGCACTTATGCGAGCGCGCATCGCAAGCTACAGACGAACATCCCCACCGGCCGCCGCTCTTGGCAGCTCGATTGCAACGCCAACCGCCAAAATGGACTATGCCTGCCCGATTCCCAGTTGATGTACTCATGCAGGAGCACCGTGTGATCGAGAAGGTCCTGGATGCCCTCGGGGCCGGTCTCAAGGACATCGACCGCGGCGCCTTTCCCGGCGCCATGATCGATGACGCCCTCGATTTCCTGGACAATTTCGCAGACGCCTGCCACCACGCCAAGGAGGAAGTCCTGCTGTTCCCGGCGATGAATGAGCGCGGCTTGCCGCGCGAAGCCGGCCCGGTGGCGGTGATGCTGTCTGAACACTCGCGCGGACGGGCCCAACTGGCCATGATCCAAGACCACCTCGCCGACGCCAAGGCGGGCTCGACTGGGGCTGTCGCCGTCGTGCGCCGCAACCTGGCTGACTATATCTGGCTCCTGCGCGAGCACATCGCCAAGGAGGACCAGGTGCTGTTCCAGATTGCGCGGAACATCTTCTCGGAAGAGGACAACGAGCGCTTGCAGGGTAAGTTCGATGAGTTCGAAGCCGCCAGGGGCCGGCAGTTACACGAGAAGTACGAAGCGGTCGCCAACCGTCTGGCTGCCGCTATTAACATCGTTTCCGCCTGAGGCGGCACGGGCGCGTCGTCGCGCGCATCCTCGCGAGCTCTACCCACCCCCTGGGATACTCAGTCCGAGAGCAACGATCGCGGCAAACACAACTGACAGAATCAGCTCGCGCACGCCCACTCTTTGCAGCCGTGTGCGCAGGAATTCGGCATTCCCCAGCCGCGAAAGATCAGCGAAGTGAACGGCCGCCGAGAGCGCCAGGGCGCCCGCAATCCACCACTCGCGCCACACCACCGCCCCCCCGGCGAGTACAAACAGGAGGACTTGCGCCCAGGTCGCCCGGCGGCGCATTGCCTTGAGCTCGCGCCGGCTCGCCGTCGCCACACGCGCTTCCAGCCGCGCGTGCACCGCCAGCACGGAAGCCGCGCTGTGCGCAAACAACAGGCCCCAAATCAGCCAGGCCTGCGGCTCCAGCCGCGGGCGTACGCACAGCCAGGCGGGCAGCGCTGAAGCATTTAATCCCGCCGCGCTCACCAACTGCAGTAGCAGCGAGCGCTGGCGGTTCTGGACCACCAGGTAGACCGCGATCACGGTCAGAACGGCCGCCGCCAGCCCCATCGCCAGCACCGGAAGCCGCGGTAATCGCCACAGCAGCACCAGACCGCACACCGACGTTACCATTCCATACACCAACAGCGACTTCCGCGCGCTCTCCCGCTCACCCGGCCGTCCTTGCCCGCGCTTCGCCAAGCGGGCCAGCACCACCAGCGGCTCGCGGACCAGGAAGACGCCCACCACGCCGAGCAGCGCCGGAACCGCCAGCCAGCTCATGGCACGAGCCACCAGCAACGCCGCCACAAACGGCAACAGCAGCATCGCCCAAGCGCCGTGCTCGCGGGGAATCAGCCATCGTACGCGCCCGCTATCGCCGGCCTGTGTGATAGGTTGTGACATTGCCCTGAACTTTCACCTCTTCATACGCTATTTCACCCATCTTTGAGCGTAAACACGCAGCCCGGCCTTCCGCCAGCCCCGGTGGTTCTTTGTATGCGCGCTTGCAGAAGACCCTCCCGGCCTTGGGTACGGGTGTTCGCAATCGCGGCAGAGCGGCGCCGGTCTGGTTGTCGTAGAAGAGCCGATGAAAATGCGCGATCTGACTGCGCAATTCGGCTTCGGCCGTCGCATCTCCGGGTTCTTCTCCAAAAGCGTCCCAAGCGATCTTTCCAACCGCCCACGTCGATCGCCGGTTTCCATCAGCTCATGGCAGCACCAGATGCTCAGGCGCACCTGCTCGACCTACCTGGCGCAGCTGACCACCGTCAAGGACGTGTAAGCTCATCTCCGCCACACGAACGCCAAGACCAGGTTGGAGCACTACATTTAAGTCGGTTCCTGAGGTCGTTTGGGTTGCTGTCGAATCGCCGGATCATCTGCTAAAATCAAAACCGGAAGCAGTCGAGGGCGGGAAGGCCAATTGAATCCAACTTCCTCTTGGCGACTCCCGCAAGTTGTTCAAAATAAAGATAGGCCACCCTAGCTCAGCTGGTAGAGCGGCTGATTCGTAATCAGCAGGTCGCCGGTTCGATCCCGGCGGGTGGCTCCAGTTTTTCAACCACTTCCAGACAAAGAAATCTCCTGGTTTTGGCACAGGGAAGCTGATTTCCCTCGCTCTTTTGGCTCACTGTGCCACAATCCGTAGCCTGCTCAGGAATTGCAGGATGCGTTTCAAACAGAAATGACCTGGTGGACGGACTGGCGCAACCTAGCATCCCGGATATCTGGCATGTGGCCGGTAAGAAGCGAGTGCTCCGGCGGGATCTCGATTTCAAACAGCAAGTCCTGCTTGCTCTGCTATCAGGAACCGGACAACGCAGTCCTACAAGAAGACCTTTTCGCGTGGGTGGAGCACTCCAACTTCACGGTCTTCAAACGGAGCGTGCTGGAACCACTTCATAAGAAGCGACTGATCGAGTATGACAAGAGCGCGGACACGGTAACGATTTCCCCGCTTGGCATCAAAGAAGTTGAACATCGGATCTTGAAGCCAGCAGTCAATTGAATGGACCAGACTTCGACTCCTCCTCTGAGGGTCATCGATTGTTGAATCCGCCCGGCTTCCCATCTTCGACGTGCATGGCGGCGGGACATCATTCAGCAAAGAGAAGGAAGGTTGCGGCAAGCTCTGGGATAATTTTGAGACGGCATGAAAGTTTACCTCGACGCCTGCTGTCTGAATCGCCTCACCGATGATCAGACGCAGCTTCGAATCCGGCAAGAGGCCGAGGCCGTTGAGCAGATCCTCAGACGGATGCAGGCCGGCGAGATTCAGTGGATCTCCAGCGATGCACTGGTTGATGAGATCGCCAGAAATCCGGACGTCGAAAGGAGACTGGAGAATGCCGCCCTGCTGTCCATCGCGTCCCAGAACGTCGAACTTGACGATCTCATTGCCAGCCGCGCCGCAGATCTGCAGATTGCCGGCTACGGCGCCTACGACGCGTTACACTTCGCCTGCGCAGAAGCAGCGCGGGTGGACGTTCTTCTTACTACAGACGACGGATTCATTCACAGGGCTTCACGCCGGGACGGCAAACCCCTTGTTGCCGTCCTGAATCCGCTATTCTGGAGTAAAGAGAATTTGACATAAGTGGCCTTGAAACGATGACCGACGAACAATTTGAACGGCACGCTCTGGAGATCCTCCGCCGTGAACTGGGTGTCGACGGATTGGCGCGTTTCCTACGATTGGATCGATCCGGCCCCGGCGACTACACAAAAGACCGGATGCATT
>JACOTZ010000469.1 GCA_016178155.1 Acidobacteriota bacterium
GGTGGTGGCGCGCATCCCCACGAGCGAGAAGCTGATCGAAATCGACTTCTTGAACGGCAAGCCGGTCAAGGCGGGGCACAGGTAGACCGAATCTGCCGCTGCATTTGATGCGCTTGATGCTAAATTAAAAGCATCATGAGCATCCGCACGACGGTCACACTCGATGAAGACGTTCTGGAGCGGGTCAAGCGCGAAAGCCGGTCGAGAGGAGCATCGTTCCGCGAAACTCTGAACGATCTGCTCCGGGCGGCATTGCTCAATCTCGACGCTCAGCCGCGCCGCCGCACCCTCGAGATCAAGCCCGCCCACATGGGTTACAAAGCAGGGTTGAATTATGATGACATCGAGTCGCTGCTGGAGTATGGCGAAGGCGAGCGGCATCGATGACCATCATCGATGCGAACCTGCTCCTGTACGCGTACAACGCGGATGCTCCGCAACAGCCCGCAGCCGCACGCTGGCTCGCAGAGCTGTTCGCGAGCGGCGAAACGGTTGCGCTGCCATGGATGACACTATGGGCGTTCGTCCGCATCTCTACGAATTCACGAATCTGGCCGAACCCCAGGCCCCCGCGGGAAGCATTCGGACTCATTCGCGAATGGCTGGCCCAGCCAGGAGTGGTGATCGTACAGCCGGGGCCGCGGCACATGGAGATTCTGGAACTGCTGGTTGTCAACCGTGGAGCAGCCGGGCCGCGATTCACAGATGCTGTGCTTGCTGCGCTCGCGATCGAGAATGGTGCTCTCCTGGCGTCCACGGACCAGGACTTCCGGCGTTTTCCGGAGCTGCGTTGGATCGATCCACTCCGCGCGTAACCGCCGCGGATACAGCCGGATCTCCGCGATGATCGATCGCTCGTGAGGGGCAGGTGACCCGCGCGGCGATCCCACGGCTCGAGCAGCCGGAAACTGCTCTGTCGAGACCTACGCCAATACCGCCTTCACCACGTTGCCGTGCACGTCCGTCAGCCGGAAGTGCCGGCCCTGGTACTTGAACGTGAGCCGAGTGTGATCGACGCCCAGACAGTAGAGGATCGTCGCGTGCAGATCGTGCACGTGCACCGGGTCCCGCACGATGTTGTAGCAGTAGTCGTCGGTCTCGCCGTGTGTCATCCCCGGCCGGATCCCGCCGCCCGCCATCCAGATCGTGAAGCAGCGCGGATGATGGTCGCGCCCGTAGTCGTCCGCCGTGAGTTTTCCCTGGCAGTAGACCGTGCGGCCGAACTCGCCGCCCCAGATCACCAGCGTGTCCTCGAGCAGGCCGCGCTGTTTCAGATCGAGGATTAGCGCCGCCGACGCCTGGTCGGTGTCGCGGCACTGTCCCGCGATCTGCTTCGGCAGCTTGTTGTGCTGATCCCACCCGCGATGAAAAAGCTGGATGAACCGCACGCCGCGCTCGGCCAGCCGCCGGGCGAGCAGGCAGTTCGCCGCGAACGTCCCCGGCCTGCGCGCCTCCGGCCCATACAGCTCGAACACGCGCTCGGGCTCTTTCGAAAGGTCTGTCAGCTCGGGCACGGAGGTCTGCATCCGGTAGGCCATCTCGTACTGCGAGATCCGTGTCGCGATCTCGGGATCGCCGAATTCCTCGAGCTTCATCCGGTTCAGCTCGGCAAGGTCATCCAGATACCGCCGCCGGCCCTCGGCCGTCATGCCCGCCGGATTCGAGAGATACAGCACCGGGTCGGCGCCCGACCGGAACTTGACGCCCTGATAGCGCGTGGGCAGGAACCCGCTGCCCCACAGCCGGTCGTATAACGGCTGGTCCGCCGGATTGCCTGTCCCCTGTGACACCATCACCACGAACGCCGGCAGGTCGTGGTTCTCGCTGCCCAGCCCGTAGGCGAGCCACGCGCCGATGCTCGGGCGTCCCGCGATCTGCGCCCCGGTCTGAAAGAACGTGATCGCCGGATCGTGGTTGATCGCCTCGGTGTGCATCGACCGGACGAAGCAGAGCTCGTCGGCGATCTTCGCCGTGCGCGGCATCAGCTCGCTCACCCAGGCGCCGCATTGCCCGTGCTGCGCGAACCGAAAAATCGACGGCGCCACCGGAAAGCTCGTCTGCGTGGCGGTCATGCCGGTGAGCCGCTGGCCGCGGCGGATCGAATCGGGCAGCTCGCTGGCACGCAGCTTCTCGAGCACCGGCTTGTGGTCGAACAGGTCCATCTGCGACGGCGCGCCCGACTGGAACAGATAAATGACCCGCTTCGCCCGCGCCGGAAAATGCGGCGCGCCCTCGGCCCCGAGCAGAGTGCTCAGGCCCGCCAGCCCCGGGGCCATCCGCAGCACCGCGCGCCGGCTAGGCGCGGCCGGCTCAACTGCACTGGGTGATGATCGTCTCATCCCGCATCAACCCTCGCCGCCCGCCGGCGTTCCACGGGTCGGCTTTCTTCACTCCTTCGTGATCGTCTCATCGAGATTCAGAATCAGATTCGCCACCGTGGTGTACGCCGCGAGCTCACTCAGATCGAGCGACTCATCCCGCGGGCGTTCCCCGTGGCTGACCATCTTGATCGCCTCCACCCGGTCCGACTTGTAACGGTCGAGCTGGGAATGAAACCCGTCCACCAGCACGCGCAGCTCGCGCTCGGACGGACGACGCGCCGACAGGCGGCGAAAGCCATAGGAGATCCGCTCCGCCGGCGTCCGCCCGCCCTCCGTCATCATCCGCTCTGCCAGCGTCCGCGACGCCTCCAGGTAGGTCACATCGTTCATCAGGTTCAGCGCCTGCAGCGGGGTGTTGGTGCGCGTCTCGCGCACGGCGCAGGCTTCGCGCCCCGCCGCGTCAAAGGCCATCATAGCCGGCGGCGGCGCGGCCCGTTTCCAGAAGGTATATAGGCTGCGGCGATACAGGTTCTCGCCCGAATCCCGCCGGTAATCCTGGCCACCCGACAGCTCTCTCCACAGGCCCACGGGCTGGTACGGCTTCACCGATGGCCCGCCGATCTTCTCCACCAGCAGACCCGAGGCCGCCAGCGCCTGGTCGCGCACTATCTCGGGCGCCAGCCGTACCCGGGGCCCCCGCGCAAGCAGCCGGTTCTCGGGATCGCGCTGCAGCAGTCCCGGCATCACTTTCGACGACTGCCGGTAGGTCGCGCTCATGACGATCAGTTTCTGAAGCGCCTTCACGTCCCAGCCCGAACGGATAAACTCCGTCGCCAGCCAGTCGAGCAGCTCCGGATGGCTCGGCCACTCCCCCTGCGACCCGAAGTCCTCGACTGTCTTCACCAGCCCCGTGCCGAAATACATCTGCCAAAAGCGATTCACCGTCACCCGCGCGGTGAGCGGGTTGGCCGGATCCACCAGCCACCGGGCGAAGCCCAGCCGGTTGTTCGGAGCGCCTTCGGGCAGCGGATGCAAGGAGGCCGGCACTGCCGGCGCCACTTTTTCCCGCGGGCGATCGTAGGCTCCGCGCTCCAGCAGGAACGTGTCGCGCGGCTTCTCCCGCTCCTGCATGACCATCACCGTCGGCAGGGTGTCGAGGAATTGCGAACGCTCGCGCCGGGCCTCCGCCAGCTCCCGCCAGGCGCGGCGAACCGGATCGGGAGCATAGTGCTCGAGGAAGGCGCGGCGGATCTTTTCGGCCTGTCCTGGCGTGCGCTTCCCGGCCGGGATCGCCGCGATCTCCGCCACCGTCTCAGCCGTTGCGAGCGCGGCGGCGTCAGAGGACGGCAGCGCATCCCGGTAGACGCGCACATCGTCGATCTCCCCGCGGAAGCGGTTCTCCGCGCCGCCGCCTCCGCCGATGCGGAACGGCTCCTTGCTGCGGAAGTCCTGGTTCAGCTCATCGAGCAGCACGCGCAGCTTCTGCGGCTTGCCGTCTACGTAGAGCCGGACGCACTCGGCCAGGCGGCAGCCCCCGTACGTCGCCGCCACGTGCGACCAGCGGTTCAGCGGCACGTTCGCTTCGCTCTCGACCCGCAGTGCATCGTCCAGCCAGCGCTGCACCAGGTTGAGTTGGAGCTTGCCGTCCTTGAGATACAGGCCGTAGCCTTCGCCCTCGGGCTTGTCCTCGGTCCGTGTGGCGATCGCGCCCGTGGCGGTCTCCGGATGGATACGCGCCGCGATCGTGAACTTGTCGTAGAAGCCGAGAGCCGCGACATCGGCAAACTCCGCCGGCCCGGTTCCATCAGGCTTCGCGCCGGTTTTGTGCCCGAACGATAGGTTCTCAACCGGGGACCAGTCGGTCGGCGCGCGCGCCGGCCGCTCCCAATCGCGCTGCGCCTGCGCAGCGTCCATTTTCGCGAACGCCCCCTCGGCCGCGCGCACCCGGTCCTCCAGGCGCGCGAGCCGCGCCCGCTGCTCGCGCGTCGGCGCCGCCATGAAGGGCGGCGAATTGCCGTACTTGAATGCTTTTCCCCGCTCCGGGACTTGGTTGAAATACGCAAAAATCTGGTAGAATTCTTTCTGCGTAAACGGATCGTACTTGTGGTTGTGGCAGCGGGCGCAGCCGAGCGTCACGCCCAGAAACACGGTCGCCGTCGTTTCCACGCGGTCCGCGACGTACTCGACCGCGTACTCCTCGGGGATGATCCCACCCTCACCGTTGCCGCGATGGTTGCGGTTGAACCCGGTGGCGATCTTCTGCTCGAGCGTTGCACCGGGCAGCAGATCGCCCGCGATCTGTTCCACCGTGAATTGATCGAACGGCAGGCCGCGATTGAACGCCCCGATCACCCAGTCGCGCCAGCGCCACATTGAGCGCTCGGCGTCAGTTTGGTAGCCGTTCGTGTCGGCATAGCGCGCCGCGTCCAGCCAGCGCGCGGCCATGCGCTCGCCGTAGCGGGGCGAGGCGAGCAGCCGGTCCACCACCTTCCCGTAGGCATCAGCGGAGTGGTCGGCGAGGAACGCGTCGACTTCCTCGAGCGTGGGGGGCAGCCCGGTCAGGTCGAGGGTGACCCGGCGGATCAGGCGCGCGCGGTCAGCCTCGGGCGAGGGCTTCAGCCCCTCCCGCTCCAGCCGGGCGAGCACGAAGACATCGATCGGGTTCCGCGGCCAGCCACGGTCCTGCACCGCCGGCGGTTCGCGCCGCCTGGGCGGGAGCAGCGACCAATGCTTCTCCCACGCGGCGCCCTGCTCGATCCACCGCCGCAGCGTGCTGGTCTCATGCTCGTTCAGCTTGACGGTCGACCACGCCGGCGGCATGCGCAGCCCGGGATTTGTCGCGGTAATGCGCTGCACGAGCGTACTGCGCGCCGTGTCGCCGGGAATAATGGCGCGCCGCCCGCCGCCGAGGTCCGCCTTCGCCGCCGCCTCAAGGTCCAGCCGCAGCTTCGATTTGCGGTTCGCCTCGTCGGGCCCGTGGCACGTGTAGCACTTGTCCGAGAGAATTGGCCGCACGTCCCGGTTGAACTCGACGGTTTGCGCAGTCGCACCAACGGCGCACAGCGCCAGCAACCAGAGGAGCCCTCCGCGCCTCATCGTAGTACTTATGATACGCCCTCGGCGGCATGGCGGCTGGGGACTGCCCATATGCTGACGGGTGCGTCGCCGGCGTAGTATGGAATCACTCGCCGTGGAAGATGAAAGGAGGCATGCCAACACCAGTGCGATGGCCGAATCCATCGGCTGATCGTGGCGTTGCGCCGAAGTAGGTGGGAGGAGTGGTTCCTCCGTGAACGCCGAATGGGCCCGACTGGATTGGTGGACGTCATCCGGGGGTCTGTTGGAGCGAACACGTTCCGAGCGTTCCGGAAACCACCGGCGCCTTCGGCCGTTTTCCGAACCTGGGCCGAACAAGCGCTCGTTGATGAGAAGTACCTGGATAAGCTGTTGAGAATTCGATCCGAGGATGCATATCGGGAGTGGCTCGATGGCTTGGTGCAGGACTTTCGGCGGCGGTGGAAAAGGGAAATGGGCAGTGCCATCGCGTTCGGGCCTTCTTACAAATTGCCAAATCTGCTGGTCAAAGCCGTTTGCGCTTCAACGCTGATGCCAGACCGGCAATTCCAACGTCTAGTCAAGCTGCTTCATGTTCCGCTGGATAGCTACTCCATCCAGGCAGTCCGGCATTGCATTTCCGTGTTTCCCGATGCTGCCGTGATCGGCCCAGTGCCGGCCAGTGCGGGGATGAGCTTCGTCAGGAATGACACAATGTATAACGCCTTCCAAGACGGTATCCGGCTGCTTGCTCGGGAGGCTGGTGCGCTCGACTGCCTCGCCTGGAATGAAGCGCACTGACAGAGAGCCGCAATTTCACAGTCTTGCGCGCGGCAGACGTGGCGCCCAGTTGCCTGCTCACGGCTGCCTTGCCTTTTAGCTCGTCGCCCAGGACCGGACTCCGCGAGCGTACAATTCGCAGCAGATGAGCTTCGACGACGTAAGGTGGTGCTCTATCGGAACCAGCCCAAGGGGATGGGTCGCCGGAATGCCGCAATTCCCGGGTGTTCTGCGCTCATGCTTACTCGTAAGGCGCCATCGTGAACCTGGCTGGCTTTTTCCGTTGATTTCGGAAGAGTGCGGGGAACGCAAGCAGCCGTTGCCCGCAGACACAACAGAACTTATGTGTGCCTGGCGCGCTTGCCGGCCTCGCAGCATCCAGGGTGCTCTTTGGGCCAGCCGGCGCGCTGTGATGTAATTCTCATATTCAGGGCGACTGAATCGCGCTGGTGATTCAGGTCGAAGGCCAGACTATCGGCGCAATGTCTCAATCCATGAAAAACGAAACGGCGAGGAACCGCTTTCCATTTTTTAGCCGGGGGTCCGGTCTGCGTCCAACTCTGATCGCGGTGTTCCTATTAAGCCCGGCGCTGGGGGCGCAGGCTCCTCCCGCCACCGACGTCAAGCAGGTTTACGCGAAGCTTTGCGGCGGCTGCCACGGAGTCGACGCCCTCGGGACCCAGCAAGGCCCGGGCCTCGCCGGAAACCCCTGGATGCGCAGGCGTTCGAATCAGAGTTTGCGCAGGATCATCCGCAACGGAATTCCGGCCGCGGGCATGCCCGGTTTTGATCTGCCCGAGGCGACGCTCGATGCTCTTGTAACCCTGATCGCCTCGCTCAACGCATCGGCCGCGGAGACCAGCGTACCCGGTGACCGGACGGCCGGCAAAGCGTTTTTCTTCGGCAAGGGACAATGCGCCTCCTGTCACATGGTGTACGGCGAAGGCGCGCCGATCGGCCCGGATCTCTCCAATGTCGCGCGCGAGATGACGGTCGAGGAGATCCGGCAGTCGTTGCTGCGGCCTGACGTGCGGATCGCTCCCGGTTATGGTCTGGTTTCCGTGCACCTGCGCAACGGGCAGACCCTGCGCGGATTCGCTCGAACCCGGACCAGGTACGATCTCGCCCTGCAGGACCTCGAGGGCGTAGTCCATCCGCTGTCGCTCGACCGAGTCTCCCGCATCACGGATGAGAAGCAGTCGCTGATGCAGCCTGTGAAGGCGGGCGCCGCGGAACTGCGGGATCTGATCGCGTTCCTGAGCCGGCTGACGGGTGTGCAGGCGGGAGTACTGGTCTCGCGCGCGTCCAAGAGTGGAATTGACTTCCAAAGAATCCTCAATCCGAGGCCGGGCGACTGGCTGACCTACAACGGCAAGCTGAGCGGAAATCGATACAGCGAACTCGCACAGATCAACGCGGCGAACGTAGGCAAGCTCGGTCTGAAATGGACCTTCTCGATTCCGCTCTGGTCGCAGTTCCTGCCTGACACTCCCTACTACCGCGAGAACATGCGGTACTTCGGACTCGAAACCGTACCGATCGTTGCCGACGGCATCATGTACGTCACCGGCCCCAACCAGGCGTTTGCGCTCGATGCGCGCACCGGGCATCAGATCTGGCACTACTCGCGCCCGCGCACGCCGGGTCTGGTCTCGGACGCGTCGTTGGGCACCAATCGCGGCGTCGCCATCCGCGGCGAGAACGTATTCATGGTGACCGACAACGCGCACCTGATTGCCTTAAACCGCGTCACCGGCCGCCTCGTGTGGGAAGTCGTGATGCCGGACGAGCCCCAGCGTTACGGCTCCACCGTGGCTCCCCTCGTGGTCAAAAACATGGTGATCGCCGGCGTCTCCGGAGGCGACTGGGGGATTCGCGGATTCCTCGCCGCTTACGATGCCGGCACCGGCGAACGCGTGTGGCGCCACTGGACGGTTCCAGCCAAGGGAGATCCCGGCTTCGACACCTGGAAAGGAAATGCCGTGACCTACGGCGGCGGCGCAACCTGGCTGACCGGTTCGTACGACCCGGACACCGACACTCTCTACTGGGCGACCGGCAATCCGTGGCCGGATTCCGACGATCGCGAGCGCGGCGGCGATAACCTCTTCACGAACTGCGTCCTGGCGCTCGACCCCGCCACCGGGAAATTGAAATGGTATTACCAATTCACGCCCCACGATGTGCACGACTGGGATGCCACCGAGCCGAACGTACTGGTCGACGCGAAATACCGGGGGCAGGATCGAAAACTTCTCCTGCATGCGGACCGCAACGGATTTTTCTACGTCTTCGACCGCACCGACGGCCGCCTTCTACTCGCGGAGAAGTTCATGCGCCGGCTGACCTGGGCAAGCGGAATTGGCCCGGACGGTCGCCCGGTTCGTGTGCCGGAGCGTGATATCAGTTGCCCCGATCACGCCACGAACTGGAATGGAACCGCCTTCAGTCCCGCGACACGCCTCTATTACGTCATGGCCACTGAGAAGTGCTCCGTCAAACTGTCACCCGGCAGTTGGAAGACCGGGCGTCCCCCCGAGGAACCCGGAAAGAAATATCTCCGCGCGCTCGATATCGAGACCGGCAAAATCGTCTGGGAAGTTCCGCAGGTCGGACCTGCCGACGGCAAGAGGGTGGCGGGCCTATTGGGCACCGCCGGGGGCCTTCTGTTCTATGGAGACCCGAGCGGTTACTTCGTGGCAGCCGATGAGCGGGACGGGCGAACGTTGTGGCGGGTCCCGCTGAACGCCACGATCAAAACATCCCCGATGACTTTCGCGATCGGCGGACAGCAGTTCGTGGCTCTTGCCGTTGGCTCGAATATCATGTGCTTCGGGCTGACGCAGTAGCGGCTCTGCTCCGTGCTCGTGCGGGCGCTAGGCGATGCGCACGCCGCGGACCCGCGATTCGCTCCCGCATTTCTCATCACGGCCGTGGCGATACGCCGCGCGAGCATCTCGGTGACCGGCGCGGCGCTATCCTCAGGCCCGGGATCGAGACCCGGTGCGACAGCCGCTAATGTTGCAGCCTTCTGATCACAACCCAGGCGCCCGGAAGCGTACTTGACAATGCAGCCACAGCAACCGGCCGCGATGAGAGATGCAGCCGGCCACGCGCGGCCGCGGAGCTCGTGCTTGACCGCCGCACCGAAGCGCGCTCGGGATGTCGCGTCCCGCCTCGGTTCGTGCCGCGAAGGCTATGGCGTCGCTTGACCCGGCTGCGCGGCGCTGTGAACGTCGCAAAATTTGAGCTATGCTCGGGCAGGCGGGATCGCACATGCGGAAACCGGTTTTTGCAGTGGTCCTCGTAGTGGCGGCTCTCGGTCGGAGTGCCGCCCA
>JACOTZ010000470.1 GCA_016178155.1 Acidobacteriota bacterium
AGTTCCACTTTGGCTCTCCTGTTCTCCAAAACCGTCCTTCCTTCTGGGCCTCGAGGCCCAGAACAAGATATACGGTTTATGGTTTACAGGTGGGGCCAGATCAGAGCATCGAAAGGGGCCAATTCAGAGTAGCGAACTCAGATCTCAAGCTGGTTCCGGTTGCATTTCACGTTTGCCGTTCCGTATACGGAAGAGAACATCGTTCCACCGCCGTTCGCTCACAAAGCTGAAGTCGATGTCTTCGGCAGGAATCCACTCGGCGCGGCGGTTGTGATTGGCGTGAACGATGACGAGCGCGTCCGGCTCGTTGTTTTCTCGGACATGAGAACGGGCAAAGCCGATTTCGTCCTGAGCCGGAGTGAACAGCTCCTGCAGCTCCCGCACGTTCGACTCGTGCCTGAAGCGCGGATACGCAGTGCTTTCCCTTGAGCCCATGACTGCCCTCCTCAAAGGGCGCGAAAGATGGAGACGTTCAGTCTACCGCAGGCAGTTGAGCCGGGCCGGTGGAGTGGGAGAGGCGGGTGGGCAGGAGTTCGCGGACAGGGCGGACGTGAGAAACCTTACGCTTCTATGTCCGTTTTTGCACGAATCTTTGCACTACCCCAGGTTGACGTCCACGACTTCGCTGAAGACCGCCTCGTCGAGCTCGAGGCCGGACACACGCAGCCGCTCCAGGATCCTGGGCCGGTAGCCGCTGGCCCGGAAACGGCCCTGCACCTTGCCCGCGTCCGTCACACCCACCCGCTCGAAGAGGAAAATGTCCGCGACTTCCACGTGGTCGTCCTCGACCCCGGCGACTTCCGAGATATTGAGCACTTTGCGCGTGCCGTCCTGCAGGCGTGCGATCTGCACCACCAGCCTAACCGCGCTCGAGAGCTGCTGCAGGATCACGCGCGTGGGGATCTCGATGTCGGCCATCAGGATCATCGATTCGAGACGGCCGAAGGCGTCGCGCGGGGTGTTGGCATGGACGGTCGTCATCGAGCCTTCGACGCCGGTGTTCATCGCCTGCAGCATGTCCAGCGCCTCGGCGCCGCGGCACTCGCCCACGATGATGCGATCCGGCCGCATGCGCAGCGCGGTGCGCACGAGCTGGCGCTGGTTGATACCGCCTTCCTTGTTGATGTTCGGCGGCCGGGTTTCAAACTTCACGACGTGCCGCTGCTGGAGCTGCAGCTCGGCCGTATCCTCGATGGTGACGATGCGCTCCTCTTCGGGGATGAAGCGCGACAGGGCATTCAAGGTCGTGGTTTTGCCGGAACCGGTGCCGCCGGAAATCAGGATCGTGCTCTTCGAGCACACGCAGGCGGCCAGGAACTTCAGCATGCCCGACGTCAGCGTCTTGTTGCCGATCATCTCCTCGGAGGTAATCACGTGGCGGCCGAAGCGGCGAATGCTGAGCGCGGGACCATCCAGAGCCAGCGGCGGGATGATGGCGTTCACGCGCGAGCCGTCCGGCAGCCGGGCGTCCACGATCGGCTGTGCCTCGTCGATCCTGCGCCCGACCTGGGAAACGATCTTTTCGATGATGTGCAGCAGGTGACCGTTGTCCTTGAAGCGCACATTCGTGAGCGCGAGCTTGCCGTTCCGCTCGATGTAGACCTTGTCGTAGCGGTTGACCAGGATGTCGGAGATCGATGGCTCTTTGAGCAGCGGCTCGAGCGGACCGAGCCCGAGCACCTCGTCGAGCACCTCCTCGATGATCTTGTTCTGCTCGGCGGTGGTCATCGGGACGCGCTCGTCGTCGAGCAGGCGCTCGACGACACGCCCGATCTCGGAGCGCAGCCGCTCCGTGGGAACCGAGGCGACGCGCTCCATGTTGAGCGCGCCGATCAGCTTCTTGTGGATCTCGCTCTTGAGCTCGAAATAGCGGTCGACGTTGCGCAACGTGGCCGCGGCGTGCCCCGCCGCGCGAGGCGGTTGTGGTCGGAATGTGCTGCCCACCAAATCTCCTGAGACTCCTTTCGATTATAGGCAGACTCACCGGAGAGGCGGCAGCATCCGCCGCTGGGCTCAGCCGGGAATCAGCGCCGCCGCCGCTCCCAATCGTCAATGATGCCGTTGCCGTTCAGGTCGAGGTAGCGATAGCGATCATAGGTCGAATCGGTCCGGCCACCGCGGCCGCGGAGTTGGTGATCGCGGCTGGTGATGACGCCGTCCCCGTCGCGGTCCTGCATGCGGAACGATTGGTCGTTGCCGCGCCATTCGTCCCGGGTAATGACGCCGTTTCGATCGCGATCCATGCCGCGGAAGCGGTCGCCGCCACGCTGCCGGCTGTCACCAAATATCAGATCATCGCGGCTGCGATTCCGGCGGCCGCGCTCGGCCGCGCGGCGGTCCCAATCCTGGTCGCGCCGCCGCTCCCGATTATCGGTCCGGCGCCTCCATTCTTGTTTCTCTTCTTTCCCCGCGCCGTTGCCCCGGCCCTTGTCCTTGGCATCCACGGGCATTGTGAGCGTCAGCGCAACCACTGGCATCATGACGAGAATTGCTCGATGAAACATCACCACCCTCCCTTAGCACACGACGCCTCCAGAGCGCGAGTGGTTGCACTCCCTCTCGCTTGTAACCTATTGTGATCACAGAGGATTAACGGGATTTAACACGGCCGGGCGGGTGAAATCAAGGTGAGCGCCAAAAATACGCAACCCCCGCAGCGCCCAGAGGTGCCGCGGGGGTCTGCGAGGTTCAGTAAAACTCGTGTCTCGCGCGGCGTGGCCGGTCCACAGGAAGTGCGGTCCCGGCACTGAACGGAGACCTGAACGTTTAGAGCGGTCGACTCAGAAGTCGGCCACCTCGCGCGTCGATCCAAGTTTACTATGACTACCTATTTCCATTTAGACTGGACCACCTCCTTCCTCAGTGATACTTCCATGATAACAACGATTGTGAGCGTGTCAAACAAATTTCAGGGGCCGAAGGGGCCGAAAGCTGACACTCCGGTCAACGCGCGTCGCCCAGGGAAGGAGGGCCCGCTAAGCCCGAAGACCGCTTGCTAACGCGCGCGGCTCGGAAACCGCGGTGCGGTGCTCATTCTGAACCGCGGCTCGAAGTGTTCATTCTCAGGCGCAACTCCAGTGTTCATTCTGAGCCGCGACCGTGAGAAGGTGTGAAATTGATTTCGCGCCTCTTTTCCACAG
>JACOTZ010000471.1 GCA_016178155.1 Acidobacteriota bacterium
GGCGCGCAGGCGAGCTCGCGGTCGGGCAGGTCGATGCCGGCCTGCGCTGCCGACGCGGCCATCTCCCGCAGATAATCGGTTCCCACCTGGTGCCCCAGTCCGCGCGAGCCGCAGTGAATGCTGATCACGACCTCGCCTTCCCTGGCCCCGAAGCGCTCGGCCGCCGTCGTATCGTACACCTTGGCCACGCGCTGCACCTCGAGGTAGTGATTCCCCGAGCCGAGGGTGCCCATTTCAGTCTTCTGCCGGTCTTTCGCCTGTGATGACACTGCGTCCGGACGCGCGTCGCGGATCGATCCGCGCTCCTCGATGCGCGCCAGGTCGGCGGCCGTGCCGTAACCCTGCTCGACCGCCCAGGCGGCGCCGCCGCTCAGCATATCGTCCATTTCCCGATGGCTGAGCCGGATCTTGCCCGAGCTGCCGACGCCCGCCGGAATCCGCTTGAAGAGCGTGTCGGCGAGCGGCGTCTTCACCAGCTCGACATCGGACGCGGTCAGCCCCGTCGTGAGGCAGCGCACCCCGCAGGAGATGTCGAAACCCACGCCGCCGGCCGAGACCACGCCACCCCGCTCGGGGTCGAACGCCGCCACACCGCCGATCGGAAACCCATAACCCCAGTGCGCGTCGGGCATGGCGTAGGCGGCTTTCTCGATGCCCGGCAGCGTGGCGAGATTGCCGAGCTGCTCGGCAACTTTTTCATCCATTGTGCGGATCAGGTCCTCGGTGCCGTAGATGACGCCAGGTACGCGCATCCGGCCAACGGGCGGCATCACCCATTCCGTGTCCGATCGGCGTTCAAGCTTGCCCGGATGCATGAGCCTCCATTCAAATCGTGACACTCCGCGGCGGCAACACGCGCCGGGTAGCGGTTACACATCCACAACGCATTGCGCCACCCAGCAGTCCCCGGCATCCCGCGCTACCCGCAGCTCGCAGAAGCTCGCCGCCTTCACTTCCACCGCAAGCTCGTGTCGCGCGCGATCCACGGCCTCGCCCCAGGCCTTCGCCTGGAGAGTCGCGGCGTCGGTCTGCACTTCGAACCGGCTGAAAAGCATCCGGCGCACCGCCATTTCGTAAATCAGCGAATTCAGCCAGTCGAGGAGCAGCAGGTCCGGCGTGACCGCTTCGCAGTGGAGGTCCACCGGCGTTTCGCCGCGCACGCCCGCCGGCTCGGTGATAACCGCGATCAGCGCCAGCGCCGCCTGCTCGAATGCTTCCCCCAGAGTCGCGCCCACCCCGCGGACTCCGATATCGCCGACGTGCTCGAAATGCTCCCAGCGCGCGCAGGACATCCCACAACGCTATCGGAAATTCCCGTCCGCTGCCAGGCCGCGTGTCTCGCCACACTCTTCGCGTGAGGCGGCAACGGAGACCGCCGGGCGTCACCATAGGCGCCAGTTGGACCCGTGAGACACCTCAGCCGCAAAATCCCTCCAACTCATCAGCCGGCGCACGGCGTGAGCACGGCTGAAACAGGTGCCGCTCGCGTGGATCTTGCCCGGCCTCCGGGCGCCCGGGCGTGCGCCTGCAGAGCCTGCAGGCTGAGGGTTTGTACAGTTTCGCGGCCGGCAGTGGTGAGCGCAAAAATAGGTGGGGTTTTGCCCCCCATCGTGTATCCTGGCGGGGCTTGGACGCCCGCCCCCGCGGCGGGTGTTCAGGCGGAGGAACACAGATGGAGAATGAATCCCCCACGCGTTTGCTCGACGTCCCGCGAAAACACACCTCGATCTGCAAGGAGATTGTCGAGCGGCACGGCGGGCGCATCTGGCTGGAGCCCACGGCCGGTCCCGGAGCTCTGTTCCGCTTCACCGTGCCCAAACACCCCCGCCACCAGCCCATCGGAGACGCTGTATTTACTCAGAGCTAGCACCGGCAAGCCAACAAGGAAACGGGAACGATGTGATGCGACCGGCCAACCTCCGCGGTCCGCTCCTTCCCTGGACATCGGCCGGTCTCGATCAGCGCTGTCGCAATCCCAGGGGTCGCGCTTGCAGCATGGATGATCAGCCGCCCTGGCGATGCCGCTACTGGAACAGCCGGCGCTCGCGCCGCAGATAGGCCGGCATTTCGAGGTCCTGACCGGGTTCGTCGGCGGCCATGACCTCCGCCTCCACCTCGCGCGGCTCGGGCGAGGTCTGGAGCTCGGCGGAGGGCGCGGCCACCGCCAACGCCACCGGGGCCGGCTCGGGCTCGACCAGGCGCCTGCGGGGCGCCTCGAATCGCGGTGCGGCGAGTGGCGCCGAAATCGTGCGCTGCTCGGGCGCAGCCGACCGGTCGATCGCGGGCAGACCCTCGCGCTGGAAGCCGGTCGCAATCACCGTGATCTTTACCTCGTCGTCCAGGTCCTCCTTCAGGACAATTCCAAAGTTGATCTGCACGTCCTCGTACTCGGCGGCGTTGCGGATCAGATTGCAGGCTTCGTTGATGTCGTGGATGCCGAGCTTGCTCGAGGCCGTGATGTTGATCAGGATCGCCTTAGCCCCCTTCACGCCGCCGTCCTCGAGCATGCGGCAACTGATGGCCTGGCGGGCGGCCTCGACCGCGGCATTCTCCCCGCGGGCGGTTGCCGTGCCCATGGTCGCGTAGCCCATGCCGAGCATGATGGCGCGGATGTCGGAGAAGTCGCGGTTGATCATGCCAGGCGTATTGATGATGTCGCTGATCCCTTCGACCGCTTGTCTCAGCACGTCATCGGCGGCGCGGAAGGCATCCATCACGCCCGTGCCCTTGGGCAGAACATCGAGGAGCTTGTCGTTGGGAATCGAGATAACCGTGTCGACGCTGGCCGCGAGGTCGGCGAGGCCCTTGTCGGCCTGTTTCATGCGCCGGGGTCCTTCGAAACTGAACGGTTTGGTGACCACGGCGATCGTCAGCGCGTTCAGCTCCTTGGCGAGCGCCGCGATCACCGGCGCGGCTCCCGTGCCCGTGCCGCCGCCCATGCCGGCGGTGACGAATACCATGTCCGCACCCTGCAGAATCTCGATGATGCGTTCGGTGTCCTCGAGTGCGGCGAGGCGGCCGAGCGCCGGGTCTGAGCCCACCCCGCGCCCGTGCGTGATCTTCTGGCCGATCACGAGCTTGTTGGCGACGGACGAGGTACCCAACGCCTGCATATCGGTGTTGAGAACGAAGAACTCGACGCCCCCGATGCCCTCGCTCATCATGCGGGCGACGGCGTTGGAGCCACCTCCGCCCACTCCGATGACCTTGATCCTGGTGCCCAGGTCCAGCTCCTCTTGAACTTCGAACTTCAGCTCTTCCTTCATCTCACTCATATCTGCCCTTTCCGCCGCCAGCCATATGGCTGCTCTGCTCTCCGGTTCGGGCCCACCCGCGGCGCGCGCGGCCGGTTGTGCGCCCGGCAGCCGCCCCCCGGCGCGAGGCGCGGCGCCGGCCGGTACGGCTGCTGCAACCTACTGATGCGTTCCCTGCATTTCCGCCAAACCGATGCCTCTACCGGAGCCATCGGCCGCGTGCCACTCTACTTTAGAACCATCCCCACAATACTGGGCACTTTGCGCTTCCACTCCCGCTGAGTCTTCAGCTTCGCCGAATACATCGCGAGTCCGGCCGCCGTCGCCCACGACGGATCGTTGATCTCCTCCGGCCAACGGTCGATCCCGGAGGCCAGCCCGTTGCGCGCCTGGCAGTTCAAAACGCGCTCAGCCATGTCGCACATCCCCGGCAGCAGTGCGCCGCCCCCGGTCAGCACGGCGCCTTCGAGCAGCGCCTGCTCCATGCCGACCTTCGCCAGCTCGGCGCGCACGAACAGAAACAGCTCCTCGGCGCGCGCCTCGAGGATTTCATTGAGGACACGGCGCGGAGCTTCGCGCCGCGGACGCCCGTCCACCGGCGTCACCACGATCGTGCTGTTCTCGGCGCCCAGGCCCGCCAGCGCGCATCCATATTGCTTCTTCAGGCTCTCGGCGTCTTCATAGGAGACGGTGAGACCGAACGCGACATCGCGGGTGAACAGCTCGCCGCAGACCGGAATGCTGCTGGCGCGCAGCAGCGCCTCGCCATCGTAGACGGCGATATCCGTCGAGTGTGCTCCGATATCGACGAGCGCCACGCCGCGGCTGCGGTCCTCCTGCAGAATGCAGGCGTACGCCGAGGCCATAGGCTCGAAGATCGTTTCCTCGACTTCCAGGTGCGCCTGATGAACGCTGCTGATCACCGCGTGATGATCGTGCGCCGAGGCCGTGATCACGTGTACGTTGGCCTCGACTCGCGAGCAGCAGACGCCCCTGGGATTGCGGTGGCCGGCACGGCCGTCCACGGTGAAGTCCTGCGGCAGGACCTGTAGCAGCAGGCGGCCTTCCTCGAGCCGCACCTTCGAGGCGAGCTCGACGGCGTAGCCGAGATCGCCGGGATCGATCTCGCGCGGCCGGCCGAACTCGTAGATGCCCCGGCTGTTTGTGCCCTCGACCGTGGTGCCGCCGACGCCCACCACGGCCGCGCCCACAGCGGCGCCGGAGCGCCGCTCGGCTTCCTCGACCGCCAGCCGGATGCCGGCGCTGACCGCGATCTGATCGGAGATGCGTCCTTTGACCCAGCCGTGCGACTCAGCCTCGCCGTGGCCCAGATAGCGCAGGTGCGTGTCTTCGAGCAGGCAGACCGTGCAGCGCACGCGCGCGCTCCCAACGTCAAGACCCACCGCGAGGCGCTTGTCAGACATGCCGTATTCTTTCGAGACTACACCTTTTCGCCGCGGCCCTGCCGCTGCGCCCGGCGGGCGTCGCCGCTGCCCGGGAACTGCACCCGCGGCCGCCGCTCTCGATCTCGGATCGCTCGACCGCCGTGATCCGGTCCGGCAGCCGCAAATCGAGCATGCCCGCCTGGGGCAGGTGCTTGCGAATCGCCGGATAATGGGTGCGGAACTTCTGCAGCCGCTCGAGAAATCTCCGGTTGCCGATCATGAGCACCAGCGCCCGCCCGTCCACGGAGAGACTCACCTTGAGGTTCTCGGGGTCGCTCACATCCACTTCGGAGATGGTGTCGAGCATGGGGCCGATGTCGTCACGCAATTCGAGCAGCCGGCCGACACGGTCCTTGCGGCTTTCCCGCGGATCTCCGGGGCAGAGGCCGGTCAGCACCGGCAGCTTCATGCTCACCCTGTCATGCGGCATCAGCATGACGCCGTCCTGATCGATCAAGGCAAAGCGCATCGCGCCGCCGGCGGGGATCTGCACGAAAGCCACGGGCGAGCGCTCGGTGATCCGGACCAGCAGGCGGTTCGGCCAGATCCGCGAGACCGTTGCGTCCTTCACCCAGTCGATGGCAAGCAACTGGCGGCGGCGCTCGCTCAGAGGACACAGGTACACGCTGCGGCCGAAATCGGGAAAAAAGACTTGCGTGACCTGCAGCTCGGAGGCGTGCAGCGATCCCTCGATCCGGAACTGCGGGACGCGGTGCCCGGGGTCGGGCGGGCCGGGCAACATGAAGCGCCGGTCCGTCATCAGGAATTGCTCGAGACGCATCCAGGTCATGATGAGAATCGCCGCGCAGATTACGGCCGCCATGCCCACCAGCAGGATGCGCACGGGCCGCAATCCGCCCGCCTTGTTCCTCGACGTCGAAACTGCGGCTTCGCCCCCGCGCCCCATCTAGTCTTCCGCCCCCCGCGGGATTGGCCGCTTCCGTGCCGCGGACGATCGCGGCCGCGCATACGCCGGGATCAGCAATGCCCCGGCCATCAGCTCTCTCCCCGGAGCAAGGCGAGAATACGGTCGCCTGCCTGCCATACGTTGCCGGCGCCCAGCGTCACGATCAGGTCGCCTTCACGGGCGGCCGCGAGCGCCGCGGCGGCGGCGTTATCGATGGTGCCGCAGTAGGCGGCCGAGCGGTGCCCGAAGGCGCGCAGGCGGTCGGCCAGCACCGTGGCGCTCACCCCCTCGATCGGCTGTTCGGAGGCCGCGTAAATGTCGAGCAGGTAAACCGAATCGGCGTCGTTGAAGGCGCGCGCGAAATCATCCATCAGGTGCAGCGTGCGGGTGTAACGGTGCGGCTGGAAGATCGCGTGGATGCGCGCGTAGCGGCACTGGCGCGCTGCGGCCAGTGTGGCCCGGATCTCGGTCGGGTGGTGGCCGTAGTCGTCGATCAACGTGATCCCCCGCGCCTCGCCCTTGAGGTGAAAGCGGCGCTCGACGCCCGTGAAGGCGGCGAGCCCTTGCCGTATCACCTCCGGCGCGATCTCAAGTTCGAGCGCCACCGCGATGGCGGCGGCCGCATTCAGCACGTTGTGGTGCCCCGGCACCCCTACGTGGAACTCGCCCAGTTCCTCGCCCCGGTAGCGCGCGCGAAAGTCGCTCGAGAGGTGCCCGCAGCGCGGCTCCAGGATCGTGAGCGTCGCCTGCGCCGATTGCCCGTAGCTGATGGTACGGCGCGTCACGCCGGGCAGGATCTGCTGCACGTTTTCATCGTCGAGGCAGACGACCGCGGCGCCGTAGAACGGCACCTTGTTGACGAAATCGAGAAACGCGGCGCGAATCTCCTCGATCGACGCATAGTGGTCGAGGTGCTCGCGGTCGATATTGGTGACGACCGCCAGAATCGGGGACAGTTTCAGAAACGAGCCGTCGCTCTCGTCGGACTCGACCAGCAGGAAGTTGCTGCGCCCAAGCCGCGCGTTGCTGCCGCCCATCGAGCCGACCCGGCCCCCCACCACGATCGTCGGATCCAGACCGGCGTGGCTGAGAATGGCTCCGGTCATCGATGTGGTGGTCGTCTTGCCGTGGCTCCCCGCCACCGCGATGCCGTACTTCAGCCGCATCAGCTCGGCCAGCAGTTCACCGCGCGGGATCACCGGGATCTGCAGCCGCCGCGCCTCCCGCAGCTCCGGATTGTCCGGGGCGACGGCCGAGCTGATTACCAGCGCCTTCGCGCCGTCCACGTTCCCCGCCGAGTGCCCTTCATAAATGCGCGCCCCCAGCCGGGCGAGCCGGTCTGTAATCGGACTGAGCCTCAGGTCGGAGCCGGAGATCTCGTAGCCCAGGGTGAGCAGGATCTCGGCAATGCCGCTCATGCCGATGCCGCCGATGCCCGTGAAGTGCAGGCGCTGGGGCTTAAAAAACATTTTCCCCTCGTATTGTTTCGACTTTCGCGGCGGGTGTCAACGGCAAAACGTGCGGTGCCCACATTATCGCACCTCCGCCGCCGGCGGCATTCCAACCGGTCTGCCCGTCGTATTCCCCGCGCTTCTCCGCCGCGGGTTTCCCAAGTGCCGGGGTGTGGATCGAGAAGGCATGGCGGCTGTATGCGTGAGCGGCGCTCCGTACTCAGGCAGAACCGCGGACTCATGCTCCGGCCAACTCCTCGAGAACCTCGGCAGCTCTTTGCGCAGCGCCGGGACTGGCGAGGGTTCGGGCGGCGGCGGCCATCCGCCGCAGCTCCTCCGGCGCGCCGGCGAGCGATTGGATCTCGGCGAACAGGCGGCGGCCGTCCATCTCCTGGTCAGGAACGAGCCGGGCGGCGCCGGCCCTGGCGAATACCTCCGCGTTCCTGGCTTGGTGGTCATCGGCGGCGAAAGGAAACGGCACCAGGACCGAGGGTCTGCCGGCCGCGGCCAGCTCTGAAACCGTGGATGCGCCCGCACGGCAGACGATCAGGTCGGCTTCCGCCAGCGCCGGCGCCATGTCCCCGATAAACGGGGTCACAACACCCGGCAGACCGCTTCGGGAGAACTCCTCGACCAGCGCCGCGTACATCGCGTATCCGGTTTGCAGCGTGAGATGCACGGCGAGATCCGAATCAGCGAGCAGCGGCCAGCAGGCGCGCGCCGCCTCGTTCAGCCGCTGCGATCCCTGGCTGCCTCCGGTGATCAGGACATGCAACGGGCGGGCCGACGCCGGCCGCGGCTCGATGCGGAAAAACTCCTCTCGCACCGGGACTCCGGTCACCTCGGTGCGCTTGGGAAAATACCTGGCCGTCTCGGGAAAATTGACCAGCGCGCGTTGCACCAGGCGGGCGGCGCGGCGGTTGGCAAATCCCGGAACGGCGTTCGGCTCCATGATGACCAGCGGAATGCGGGCCAGCCGCGCCGCCAGCATCACCGGTCCCGCAACGTAGCCGCCGGTGCTGAATACTGCGGAGGCGCCGCGGGCCCGCAGGATGCGCGTCGCGCGGCGAACGCCGGCGGGCAACTGGAGGAGCGTGCGCATCCGCTGCCGGATACCGACCCGGTTCAGTGGTCCGATCTCGATCCACTCCACCTCGTAGCCGGCCCGCGGAACGAGCCGCGCCTCCATGCCCCGTGGCGTTCCAATGAAAAACGGATGATGCCCGCGTCGGCGCAACTCGGCCGCGACCGCGAGGGCGGGAAGGATGTGCCCGCCCGTGCCGCCCCCCGCCATGGCGATGACCAGCTTTGCCATGCCGCGGCCGTGCTAGCCGGCCTGCTCGCTGACGCTCAACAGCAGCCCCAGCGAGGTCAGCGTGCTGAGCAGCGAACTGCCCCCATAGCTGATCATCGGCAGCGGGATGCCCTTGGTGGGACCCAGATCAAGCACCACCGTAATATTCATCAGCGCCTGCACAAAGACAGCCGCGGTCACCCCCAGCGCGAGATACTTGCCGAAATCGTCCGGCGCGAGCCAGAACAGCCGCAGCCCGCGCCAGAGGATCACCATGAACCCGGCCAGCACCCCCGTGCTGCCCCAGAGCCCGAGTTCCTCGCCCACCACCGCGTAAATGAAATCCGTGTGCGCCTCCGGCAGATAGAGCAGCTTCTGCTTACTTTGCATCAGCCCGACGCCGAGCGCGCCGCCCGAGCCGATGGCGATCTTCGCCTGCAGAGGCTGGTATTTGGGATCGATCACGCTGCTCCCGCTCTCGACGTATTTCTTGATCTTCCCGTGCGGATCCAGATAGCTGATGATGCTGTAGTCGGCGTCCACGAAGGCGATGATGCGGCCCAACCGGTAGGGCTTGGACGCAATGGCGAAGAAGGCCAGCAGCAGCGATCCCGGGATGGCGATCAGGAAATAGCGCTTCTCCAGCCCGGCCACATAGAAGACTACCGCCGAAGTGGCGATGAGCACGACCGCCGTCCCGAAATCGGCCACCACCACGGCCATGCCCACGAGCGCGATCACCAGGAATGCCGGCAGGATCGTGTACTTGCTGTTGATGGCGCGCAGGCGCCGCGTCACGAAATATGCCAGAAAGATGACCAGCGCCGGCTTGGCGAATTCCGATGGCTGCAGCGACGCCGGTCCGAGCGTCAGCCAGCGGTGGTGCCGCCCGATAAAGTACACCGTGATCAGCAGCGCGATGGTGATCCCGACTGGCGCCAGCGCCCAGACCGGCCGCTGGAACTTGCGGTAATCGAGCCGCATGAACAGCATGAAACCCAGCAGCGAAACCGCCACCCATCCCATCTGGCGCAGGATGAAGTAGTAGCTCGAGCCGTAGCGCAATTCGGCCATCACCGAGGAGGCGCTGTAGACGACCACCATCCCGAAGCAGACCATCAACACGATGGTGAGGAAGAGGATCCAGTCGGGCTTTACGCGCTGCGCCATGGCTCACCTCCCCGGCGACGCTGAATAACGCCGATTACTATGCCACCGGTCACCCAGAAGATCGCCAGTGCCGCCAACAGGCGAAACGCGAGGGGCGCACGCTTCCTGGCCTGCGCCGGTATCTCGCCGGCGGTCCGCGAGGCCTGCGTCACCAACTTCATTACCGTCATAGGCGATTCACCAGCTCCTTGAAGACTCTTCCCCGGTGCTCGAAACTGTCGAACTGGTCGAAGCTGGCGCAGGCCGGCGCGAGCAGCACGACCTCGCCGGGCACGGCTGCACGTGCGGCGCGGCGTACGGCCTCATCGATCGTGCCGCAGCGAATCACCGGCGCCGCTCCGTTCAGGTGCTCCGCGATCTTGGACGCCGCCGCCCCGATCAGCAGCACCGCGCGCGCTTTCCGCCGCAGCGGCTCGCGTAGCGCGGTGTAGTCGCTCCCCTTGTCTTTGCCGCCCAGAATCACCCAGAGACCGCCGGGAAAGGCGTCAAGCGCCTTGTGCGTCGCGTCGACATTCGTGGCCTTGGAGTCGTTGTAATACGCGACGCCGCCGATCTCCCGCACGAACTCGAGCCGGTGCTCGACACCCGGAAATGTGCGGATGGCCGCCGCGATCGCGCCGCGGCTGCCGCCCGCGATGCGCGCCGCCGCGCTCGCGGCCATGACATTCTCCAGGTTGTGGACGCCGCGCAGGGGCACCTCGGCGGCCTCGATCAGAGGCTCGTCATCGAGATAAATGCGGCCGCCTTCGAGAAACAGCCCAGGCGTCACTGGCCGGGTGCTGCTGAACCAGACCGGACGGGCCTTGGTGGAGGCGCCGTAATCGACACACGTAACGTCGTCGGCGTTCAGAACCGCAAAATCGTCGGCGGTCTGCGTCTCGAGCAGCCGGCGCTTGGCCGCTGCGTAATGCTCAAAGGTGTGGTGCCGGTCGAGATGGTCGGGCGTGACGTTCAACACGACGCTGACCCGCGCCCGGAACTCGCGGATGGTCTCGAGCTGAAAACTCGAAAGCTCGAGCACATTCCACTGCTCCGGCCGCGAGGCGTCGATCATCGCCGCCGGGGGCGTTCCGATGTTGCCCCCCACCTGCACGGGCACGCCGCCTTCGCGCAGGATATGGCCAGTGAGCGCGGTCGTCGTGGTCTTCCCGTTCGAGCCGGTGATGCCGATGACCGGACCTTGCAGAAACCAGCTCGCCAGCTCCAGCTCGCCAATCACCGGCAGCCCGCGGCCGCGGGCTTCCTCGAGCTCCGGAATGTCCACGGGCACCCCGGGAGAGAGCACGACCAGCTCCGCGTCCCGCAGGCTCTCGGCCGTTTGCGGCCGCAGAGCGACGCCCCACGACTGGAGGCGCGGCGCGGCATCGCCAAGCTGCCCGGCGGAGCGCTGGTCGATCGCCAGCGCGCTCGCGCCGTGCCGCAGTACCAGCTCGACCGCGGCCATTCCCGACCTCGCCATCCCGATCACCGCCACGCGTTTTCCCGCCAGCCGCTTCATCGCAGTTTCAACGTGGTCAGCGCGAACAGCGACATCACCAGGCCGGCGATCCAGAAGCGGGTGATGATCTTGGCTTCCTGCCAGCCCAGCGCCTCGAAGTGGTGGTGCAGAGGCGCCATCTTGAAGATACGCTTGCCGCGCAGCTTGTAGCTGCCGACCTGCAGAATCACCGAGAGCGCCTCGATCACGTAGACGCCGCCGATGAACACCAGCAGGATCTCCTGCTTGATCAGGACCGACACCACCGCCAGTCCGCCCCCAAGCGATAGCGAGCCGACGTCGCCCATGAAGATCTCCGCCGGGTGCGCGTTATACCAGAGAAAACCAATCGAGGCGCCGGTCATGGCCGCGCAGAAGATGGTCAGCTCGGCGGCGCCGGGAAGACGCGCGATGTCCAGATACTTCGCGAATTCCGCATGGCCGCTGACGTAGGCCAGCACCGTGGTCGCTCCCGCGGCAATGATCATCAGCCCGATCGCCAGCCCATCCAGGCCGTCCGTCAGGTTCACCGCGTTGCTCGCGCCCACCAGCATGAAAGCCACGAAACTGAAAAAACCGATGAAGGCCAGCGGATAGGTCCAGGGCTGATGCACCAGCGGCTGAATCAGCAGGTCCGGCCGGAACTGTTTGAAGAAGGGCACGTTGATCGCTGTATCGTAGGCGCCGCGCGCATGCAGCCACAGCAGCAGCAGGCCGACGACCAGCGCGAGCAGCACCTGGAGCGCGATCTTCTGCCGCGCCGTCAGGCCCAGGTTCCGCATCCTGCGGATCTTGGTGTAGTCGTCCCAGAAGCCGATCAGCCCATAGCCGACCAGTCCGAACATCGCGATCCACACGTAGGGATTGCGCAGGTCGGCCCACAGCAGCGTCGGCAGCAGGACCGAGGTGATGATGAGCACGCCCCCCATCGTCGGGGTGCCGGCTTTCGACTGGTGCGAGCGCGGCCCGTCTTCGCGGATGTGCTGGCCGATCTGAAATTCCCGCAGCTTGCGAATCATCCAGGGTCCCAGCAGAATGCAGAGAAACAGCGCGGTCAGACTGGCGAAGGCAATGCGGAAGGTGACGAAGCCGAAGACACGGAAAGGGCTGAGAAACTCGTACCCCCGCGCATAGGTCAGGAACAATTTCTGGTAGAGCAGCCAGTAGAGCATGGGCGCCTACAATGCCGCCCGCGCCGGCCTGCAAACCTCGCTCACGGCCGATGAAGCGGATAGCGGTCGGTGGGAAAGGTCAGCGGAACCGCGGGCGGGAACGGACGATCGAAAATCGCTTCCAGTATTCAGTGTCTCATTCACGCCGGTTCCCCCAGAAAACTCTCGAGCGCCCTTTCGACGCGTGTGCCGCGCGAGCCCTTGAACAGGATGGCATCACCCTCGCTGGCGATGCCGGCGATCAGCTTCCCTGCCTCGGCGGGGTCCTCAAAAAAGTACGCGGCGTCGGCCCTATGGCCGGCGTCGACTGCTGCGTCCACCATAAAGCGGGCGGCGCCGCGTATCCCAATCAGCACAGATATCCCGCAGGCGACGGCGTACCGGCCGGCCTCGCGGTGCAAAGGCTCGGACCATCGCCCGAGTTCAAGCATCTCTCCCAGAACCGCGATCCGCCGCCGGGCCGGCGTCTCCCTGAGCACCTCCAGCATGCCCCGGACCGCGTCCGGATTGGCGTTGTAGCTATCGTTGTAAACCGTGATGCCGCGATGCACAAATCGCTCTCCGCGCATCTTGCCGGGCGCCAGCTCGCGTACCGCATCGCTCAGCTCCCCGGGCGCGATGCCGAACAGCTCTGCGACCGCGATTCCGGCGAGAATGTTAGAAACTCCGTGGCGGCCGGGCAGAGCGCTCTCAAAGCGCGTCCCGGCCACCTCGAAGCTGACGCCGCTGTCCGTCAGCTCGACGCGCGTGGCCCGGACATCGGCATGCTCGGAAAGACCAAAGCGGACCACCCGGCCCGGAAAAACCTCGGCGAACCGCCGCACGCGCTCGTCATCCGCGTTGAGGACCGCCACGCCGTCCGCCGGCAGCGATTCGATCAGCTCGCGCTTGGCGAGCGCGACTCCCTCGGGTGAATCGAAATTTTCAATATGGGCGTAGCCGGCGTTGGTTACTACCCCGACATTCGGTTGCGCGATCGTGCACAGCGCGCGGATCTCGCCCGCGTGATTCATGCCCAGCTCGAGTACGCCCGCCGCGGCGTCGTCCGGCAGCCGCAGCACGGAGAGCGGGAGGCCCACGTGATTGTTGAAGTTCCCGATCGTTCTCCCCACCTTCATCGCTGTGCTCAACAAGTGCGCGATCACGTCTTTCGTGGTGGTCTTGCCCGCGCTGCCGGTGACTGCTACGACGGGCTTCCCCCACCGCTCGCGAGCCCGGCGCGCGAGCGACTGAAGGCCGGCCAGAACAGACGCCACCCGGATCTGAAGACCTTCCCCGGCCACCTCCCGCTCCACCACCGCCGCGGCCGCCCCCTTTCGAAACGCCTCTTCCACGAAACCATGGCCATCGTGATTCTCCCCGCGCAGGGCAAAGAAAAGATCCCCAGCCTGCAGAGTCCGCGAATCCACGCTGAATCCTTCGACAGCTCGATGATCAGCAATTTCCGCACCAAGGATGCGTCCAACATCGCTCAACTCCAGTCGCATGCCACAACTACGTCCGCCCCGTCATGGCCGGCCGGCGCCGGCCGGCTCCCTGCCCGCGGACCAGCCGCCGGGCGCTTCAAGCGGGCGCCTTTCCATATCCAAAACTGCGCAACACGCCCCGCGCCACCTCGCGGTCGTCAAATGGGATGGTGGTGTCCTTCAGAACCTGGTAGGTCTCGTGTCCCTTGCCGGCGATCACAACCACGTCGCCGGGCTCGGCGGTCTCAATCGCCTTCCGAATGGCCTTCTCGCGGTCCGGCTCGGCGAGGTGCGGCGTGTCGAAGCGCCGGATCCCGACCAGTGCGTCGTTCATGATGGCAAGCGGGTCCTCGGAACGGGGATTGTCGGATGTCAGCACGACGAAGTCGCTCATCTCGGCCGCCGCCATTCCCATGAGCGGACGCTTGGCCCGGTCGCGGTCGCCGCCGCAGCCGAATACCGTGATGACACGCCCTGCCGTCATGCCTCGCGCCACCGTGATGGCGTTACGCAGCGCGTCATCGGTATGGGCATAATCCACGATCACCAGAAACGGCTGACCCTCTTCGACGCGCTCGAAGCGCCCGGGCACCGCCCGGCACTCGGCCAGCCCGCGCGCAATTACCGCGGGATCAATCCCGTACGATAGGGCCGTGCACCACGCCGCCAGAACGTTGTAGACATTGATCTGCCCGACCAATGTCGATTCCAGCGGATAAGCGCGCCCAGCATACTGAACCTCAAACCTGAGCCCTGCGAAGCTCGATGAGATCTTCTGCGCGCGCGCCGTGGCGCCTTCTTCCAGGCCATACCAGAGCACCTCCGTTTCCGGTTTGAACTGCAATGCCCTGCCGTAGGCATCGTCGCGGTTGACTACGGCAAACCTCGGGGCGGCCGCGCCCTGACCCGTAAAAAGGAGCTGCTTGGCCGCGAAATATCCCTCCATCGACTTGTGAAAGTCCAGGTGATCGCGCGTGAGATTGGTGAACACGCCGGTGTGGAAGTAGATTCCGTACACGCGGCTGAGCGCGAGCGCGTGCGAGGAGGTTTCCATGGTCGCGTGCGTGCCGCCCGCTCGCGCCAGATCGTCGAAGATCCGGAACAGATCGAGCGACTCGGGGGTCGTATTCACGGCTTTTCGGCGCTCGCCGGCGATATGGTACTCGATGGTGCCGACCAGCGCGGTCGTTTTGCCCGCGCACCGCAGGATGGAGTCGATCAGATAGGTTGTTGTGGTCTTCCCGTTGGTTCCGGTCACGCCCGTGACGCTCAGCCGGCGATCGGGATGCGAGTAGTAGTTGCCGGCGCTGAGCGCGAGCGCGCGGCGTCCGTGCTGGACCTGGATCCAGGGGTACTGAATCTCCACGGGCGGCGGGAGTTCGCTGACCGTCGCCAGCGCGCCTTTTTCCATGGCTTGGCCCGCGAACAGGCGGCCATCGACGTTCGCTCCGGGGAATGCGAAGAACAGGAAGCCCGGAGCCACCCGGCGCGAATCGTAATCGAGACCTGCGACTGTGGCGCCGCTGACGTTCGCCGGGATCTCGGATTTCAGCGCTACGCCGTCCAGCGCTTCCGCCACGGTCATCGGGGGCCTCTAAATAGTTGACTGAGAACGCCCGGCCTCACGTTTCGATGGGGCGAGGACCAGCATGCGCGGAATGGCGGCACTTGCTGCCTCGCCAAATGTGCGCAGCCGCTGCCCGGCGGCAGCAACACGGATGCCGTACCACCGCACCGTGCCTGGTCGCGGCCGGCCTCGGAAGAGGGCCGCGAATGTGCCCCGGGATCTCGCTCAAACGCGGCCACGCAGACGCAGGCGGCGCGGGCTGAGAAAGGGCGAGTCATCTGGCGAATTGAATGCGAACCCGCTCGCCGGGACGGAGGACCATGCCGGGAGGAGGTTCCTGGACACGAGCGATACCGTCGCCACGGAATTCCACCAGCAGCCCCAGTGCGGCCGATTCCTCGATGACGAGCCGCTTGGTCTTGCCTTGGAAGTTCGGCACTTTGGGACCGTTGTAAGTGGCGGGAATGAGCAGGGGCCCGGCCTCGGTGGGCGCGGACCCGCGCGCCTCGAGAAGAGCTGCGGCTGCGGCCGGCGCGTTGAGCGTCGCCGGCGCTTCCTCCTCCTCCCTGGGCGCTCCGGCGCTGATCTCGGCGATCGCGAGATCGGATGCGGGCTTTTCATCCGTCTCCGGCAGCTCGCGGTCGGGCAGGTCCTTAGGAACATCGAGGAACCGCAGCGCCGCGGCGGCGACTTCATGAAACACGGGGGCCGCGACCGCCCCGCCGTACTTCGAGGCGCCGTTCAGCGTTACCACGACGACAACAGCGGGATTGTTCACCGGAGCGAAGCCCATGAACGACGCATTGTACTTGTGCGTGTAGACGCGCGCCGCAAAGTCATAAATCTGGGCTGAACCCGTCTTCCCGCCGGAGGTGTAGCCTTCGAGCAACGCCTTCTTCCCTGTCCCGGCCAGCACCACGCGCTCCATCATCTGCCGCATCTGGATGGCGGTTTCCGGCCGGACGGCGCGCCCGGGCGCCTCCAGCGGCGCCTGCGCTTCTCGAGGGAAGCCCGGCCGCTGCCGCTTCAGCACCACGCGCGGGCGGACCAGTACGCCTCCGTTGGCGATCGCCGAGCATGCCTGCGCCAGTTGCAGGGTAGTCACCGTGACCTCGTGTCCCATCGCGATCGATCCGATCGAGCTCGGAATCCAGCGGCTGGTGGGCCGCACGATCCCCGGCGATTCCCCCGGCAGCACCCCGGTCTTCCGCCCGAAACCGAAACGTTTGATGTAGTCGTACAGCCGCTCATTGCCGACTCGGAGTCCGATCTGGATGGCGCCGATGTTGCTCGATTTGGCCAGCACGTCGGCCACGCTCAACAAAGAGTACGGGTCATGATCGTGGATGACCCGGCGGAACAGGGTAATGCGGCCGTTGCCGCAGGGGATGATCGTCTCCGGCGTCAGGTTCGTGGTCTCGAGCGCGGCGGAGACCGTGATCACTTTGAACACCGAGCCGGGCTCGAACGGGGCGGAAACGGCAAGGTTCAGACGGGCCATCTGCGCCGGCTCGCCCCGCTCCGGCGGCTTGTTGGGATCAAACACGGGCGCTCCCGCTACCACGCTCGACATCGCCAGAATGTCGCCCGTGCGCGGATCCATCACAACCAGGCTGCCCGTTCTGCAATGGTTCTCCCGCACTGCGTTGCGCAGCGCCCGGTCGGCGGCGAACTGGACACGCTCGTCAATCGTAAGCGTCAGGTCTTTGCCGGGCTCGGGCTCGCTGAACACGCGCCGGTCGATCACGCCCCCGCGGACGTCGGCCGTGGTACGCGCCACTCCCGCTTTGCCTCGCAGTTCCTTGTCCCAGCCGAGCTCGACGCCGCCGTTCCCCTTCTCCTCGTAATCGACGCTCCCGATCAGCGGCGCTCCCAGCGATCCCTTGGGATAGTAGCGCTTCGTCTCCGTGCGGAATTCGACCCAGTCCAGCTTATAGGCACGCAGCGCCTGCGCCTCTTCAGGGCTGATTCGCCGCTTCACCCAGAGAAAGCCGCGACCGCCCTCGGCCGCCGCGACCAGCCGCCGCAGCAGGGTATCGCTGTCCAGGCTGAGAACGCGCGCGAGCAGGTCCGCCGCCATGCCCAGGTTATGGACCTTGCGCGGATCCAGGCACACCGATTCGACCGGAAGGCTGCGCGCAAGGTATTGGCCGTTGCGGTCGAGGATGGCGCCGCGCGGGCCCAGAATCCGGCTGTCGTTCTGCTGCTGGTCCAGGGCCATCCGGGCCAGCTCTTCGTGCTCGATGATCTGTAGGTCGATGAGCCGCGCCAACAGCACGGCGCCCCAGAAAAAAAATACGCGCGCGAGAAACCTCAGCCTGCTGACGGCCTGGGATTCCGCGCGCGCGTCCAAGTGGGCTCCCTATCGGTCCAAATCATCACTGCCGGTTCAACGCCAGCGAGCCGTCCTCCTTCGGTGGAAGGTAGATGACCCGCTCGGGCGTGGGGTCGATGAATTCCTGCATGTCCGCGAGTTCCTGCAGCCGTTGCGGGCTGAGCAGGTTTGCTTCCTGGATCTCGAGCCGGCCCTGCTCGGTGATCAGCCGCTGCTGTTCCTGCTGTAGCTTGTGGAGCTGGTAGCTGGCAAACAGCCCGTAGGCGCTCGGCAGCAGCGTGCCCATCAGCAGCAGCGCCGCCAGGCAGGTCGCGCCCAGAACCTTCCAGCTTTGCGCGTGCGCGCGCGGATCGGCCTGCCGCACCACCCGGGAGTTGTCGATGCGCTTCACAAAAAAATAAACGTCCTCGTTGGGAAGCGCGCGCAGGCGGCAGGCGTGGTTCACCTCCGCACGCGCGGTCTGCGGCACAGCCTGCGCTGCCGCGGCCGCACTAAAGCGATTCAGAAAATTCCAGTTCGCAAGCGTCGCCATGTTTGTTCCGTGATCCCGAAATTCTGTCCAGAAACTCGCACTACTTCGTCGCGCGGCGACTGCGGCGCGAGTTTCCGGCTCGAGTAAACCGCGGCCTGCCCGGCGGTTAGCCGCTGTCCACAACCTCGCAGCCGCCGGACACGCGGCAACTGCGGCTCGAATTTCTTTCCCAAGCGGCCGCCGACGGCATGGCCTCCGCTCACCACAGACCCGGATCCTGCTGCAGTGCCGCCGGACCATTCCGCCGGCCCAACCTGGAGGCTCTGCGTTACCGCATCTCCAGGGCGCGCAGCTTCGCGCTGCGGGATGCCGGGTTTTCCCTGATTTCCTCGTCCGCCGGTGTGACCACGTGTTTCGTGAGAATCGTGGCTCTGCCCTCGCCCGCAAGCGCGCGAAACGCGTGCTTGACAATCCTGTCCTCGATCGACATGAACGTGATCACAACCGCGCGGCCGCCCGGCCGCACCAGCTCCGGCACAGCCTCGAGCAGCGATTCGAGCTCGGTGAGCTCTTCGTTTACCGCGATCCGCAGGGCCATGAAGGTCCGCGTCGCCGGATGGATCCTGCCCGTCCGATGCGCGACTCGTTCGATCACTTGCGCGAGGTGCGCCGTGCTTCGAATCGGCCGCGCCCGGACGATTGCTCTGGCTATGCTTCTTGCTCTCCTTTCTTCCCCGAGCCGAAAAATCAAGTCGGAGAGAGCCCTCTCGGGCAGGTAATTGACAAGGTCGGCGGCTGTTTGTCCCTGCGTCCGGTCCATCCGCATGTCCACGGGACCTTCCTGCATGAGCGAGAAGCCGCGCGACGGTTCGGTTAGCTGAAAACGGCTCACGCCCAGGTCGGCGACGAGCCCGTCCACTCGTTCGATCCCCAGCTCTTGAAGCGCCGCACGCAATCCCGAAAATGCCGCGTGCCGGAACAGAATCCGTTGCGCATGTGCGGCCGTGTTCCGCCGCGCCATCTCGAGCGAATCGCTGTCGCGATCCGCGGCGATTACCCTCCCGCTCTCGAGCCGCGCGGCGATCGCCCCCGTGTGTCCGCCGAGTCCCGCCGTGCAGTCCAGATAGGTCCCTCCCGGCCGGATCGCGAGGAATTCCAGGCTTTCGCGAAGAAGAACCGGGTAATGCATTGCGCTTCACTACTGCAGCCCCTTCTTTTCCCAAAGACCCAGCTTCTCGTCGAGGCTGGTGAGCGCGCGCTGCATCTTGGCCTCGAAGATGGCCTCGCTGAAGACGTTGATGTGACCTTTATAGAACTGCAGGCGCACGGGTTGACCCTCCAGTCCCAGCCGCTTGCGCAGTTCGGAGGGAAGCAGCAGGCGCCCCTGCGCATCCACTTCCGCGTCGTCGCCGAACGCCGTCGCCATGAACCACAGATCGTCGGCCGATTCGGCGTCTTCCCCCGGTTTGCGCAGCAGAGCCTCGACCCCGTTCCACACCGAAATAGGATAGATTCGAGCAATGCGGGCGTCGAAGGTGGTCACGTATACCTTGGTTTCGCCAAGCTTGCCCAGGTGCTCGTGGAGCGGCGCCGGCAGTTTGAGCCTGCCCTTCTCGTCGACACGCACGCTGTACATGCTGCGCGGAGGCACGAGTGCGACAGGTTGAGCGGCTTCCACTTCCGTCCTCTTTGGTCAGATGGACTCCACTTCGGTCCACTGGTTCGGATTTTCACATACCTGGGCCCTCAAATCAAGATATTTTTTCATGTAAGTTCTTAGAATTCAGCGACCTATGGCGAATAAATGGCGAATATCGGCTGCCACCTGTTTAACGCTGCCCGACTACCCTGAGGGCTGACCCGGTCTCCACTCTACGACCTCGACCCACGGTCCGGGAGGTTGCCGAAACCTGCCCCGGTCGACGGCCATGCTTTCAGCTACATGGCCCCGGCGGATGTTGTCCACCTCCCCAGACTTGCCAGCGCCCGCCGGGCTCGAGCACGGCTCGCTCGAGGGCATGCAGCATCTCTCCGATCGTCTCCAATCCCAGCCGTTTCGCGGTTTCGCGTGTTCGGGGGATCCGCTCCGCCACCCAATATAATGGCGCGAGCGCCATCGGCCACCAGTGCCCGGGACCGACCACGTACCACGGCCTGAGAACGGTGACCCGGAGATTCGCCGTGCGCAGAAGCTCCTCGCAACGGGCGCGCACCGACCAGTAGGCATGCATAACAGGCGCCGGATGCGCGACGCTCAGGTACACGAAGTGCGCCGCTTCCGCTTGCCGTGCGGCCGCAATCGCCTCCACCGCCGAGGCGTAGTCGATGGTCTCGAAACTCTCGAGCCTTACTCGGGCTCGGGTGAGCAACTCCCACCAGGTGCACCACTGTGTCGCCCGGCCGGATGTGCCCGCGGTAGGTGACGGCTGCCAGTGCGTCGCCCTGCACCGCCTGGCAGCTCTTCGGTAGTTTCTTTTCCGATCCGGGCCGGGCGAGCGCGGACACCCTGCCACCCGGCTGCGAGAAGCCGCGGGATGAGTCGGGACCCGATGTAACCAGTCCCGCCGGTGATGAATACGCGCTGCTGCAATTTTTCTCTTTAGATTACGGAAAGCACCGGGTGAACGGATTCAGGTCAGCGGCGGCTCAAGATCCCGGTTCCTCGCCTCGCTCAGGTCGAATAGATCACTCGCACATGTCCGGGAAACACGCGCGTGCCCTCCAGCGTCACTCGGGGCAGTCCCTCCAAATGGACCTCGCGCAGGCGCGGCAGTCCTGCCAGGAACACCAGGCCTGCATCGGTCACGCCTTGGCACTCGTAGAGATCCACCTGCTCGAGCGATGACATGCCTCCCAGGATCGCCAGACTGCGATCAGTGATGCGGGTCAAACCGGCGTAGTAGTATTTCAGCTCGAGGGCGGCGACATGCTCGGTGGCAACATCAGTGGTGTCGCGGCAATACATGCAGGTCAGGCGTTCCAGCCGGCGGCAGCGACCCACGTGCCGGAAGCCTTCGTCCTTCATGCCGATCGGCGTGAGTTCCCGAAGTGCGGGAAAGTGGGGCAAGGTAGCGAGCGCCTCGTCGTCCACGTTCTTGCAGCTCATGCCGATGCCGCGCAGAGCCGGCATATTCGAAAATGCGACAAATCCGCGGCTGCCGAGGTTGGGGCATTCCCGTCCCCAAAAATATTCGATCGTTTTCGACCGGCTCAAGGCGGTAAAGCCGTCGTCCGTGGCGACCGTTTCCTGCGCGCGCAGCCTGCGCAGGCGCGGCAGTGCCGCGATATGCCGCATCGCGGCATCGTCGCTCAGTTCTCCGTCGCAACCGAGCGAGACGAGGTTCGGCAGGTGCCGCAGGTGGGCGAAGCCTTCCGGCGTGATGCCGCTCACGTGCCAGAACAGATCGAGCTCGAAGACGCCTTCGAGTCCGGCCAGGCTGGCGAGCCCGCGATTCGTGAAGGGACCGTCGATCAGGAGGTGTCCGCCGTTGGCGATTGCCTCTTTCGCGCCGGACGCAATGCTTTCGCCATGCCACTTCTTCAGCAGCGGAAAATTGTGGAGGCGGGCAGGGCCGGCATCTGTAACCCGTCTGCCGCTGCTGAAGTAGTGGAGCCTGGGTTTTCCTTGCAGCGCTTCGATGGCGCCGTCGCCGGTCGGCGAACCCATCAGGTTCACCCGCTCCAGCCGATCGCAAAACCGCAAATTCGCCACGCCTGCATCCGATATACCCGCCTGCCACGTCATCTCGAATGTCCGGAGGTTGGGCAGATGGCGGAGTGCCTCGAGGCCGCGGTCGGTGAGCTTGCCGCCGGGATACTCGTTCAGATCCAGATGCTGCAACTGCGGCATGCGGGCAAGCTCGAGCAGGCCGTCGTCGGTGAGTTCGCGCGAGCCGCCGAGGCGCAGGCTCGTCACATGGTCGAGTCCGGCGATGCGCGCCAGCACCGCGTCGGTCATCAAACCGTTGGCATCGAGCGCGGTAATACGGCGCTCCTGAATTACGTCGATCAGCTCATCCCAGTCCGCGTCCGTCATTCGCCGGGCCGGCGCCGCCCTGTGCTCCTTCGCGTCGACGGTATAGGCGGCGCCGGGCGGCGGCGCGCCGGCCGCCACGGCCTGCATCAGCGCGGCCCAACTGCCGAAACCGGCGTCCTGCGCGATAACGATTTGCGCTTCAGCGAGTTGCATGTAATTTTTCGGCAGCCGGAATGCCCGCTGCCGGAACGCGTACACGCGGCGCCAGATTTCCGCCCGCAGGTCGTCGAAAGTGAATGAGCGGCGATAATGCTGGTTCAGCCGCTGGAGCGCCGCGGCGTCGCCCTCGTAGGCATTCACGAAATCCTGCGCCAGGCGCTCGTATTCTTCGGCGCTGCGCTCAGCGGCGCTCCTTTGCAGTGCCTGTGTCAGGTCCTTCCAGTTGTCCCGCCCGTACTCGCGCGCGAGCGCATGTTGCACATGGCGCAATCCGGGCCGCGCCGGCGTGTTCGGATACGCGTTCTCGAAGCGCTCCCGGGCCTGCGCATCGTTTTCGCGCAGCGCCTTGAGCCAGCGTTTCGCTTCTTTCCTCAGATTGTCGAGAGTGGACGCGGAGGTGAGCTTTCGCTGCATCAAAACCTTCCTTCCGTATCTGCCCAGGTCCGCTTAGCTCAGGGCCGGAATGAAAGGTCGGCCAACTGTGCAATCAACTTGGGTGGGAGCCTGCTCCCTTGCCGCGGACAGGAGGCGCCCCAGAGCGCGCTGGCAGTAGGCTGGCACAACGCGGAGGCGCCTGTCAAGCTCAGGCAAAGGCACCGGCCTCTTCTCAGAAGCTTCCCATTTTCTGTGCAACTCCCGAATTGCCCCGGAGCACTCAAGATCGCTTACTGCCGCACGGGAACAATCCCGCGGTCGAGAATCAGCCCCGACATGGGATTGCGCCACACCAGCGCGACGGGCCGGTCGCTGCCCGATCGTGGCTCGAGCGTGTATGCCGGACCGGCGTAGGCGTACAGGGGCACGACAGCCGGCGAAGTGCGCGGCAGCAGCTCAATCTCGGAGCATTCAAACGGGCCGGCTTCTTTTGACGACTCGGCTTTCCAGCGGCCGGCCAGCTTCCCTTGGCGCGGGCTGCCGCTGAGGACGTACTTGCCGTCGTTATCCTCTAAGCGCAGCACGAGCGCGTCGCTGACGTATGTGCCGTCCAAAACGCGGAACCATTCCGCATTGCCGTGTACCGTGGCGCCCTCCTGCTCCAATCGCAGGAGAAATGTGGTCCACTCCTGGTCGGCTTCCTCTTTGGCCCTGCACTTCCATTGGCCCGCGACGCCGGCGCGCGCTCCGGGCGCGAGGCCGGCGAATCCGGCTACAACCACCGCACCGGGCACTCGCGGGCCGGCAGGCAGCGCGAAGAAGGGAAGCTCCGCGATCTGATCCCATAATCCCGCCGCATCAACTTCGGCGCGCAATAGATAACGGCCGCCGCGCGTGCGGTACACAGGGACGGGCAGCTCGAGGCGCGGATCATCCAGCGCCAGCCGATACATGATCTGGTTGTAGTTATAGCGGGGAGTCTTCCTCGGTGCGCCGGAGAAGGTGTCCGAGTAAGTTCCCTCGAAATAAATAAGACGCCCGCCCTCCTGATCAAAGAAAGGGTGCTGGGCCGGGTTGTAGAACGTGTACTTGTTGTGGGTTACCACCTTCCGCGCGTATACCCACGGCCCGGCCGGTGTATCCGCTTCGGCGAACCAGATCTCGCCGTTGTCTTCCGAACCCCTGTTTTCCTCGACGATGAGCACCCAGCGCCGGCGGTAATCGTTCCAGAAAACCGACCCGGCATGGGGCTTGACCGGCGCATCCGTTACGACGTCGCGCAGTTGGTACCACCCCTCTTCGGCTTTCATCCGGCCTGCCGCGATCAGTTCGTGTTGACGGTCGAACCCGACCGGGTCCGTGTTCCGTTTCCAGGCGTAGATGAGGCGGCCATCGGCGGAACGATGCAGCCGTGCGCCTGTCTTGCTGTAGCGCGTTCCGGCCATCAGGCACGTGAACACTTCCCACTGCCGCGGGTCCGTGACGGCTTTCAAGCTGGCCGGAATGCGGACTGACGGATACGGGTCGGGCAGGTACAGATAATCCTGCCGTCCATCGGTCGCGCGGAACGGGTGGATCGGGATCTGCCGGTCGAAGTCCTCGTCGAACACAGCGAGGCGTTCGAAGGTCTCTTTCGTGTCGTTCCAGATCAGCAGGGCGCTTTCGATCGGCTTTCCGAGGTCCTTCATGCTCCGGTACCGCAGCGCCAGGCGCTCGATGCCCTTCTCATCTTTGAGAGCGGCCATCCAGAAGTTCCACTTCATCCCCGGCCCGGGCACGTTGCAGACACTTTTCGAAAAGCCCGACGGTCCGGCGAAATAACTTAAGTCGACGCCGCGGCTCGGATCGAGCCCGCCGCTCGCGGGCAACTCGGACGTGGCCCCGGAGCAGGCCAGGCTGAATTCGGCCGGCCCGTTGGTATCCCCCCAAACCCAGTAGATCTTCCCTTTGTACAGGGCGGTTGTGACCGTATCCTGGCCCACGACTCTGGCGTTGAGCAGCGGCTTGCGGATGGGCACAGGCTCGCCGGTGAGGACGCTGTCGCGGTAAATGCCCTCGCCTGTGATGCGGTAGAGGCGCTCCGCGATATTTACCCGGCGCAGTTTCAGCGTGGCGCTGGAGCCCCGCTTGACGTCTGCTGCCCAGGAGCCGTCAGGCGCGCCCGGAAGCTCATAGCCATGGCTGCTGACCGTGAACTTGACACGCTGGTCCATCAACCCCGGTTCATCAAACGCGATAATGCCGTTGCTGTCGGTCCAGAACGCCAGCGAGTTGCGCGTCGACAGCTCGACCAGGGGCACACCCCGCCCGGTCGCCTCGTCCACCACCGCGATTTTGAAGTAATTCGACGCAGGAAGCCCGATTGCGCCGGCCAGCAGCAGCGGCGGCACAAGTATTCTCATGGCCTTTGGCCTCGCTTGGCGGCATTATATCGCCGGTGTGCCGGAGCTGGGGATGCGGTAAACGCGTGACAATGCCGATCGCGAGGACTCCCGTCCGCGGCTGCTACACTCTCCTGTATGGGAAGCAGTCTGTTCCCGATCTACGGGGAGGGCCCGGGACCGCTCGTAAACGGACTCGGAACGACTCCGCGCATCACGTCGCTGCTCATCAAGCCGGCCTCCGCCGTCTGTAATCTGGACTGCGCCTACTGTTTCTACCTGGACCGGGAAGCGGATCCGTACAAGGCGCTGCCCGGCCGCCGCATGACCGTCGATACGCTCGAGCGCCTGGTCGACACGTATCTGTTCTATTCGTACCCGAACAGCGTGTTCGCGTTTCAGGGGGGTGAGCCGACGCTGGCCGGTCTTCCCTTTTTCGAGAAACTGGTTGAATTCCAGCAGCAATTTGGCCGTGACGGGCAGAATGTCAGCAACGCGCTGCAGACGAACGCGATTCTGTTAGACGACAACTGGTGCCAGCTCTTCCATAGCTACAACTGGCTGCTCGGCGTCTCCATCGACGGCCCGGAAGAGATGCACGATCTCTACCGCTTCAACAAGGCCGGCGCGGGCACCTGGCGGAAGGTCATGAACGCGATCGAGCGGCTGCAGCGGAATAAGGTCGAGTTCAACGTGCTCTGTGTGCTGAGCCAGGCCAATGTGGAAAAGCCGAAAGAGGTGTATAACTTCTTCCGCCGGCTCGGCATCGACAACATGCAATTTATTCCGCTCGCCGAGTTCGACGCCGAGGGCAACCGTCTGCCGTTCACGATCACGCCCGAGCAGTACGGCCGCTTTCTGGTCGAGGTTTTCGAGCTGTGGTGGCCCGAGCGGCGTAAGTGCCGTATCCGCTTCTTCGATAACGTGGCCGAAGCTGTTGCCGGGCAGAAGCCCGGCAGTTGCACCATGCACGAAACCTGCGATAGTTACGTCGTGGTCGAGTACAACGGCGATATCTTCCCCTGCGACTTCTTCGTCGAGAAGGAGTGGAAGCTCGGCAACATCACGATCGATTCCTGGACGGAAATTGCGCGGCGGCAGCGCCGCTACAGTTTCGCCTCCAAGAAGACCCTGGCACACCCCGAATGCCAGGTCTGCGAGTACGCCTCGATCTGCCACGGCGGATGCCCGAAATTCCGCCACGGCCGGCATCACGACTTCAACGAGCTCGACTACTTCTGCGCGTCATACAAAACCGTGTTCGGGCGCATCGTCGGGCCGCTGCGCGAAGAGGTGCGCAAGCTCATGGGCCAACAGGCCGCCATGGCCGCCTCGAGCGCGCTTAACCCGTATTAAGCGCTGCCCTTCTCTTCCGCACCCTGAACCGCCGTGTTCCGATTCATCTAGCCGAAGTTCGTCACCGACAGGATTTCGAACCGCTTGCTGACGCGCGCGGCTCAGTAAGTGCCGTCAAATCAGCGGAAGCGTTCTGAGCCACGACCGTCAGGGAGTGGTGGTGACGAACCTCGGTTAGACCGCGAACGTCCGGCCGCGATGCTGGCCGATCAGGATCTGGAACAGCCGGTGCGCAATCAGCTCATGCAGCGTCAACAGCTCTTTGTTGGCATTCGTCACGGCATCGACATCGCGCGCGTCGGCGTTCGCGCCTCCGGCCTTGAGCGCCTCGGTGGCCGCTTGGATCACCGGATCGCTCAAAACCTCGCCCGCCATGTCCCACAGCGTGATGAAGCGGTCCACCGCGGTCGGGAAGCTCACGGCGAAGACACCATAGTTGCTGGTGGTGCGCGGCGGCTTGTAATCGAGGTTGAATGGCCCGTTGTAGCCGTGACTGCGGAGCAGCACCAGCACGTTCAACCAGTCCAGCGGATTCACCAGGCCTACGCCGATGTCGACGTCGTGTTTCAGACGGTAGCCGTCGTTGATGTCGAAATGAAACAGCTTGCCCGCGAGCAGGGCCCGCGCCAACGCGGCTCGCGGCGCCGCGCCCCACATCAGCTCGTGCAGGTACTCCGGATTCAGCCCGACCATCTCGGGATGCTCCAGCAGCCCGGAGAAGATGAAGGCAAGCATGGCATCGCTGGTCGGCAGCAGGATTTCGGCCTGCGGCTCGAACGGCTTCGCCTCCAGGCAGTGCTTCAGCGTAGGCCGGCCCTTCTTCCTCGCGATCTCGATGTCGGCGTCGCACGCCGCGTTCAGCCCCTCGGCGTACCACTTCAGCGTTTGCGTCTCCTCGATCGCGCCCTGCACGTAGTAGCCGAGGGAGCCTGGCCAGTAGACGGCGAACTGTGCCCCGAGCTCATGCCCGATCGCGACCGTGTTCCGCAGGCGCCAGGCCGCGTATTCACGCACCTGAGGCGCCTCCGCCGCCGGGCTGGCCGCGAACACCGGATGATGGAAGGTTTCGGTAGTGACCATCGAGCACTGCACGCCGTGCTTTTTCAGCGCCTGGCCGATGCGATTGACGATCTGTTCCTGCCGCTCCGTGCCGAGGTCCTTCGCCCCGATGACGTCGGTGTCGTGCGTGGTCCAGTGCCCGATCCCCAACTCGCCCCATTTCTCGATGACCTGCTCGAAGGTAACCGGACTGCGCGTGGGCGCGTGAAACAGAGCGTGCCCCTCGTACGCCCCGGCCCACTGCGGGCCCGACAGGAAATACTTGCGGCGCCTCTCGGGCGAATACTCTCCGCCGCACGCCTTCATCAGGCGCTCGATCAAGGATTGCTGCTGCTCAACGGGAATGGGATTCATGTTATCTCCGAAGTGCCATCATACATGCGAACCACCTGATACGTTTACTGCATCCGCGAGCCGAGCCGGCGCGAGTCTCGGTCGAGGACTCCCGTCCGGGCGGGCACGTGGGCAGCGAAGTGCCTGGCAGACTGAAGGCCGCCGGCCGGACGCATTATCGTTTGCCGGATCTTGCGATTCTGGCTGGCCGCGGGCCTCGTCGCCTGAAGGTTTGCATCTAGGGATCGTCCACCTCACGGGTCTCGACAATTCGTCCGATTCTGCAAGCTTGCGCGTTCCGGCGGCCGGCAGCGCGGAGTTCCGGCGCATCCGCTTGCTAGAATCTTCAGAAATGAAGGAAACCGTCACCGCCGCCTTGTACGCGCCCAGCGCGGACTTCGTCCGCCGCGCCCATGTCAAAGGACTCGATGAATGGCGTGTCCTTTTCGAGCGCGCCCAAAATGATCCCGAGGGTTTTTGGGGAGAGCTGGCGGACAAGGAGCTTTACTGGTTCGAAAAGTGGTCAAAGGTCTTGGACTGGTCGAATCCGCCTTTCGCCAAATGGTTCGCTGGCGCCAAGACGAACATTTCCTACAACTGTCTCGACCGTCACCTCGATGGTCCTCGCAAGAACAAGGCCGCCATTATCTGGGAAGGCGAGCCGGGCGACCAGCGCATTCTCACCTATCAGGATCTGCACCGTTTCGTCTGCCGCTTCGCCAACGTGCTCAAGAGCCGCGGGTTCAAAGCGGGCGACCGGGCCGTCATCTACATGCCGATGATTCCCGAGGCCGCTATCGCGATGCTGGCCTGCGCCCGTCTCGGCATCGTGCACAGCGTGGTCTTCGCGGGGTTTTCATCCGAGGCGCTTAAGGCGCGTATTCAGGACCTCGAGGCCGGCCTCGTCATCACCGCCGACGGCGGGTGGCGGCGCGGCAAGGAAGTAAAACTCAAGCTCACCGCGGATGAGGCGCTGGCCGAATGCCCTACGGTGCGCGATGTGATCGTCTACCGCCGCACCGGCTCGGAAATCCCGATGATGGACGGGCGAGACTATTGGTGGCATGAGCTCGACGATACGGTCGGCGATCACTGCCCCGCCGAGGCGCTCGATTCCGAACACCCGCTCTACGTCCTCTATACTTCGGGCACCACCGGCAAACCCAAGGGCATCCTGCATACAACCGGCGGCTACCTGCTGCAGTGCACCATGACCATGAAATGGGTGTTCGACATCCGCGAAGAGGACGCCTACTGGTGCTCGGCGGACATTGGATGGGTCACCGGCCACAGCTACATCGTTTACGGTCCCCTGTCGATTGGCGCTACCAGCGTGATGTATGAGGGCGCGCCCGACACGCCCCGGTTTGACCGCTGGTGGCGCATCATCGAGAAGTATCGGATTAACGTCTTCTACACCTCACCGACGGCGATTCGCGCGCTCATCCGCCAGGGCGATCACTGGCCGAACGAGCACGACCTGTCGAGCCTCCGGCTTCTCGGCTCCGTGGGCGAGCCCATTAACCCCGCGGCTTGGGAGTGGTATCACCGCGTCATCGGCAAGGGCCGGTGCCCGATTGTCGACACCTGGTGGCAGACGGAAACCGGGTCCATCATGATCGCGCCGATGCCTGGCGCCGTGCCGCTCAAGCCTGGCTCCGGCACGCTGCCCTTGCCCGGCATTGCCGCCGATATCGTCGATATGCGCGGCCAGCCGGTCGCGGCCGACCGCGAGGGGTTTCTGGTCATCCGGCAGCCCTGGCCCAGCATGCTGCGCACGATCTGGGGCGATCCCGGCCGTTTCAAGGAACAGTACTGGACGCGCTATCCGGGCGTCTATTTCACCGGCGATGCCGCCCGCCGCGACGCCGACGGCTACTTTTGGATTCTCGGCCGCGTGGATGACGTCATGAACGTCAGTGGGCACCGGCTCAGCACTATGGAGATCGAATCGGCGTTGGTCCGCCACCCCAAGGTGGCCGAGGCCGCGGTCGTCGGTAAGCCGCACGAGATCACGGGCCAGGCGGTTTGCTGCTTTGTCACGCTCAAGAAGGGCGACCACGACATCGACAGCCTTGCGCAGGAGCTGCGGCAGTGGGTCGCGCACGAGATCGGCGGCTTCGCTCGGCCCGAGGAGATCCGCTTCACCGACACGCTGCCCAAAACGCGCAGCGGCAAAATCATGCGGCGGCTGCTGCGCGAAATCGTGACTTCTCATTCGGTCACCGGTGACGTAACCACGCTTGAAGATTTGGGCGTGATCACCAAGCTCGCGGCCCAGCAGGAGGAGGAGTGACGTGCGATTTGATTCAGCTTTGGTTGAGGCGCATTTCCGTTTCAGCCAGTGGGCGGCGGCGAAGTTGCTCAAAGCCTGCCGCGCCCTTTCCACCGAGGAGCTGAGCCGCGATCTCGGCAGCTCCTTCGGCGGTGTGCTCGGCACGCTGGAGCATATCCTCCATGCCGATCGCATCTGGCTGGCGCGGGTGAGCGGGTACCCGGCCGCCCGCATCGGTCATACGGGCGAGTTCTCTTCTCTCGACGGCCTGGCGCAGGAGTGGCGGCGCGTAAACGAGGGCTGGATGGAGTGGGCCCGCGCGCGCACTGCCGCTGACCTCGAATCGATACTGTCTTACACCAACACCAAGGGAGAGCTCGGCCGCATGCCCGTTTACCTGATCGTGCTGCACGTGGTGAATCATGCCTCCTATCACCGCGGCCAGGTGGTCACCATGCTGCGGCAGCTCGGCAAACCTGCGCCGCAGACGGATTTGAGTATCTACTGGAACTCAAAGATGGCGGCGGGCGCCTGAGTCTGCCCGAGGTTGGTCACGACCGCTCTCAGATGTGGCGGCCGCTGCATAGCGCCAGCAGCGCTCAGCCTTTAGCGTTCAGCTTGACAATTATCAGCCAGGCTGCGCGGCCGAGCCGGCAGCGCGCCGTCGCCGTGAAACGCATGCTGGCCGCGCTCGTTCAAGGCTCTCCAGAAACTCGCACTCCCTCTGTTGCGCGGAGACTGCGGCGCGAGCTTGTGGCTCGATGTAACCGCGCCCTGCCCGGCGGTTAGCCGCTGACCCCTCTCCAGAAACTGACGGCACGCTCGTGCGCGGCTAGAGGGTTCCAGTTTCTGGAATCTTTGGACCGCGGCCTGCCCCGCGGTTAGCGGCTGATCGCTGGAAGCTCCCGTGCTCAAACACTTCAAGCCTTCGCTATAGATAGATCGTTCCCTCGCAATAAAGCACTGCGCGGCCGGAGATCTTCACGCGTTCGCCGAGGTCTTCGCACAGCAACTCGCCGCCACGGTGCGATACCTGGTGAGCTAATAGGCTCTTCTTGTTGAGCCGCTCGGACCAGAAAGGGATGAGCGTGCAGTGCGCTGATCCAGTCACCGGATCTTCGGCTATGCCGCGGCCAGGCGCGAAGAAGCGCGAGACAAAATCCACTGACCTACCCGGCGCCGTCACAATGAGCGCGTACATGTCCACTGCCCGGAGCAGCTCGATGTTCGGCTGCAGGTTCCGCACCGTGTCTTCATCGCCGAACACGGCCACATAATCGCGCGCCAGCCACAACTCGCCGGGCTCACCACCGAGAGCCTCGAGCAGGCCGCGGGGTGGGCTTTCAATGCGCTTTGGCGGGCCGCGAAGGAAAATCGAGGGAATACAGACCGGCCTCACGCGTCACGCGCAACTCGCCGCTGCGGGAGCAAAACCTGACCTCGCGGCGCTTTGGCTCCAGCCGCTCGAGAATAACGAAGGCAGAGGCGAGCGTCGCGTGCCCGCAAAGGTCCACTTCCACCGCCGGCGTGAACCAGCGCAGCTCGCGTAGGTCGCTGTTCCCCGTAAAGAAGGCGGTCTCCGACAGATTGTTCTCGGCAGCGATCGCCTGCAGCGTAGCATCGCCCAGCCAGTGATCGAGCGGGCACACGGCGGCCGGATTGCCGCCGAATACACGGGAGGTGAAAGCGTCCACCTGGTACAAGGGGATTCGCATCCCACCCAGTGTAGCGATGACCGTTTCAGCCTGCGTTTTAATAAAGTCTGGAAAAGAACGGAGGTGAGCAACACACTGAGCCCGCCCAGAACGCGCGCAATCGTCACGCCGGGGCAGGAATTTTCTACTGTACCTTCGCGCGTTGCCGCTCGCTATGGACCAGCTCTTCGAAGATGGCTAACACCTGTTTGCGATAGAAATAGACCCGCCGCAGGTTCTCGCGGAAGCCCTCTTCATAGCGCGGGGCATGCAACCATTTCTGTATCAACGGCTTAGGCACATCGATATCGCGCCGCAGCGCCTCGAGCGAGTGGCCGCGCAGGAACAGGCCGTAAAACATTGCCGCCTCGCGTTGCGAGGCCAGCGGGTCGAAGTCCTCTTTGATGCCTGTATTGCGCACGACCAACTGCTTCGAAAACGCCAGTATAATCACGAGAAGGCGTTCTCGCAAGACCTATTTTCGCCATTGCGGGCCATTGCAAAATAAGTGCCAAACGCACCGGCGGCGGCATTATTGGTTCAGACGTTACGCCATCTGCTTGAGTTTCCAGGGTCGTGCCGCCGCGCGATGCAGCAGGCGGCCGGCGACACACTATACTGTGAGCGGGGGGAACCTGTGAAGAAAGTCATTCCTGTGATTCTGCTCATTACCGGGGCCGGCCTCGCCGAGCAGTTTACCGGCGCCGTGGTCGACGTCATGTGCAAGAACCGGGACCTGGCCAGCCATACCACGAAATGTGCGGTCGACTGCGCCAAGGGCGGTTATGGCCTGGTGCTCGCCGATGGCAAGTTCATCAAGTTCGACGAGACCGGAAACGCCAAGGCGCTTGCGGCGCTCAAGGCCGCGAGTAAAGACAAGGACCTGAAAGCGCGTGTGACCGGCTCAATGAAAGGCAACCTGCTCAAGGTGCAGTCCATCGAGATCCAGTAATTTTCACGGCCATATCACAAACCCGTCCCCGTTGCGACGCGTTCTGGGCGCAAAGCGGCAGCGCGAGCCGGTTCAGCAGCCAAAGAAACCTTCTCAGAAACTGGTCGCATCGAGCCGCGGCTCGGAAAGCCACACGCTTCTGGATCTGAACCGCGGCCCGCTCCGCGGTTAGCGGCTTCTCAGAACCTCCCCAAGGTTCCCCTTGCAGCGGCGTCCGTAAGGTCCGTCCGGCGCCGCCGGAGCCGTGGGGAACGTCCGCATCCGCGGCGTTGGTCGCGCGACCGCGGCCGGCCCCCGTCAGCCGCCCTTCAGTTGCCGCTTTCTCAGTGCGAGCCAGTCGGCGAACGCCGGCGGGTTTTCTAGCCAGGTGAGCATCCAAAGCAGCATCTCTTCACGGCGAGCCTGCGCCTCGGGGGGCTGCCCTTGCCGCCGCAGCGACCATCGCGTATGGTCTTTTGCCGTGATCACGGCGTCCCGGCACTGGCGCGAGCGCATCGCGTCCGCCGCAGCCATGTACTCCGCCGCCAGGGCCAGCAGTGTACGCTCCAGGTCCGCAAAGTTCCCTTGCACCACACCCTCCACCAGCGCAGCCAACGGCACGCCGGAGTCGCGCAGGAGGCGGCGCAGATAGCCCGCCGATATCGGCGCCAATTTCATCGCGATCTCGCTAAACTCGCACTCCCCGATTAGTGCCGGCCGGTGTTGAGCGAGCCACGAGGCGAGCCCGGCTTTCTTGCTGCCGCTCTTCGATCCTGCGAGCTGTTCCTGACGCCGCAAATCCTCGCCGTTGCTCCGGCCGCCTGTCGTAGTCACCTCGCCGGGTGGTTCACGCCCCAGCGGTAGGCGTTCACCGCTGTCCTGTGCTCGTCGATGGTCTCGGAAAACACGTGCAGGCCCGAGCCGTCGCCCTTCGCGACGAAATACAAATACTTCGTGGCGGCCGGATTCAGGGCCGCCCGCAGTGACTGCAATCCCGGGTTCGCGATCGGGCCGGGCGGCAGCCCCGCGTGCATGTAGGTGTTATAGCGATGCGGATTCTCCAGGTCCGAGCGATAGATTGTGCCCCGGTAGCGTCCCTCGAGCAGCGCCGCGTAGATCGCCGTGGGGTCGCAGTCGAGCTTCATCCCGATTCGGAGGCGGTTGACGAACACGGCCGCGACCAACGGCCGCTCCTCCGCAATCGCCGTCTCCTTCTCAACCAGCGACGCCAGCGTCGTGACCTCGTGCAGGTTCGTGCCCGGCGGCGCGTTCATCTCCGTCCAGGCGCGGCGGAACCGCTGCGTCATGTCCCGGCAGAGCTGCAGAGCGCTGGTCCTCCTCGTCAGCCGGTACACCGCGGGAAAGAGATAGCCCTCGAGTGACGGCGCCTGCGGAGCGATGTCTCGGATCAGCTCCGGACGGCTGGAGACCTGGAAAAAATCAGCGGCCTTCATCAGCCCCATCTGCTCGAGTGAGGCGGCGACCTCGAACTGAGTGGCGCCCTCGGGCACCACCAACTGGTGATAGAAAATGTCGCCGCGCGCGATGCGGCGGAAAACCTCCGTCGTCGATGCCGGTCGATGGAAGCGGTACTCGCCCGCCTGTAGCTTGGCGCGCGGGTTGAGCGCGCGCGCCGCCAGGAATGACCACCGCGAGCGGATCACGCCCTCATGCTCCAGCACCGAAGCCATTGCGCGCGCCGAAGTCCCGGGCGGAATATCGATGAAGACTTCTTCCCGGAAGCCCTGGTACGGACTGGCCAGGAAGAACAGGAGCGCGCCACTCCCGAGGGTCGCCAGGACAACCGCGGCGATTACCAGGCGCCGCATCAGCCGTCGGTCTCCTCGCGGTCCCAGGCCAGCGCGTCCAGGTAGCTTTCGAGCAGCAGCACCGCCGCCACCCGGTCGACCGCCTGCGAGCGTTTCTCGATGCTGATGCCGCTCTCGCGCAGCATGCGATTGGCCTGAACCGACGTGAGCCGTTCGTCCCAAAGGCGAACCGGGACCTCCAGATGCTCCGCCAGCCGCCGTGCGAACTCACGCACATATTCGGCTTGCCTGCCTTCTGCGCCGCTCATGTGCAATGGATGCCCCACCAGAACCAACCCGGCGCCGGAATCTGCCGCCACCTGGCCGATGCGCGCGAGATCGTCGCGCAACCGGGTGCGCTCGAGAGTCTTCAGTCCTTGCGCCGTGATTCCAAGCTCGTCGCTCACGGCCATTCCGATGCGTCGCTTTCCGACATCGAGTGCGAGAATTCTTCCGGCGGGGCGCTCGAGCGACTGCTCCACGTTCATTGCCAGTATAGCGGTGGCAACCGCGCGCTACCTGGCGCGTTGGCTGTTATCCGAATGCAGGCAGCTCCTGAACCTCCAGCAACTGCTCGAGCAGCGGCGTCTGCGGATAGGGATGGCAGTGGTAGGCGCGGAACCCTTCCCCGTAGGTGAAGCCCGCCCGCCGGCCGATGTTTCGGGTCCACTCTTCCATGGTTTCGATGTAATCGTCCATGTGATGGTGCTTGCGCAGCCACTCGCGCTGGCTCTCATGACAGGCGAGCATCCGCTTCTTCGTCTCGAACGTTTTCTCGATGTCGATCGTGAAGTCCGGCTCGATCTCGCTGCCGTCGCGGTCGACCCCTTCCACCGGGTCCATGAAATACAGGTGCGGAATCCAGTCGAGCGCGGCCGCCGTGCCGGTGCGGTAGTTGGGTGCGCCCGCGGCGAAGCCGGCATCCCGAACGAGGGCGCTCGTCGCCTCGTGGTCGGCGTGATAGTCCGCCGGCGACGATGTGATCACGATATCGGGCCGCACCAGGCGCAGCAGTTCCGTCACCCGCCGGCGCGAAGCATCGTCGCTGAAGATCGCCAGATCGCGGAACTCGGCGCAGAGATATTCGGCGCCGATGACCGCCGCCGCGTTCGCCGCCTCGCGCCGCCGCATGGCCGCGATCTCCTCCACTCCGTAGTCCTTGGTGCCGCAGTCGCCCGGGGTCATGGTCACAATGGTGATGTGATGGCCCCGCTCGGCCAGGAGCGCCATTGTCCCGCCGGCCAGGATCTCGACATCGTCGGGATGTGCATGAATTGCAAGAATGCGTTTCGTCTCAGGCATCGCTCAAGAGACTAGACTACCGAACTTTGGGCGCCTGCCGCCGGGCCGGCTTCGTGTTGTCGGGCAAAGCGCCCCCGGACTATTTCCCACGGGAGAGTACGGTTAACCTCGATTGGGACCACGCCGCCGGCGCGCTCCCTGCCGCGAGCCGGCCATGCGGCCGCTCCCCTGACACTCGCGGCCCGCAACGACGCTCCAGCCTGAGCCGCCATCGTCAGCGCTGGCGTCGCGGGTGGAGAATACGCGACCGTACTTGCGAAACCGTGTACTTAGGGACCGTCAGGAAATAACCATGTCACTTCGTGACGCAGCTTGACCGAGATTGGGTCGAGTGATGGGGATTGCGCCCCATCACCCTCCCACACCACCGGACGTGCGGTTTTCCGCATCCGGCGGTTGAAACAAGCGCTTACCATCA
>JACOTZ010000472.1 GCA_016178155.1 Acidobacteriota bacterium
CCCTGGCCATGGATTCGCGCGGCCGGCTCTTTGTTGGTGACCGGGGGAACAATCGAATTGAGATCTTCGACCAGGATGGAAAATTCCTCGAAGAGTGGAGGCAGTTCGGCCGGCCGAGCGGCGTGTACATCGACAAGAACGACACTCTTTATGTGGCCGACCATCAGTCGGATCAGAAGACGAACCCAGGGTTTCGGAAAGGCATCACGATCGGGAGCGCGAGAGATGGCAAAGTGGCGGCGTTCATTCTCGATCCCGACCCTGACGGATCGCAGGAAGGCGTTGCGGCAGACGCAAAGGGCAACCTGTACGGATCGCTGACCGGGGGGATGGCGCTGAAGAAATACGTCAAGAATTAGCTCGTCCCCAACCTCGTCGCTGAGTGCGCTCTTGGCGTCCGCGGCTATTGTCTCTTCGACTTACTTCGATCGTGTGCTTTCGGTAAGCCCGCATGAATTGACCTGAGCGAACCTGATACTGTCAGCCTGCCGGCGAGAGATAGGGAGGACAGGCTGATGGCTGCCACATTCACAATGCTTCGGGCGCCGCGGCGCGACGCCATCCGGCGGCGGCTTGATCGGTGGCGGGCGACCCGCCCGCATCGCCGGGCTCGGATCCCTGAGCCGATCTGGGCCGCCGCCGTGGGACTCGCGCGGCAGGACGGTCTGTCCCAGACGGCCCGAGCGCTGGGTCTGAGCCACACGACGTTGAAGCAGCGGCTGCAGGCGTACGGCGCCGCAGCCACCGAGGGCATGCCCACGTTCGTGGAACTCGCCCCGGTGCCCACCCTCGGGACGTGCGTGATCGAAGTGCCGGGACCGGACGGCCACGCGCTCCGCATTCACGTACAGGGCTTACTGGTGGCGGATCTGCTGGCGCTGAGCCGGGCGGTGTGGAGCAGCGCATGATCCAACTGGCCCCGCAGATGCGCATCCTGGTGGCGGTGGAGCGTGTCGATTTTCGAAAAGGGATCGATTCGTTAGCCCGTGTCTGCGCGGCGGGGCTGGGGACCGATCCATTCTCGGGCGCGGTGTTCGTCTTCCGGAATCGCCGGGAGACGGCGATCAAACTATTGGCCTATGACGGCCAAGGCTTTTGGCTGGCGCAGAAGCGGCTGTCACGCGGCCGGTTTCGCTGGTGGCCGACGAGTGCCACGGCGGCCGCGACTCTGGAGGCCCATCAACTGCAGCGGCTGATCATGGCGGGGGATCCCGCGGCGGCCGACGCAGCCCCGATGTGGCGACGGGTGCCGCTGCCGGCCTGAGCGGTCGCGCGTCAGGGGAAAGGGGCTTGCGTTCTTAGCCGAGCCCTGCTACGCTCGGCGCGTGGATCAGGAGCTGCGGTATCGCGGTCGCCCCATCACCCCCGCCGACGTCGCGAGCATTCGCGCGCTGATCGCGGCCGACCCCGGCCTCACGCGGCGGGCGTTGTCTTTGAAGCTGTGCGAGACCTGGTCGTGGACCCAACCGAACGGCACGCCGTGCGATGCGGTCTGTCGCGGCCTGCTCTTGTGGCTGCACCGGGCCGGGCACATCGTGCTGCCGCCGCCGCGCCGGATCATCCGGAAGCCGTGGCGCCCGCGCACGAGCGCCCCGCCGGTGCTGATCGACACGAGCCTGCTCGTGACGAGCGTGCACGAGCTCGGGCCGGTGGTGTTCTACCAAGTGCGCCGGACGGCGGACGAAGGCCTCTTCAACGGTCTCCTCGCGCAGTATCACTACCTGGGCTACCAGCAGCCGGTCGGTGAGCACCTCAAATATTTGTGCGTCGCTGCGGGGCGCCCGATCGCGTGTCTCGCCTGGGGCTCGGCGCCCCGGCATCTGGCCCCGCGCGATCGCTTCATCGGGTGGTCGGCCGAGACGCGCCGGCGCAACCTTCGCTTCCTGGCGTACAACACGCGGTTTCTGGTGCTGCCGTGGATCCGCGTCCGCTATCTGGCCTCCCATCTGCTCAGTCGGATGGCGACAAGGCTGCCCACCGACTGGCAGCGGATCTACGGGCATCCGATTTACTACCTGGAGACCTTTGTCGATCCCGTGCGGTTCCGCGGCACCTGCTATCGCGCGGCGAACTGGATCGGGCTCGGCCGCACGACCGGACGGGGCCACAACGCGCCGACCCACCGGCCCACCCAGCCCGTCAAAGAGGTCCTCGGCTATCCGCTGACGCCTCACTTTCGCGAGCGCCTGACCGATGGCGGCACGCCGCGCGCCCATCGAGCGGATTGACGTCTCCTCGGCCCACGCCCGCGCGGTGCTGGAGCGCGTGCGCCCGAAGCTTACGGACGAGGAGTTTCGCGAGCTCAAGGCGTTTGTCGAGACCCTCGTCTATCTGGCCGAGCTCGTGGCGCACACGAAGGCCTCGATCGCGCGCGTGCGGGCGCTGCTCTTTGGCACGGGCACGACCGAGAAGACGCGGGACGTGCTGGCGCGGGCCAGGCTCCCCGAGGCCTCGAGCGCGGACGGCCCGGCCGCTGCCGGTCAGCCGACGGATCCGGATCGACCGTCTGACTCGGCGGCGGACCCGACACGACCGCCCCGTTCCCGTCGCGGGCATGGGCGCCATGGGGCGGCTGCCTATCGGGGGGCCCCGCGGATCCCGATCCCTCATCCATCGCTCAAGGCGGGGGACCCCTGTCCCGCCTGTGACGGGGGCAAGGTCTACGTCCAGCGCGAGCCGACGGTGCTGGTGCGGTTTGTCGGTCAGGCGCCCATCGGGGCGACGGTCTACGCACTCGAGAAACTGCGCTGCCATCTGTGCGGCGCGATCTTCACGGCGCCGCCGCCCGCGGGCGTGGGGCCCGACAAGTACGACGCCAGAACCGGCGCGATGATCGCGCTCCTGAAGTACGGCAGCGGCGTGCCCTTCTACCGCCTCGAACGCCTGCAAGCGCACGTGGGGGTGCCGCTCCCGGCGTCGACGCAATGGGGGATCGTGGCGAATGTGGCCACGCGACTCCAGCCCCTGCGCGCCGAACTGATCCGCCAGGCCGCGGACGGCGAGGTGCTGCACAACGACGACACCTCGATGACAGTGCTCAGCCTGCTCGACCCGCGCCCACCCGAGGCGCCGACGGCGGCGGCCGGGGCGATCGGGGACGACGAGGTCTCGCCGACCCGCACCGGGGTCTTTACGTCTGGGATCGTGGCGACGACGCGCGACGACCATCGCATCGCGCTGTATTTCACGGGCCGCCGGCACGCGGGCGAAAATCTCGCCACCGTGCTCGCGCAGCGGACGCCTGGCCTTGGACCGCCCATTCAGATGTGCGACGCGCTGTCCCGCAATGTCCCGAAGGCCTTCGCGGTCCTGCTCGCCAACTGTCTCTGTCATGCCCGCCGGCATGTCGTCAACGTCGCGCCGAATTTTCCCGAGGAGAGCCGCTACATCCTCGAGACGTTACGCGACGTCTATGGCTATGACGCGCAAGCGCGCGAGCGCGGCCTCACCCCGGAGGCGCGGCTCGCGTTCCATCAGACGAACAGTCGGCCGCTGATGGAGGCCCTGCACACGTGGCTCGGCGCCCAGCTCGACGAGCGGCGGGTGGAACCCAATTCCGGGCTCGGCCAGGCGATCGCGTACTTTCTGAAGCACTGGACACCCCTGACACGGTTTCTCGAGGTCGCGGGGGCGCCCCTGGATTCCAATCTCGTTGAACGGGCCCTGAAACGGGCCATCCTGCATCGAAAGGCGTCCCTCTTCTATAAGACCCCCAACGGCGCCCAGGTCGGCGATCTCTTCATGAGCCTCGTCCACACCTGCGAGCTAAATGGAGTCGATGCCTTTCACTATCTGATCGCACTCCAGCGGCATCTCGACGTGCTCAGCGCCGCACCCGGCGCATGGCTGCCGTGGACCTACCGCGAGACCATGCAGCAGTCCAGAGCGCTCGCGTCCGCGTAGGCCTGCTCGCCAGGTATCTTCTAGATGTCGGTGGGGGGAAGGAAGCGCCGCGCCGTGGTCTCGGGGTGACGTGTCAAAGATCGGCATCGCTCCAAGTTCATGGTGCCGTTCGTCCGCTACGCCTTACGCAGGCTTACCGAAGCGACACAGAGAATCGGCACCGTGCAGCAGGTGTACGACGGTGCGCTGCTGCCTGATATCCAGGTCAATACCTTCCGCAACATCGACCGTCTGTTCCCCGTTCGTGCGATCAGGCGCGGTAAGAGCGTTTACCCCCTGCCAGCCCGCGATAAGCCACTCGAGGACGTCCGGTTCAAGTCGGACGGCCACGACTACGACCTCTACGATTATGTGTCGCTGAACCGGGTGAGCGGCTTACTGGTGATCAAGGACAGCAAAATCGCCTTCGAGAGCTACCAATTGGGGAACCACGAGAACACCCGTTGGATGTCAATGTCGGTGGTGAAGTCGATCACGGCCACGCTGATTGGGGCCGCCATCAAGGACGGCTACATCCAAAGCCTCGACGACTCCCTCACTCGATACCTGCCGCAGCTTTCCGGTAGCGCCTACGAGGGCGTGAGCGTACGTCACCTTCTGCAGATGGCCTCGGGCGTGAAGTGGGATGAAACGTACACCGATCCGAGATCAGATCGCCGCCGCATGCTGGAGGTGCAGGCGACGCAGCAGCCCGGCGGTGTGCTTGCACTGATGGCGAGGCTGCCGCGCGCCGCAGCGTCTGGGAGCCGCTGGAACTACAGCACGGGCGAAACCCACGTGGCGGGCGCTCTGTTGCGCGCGGCCGTGCGGAAGCCCTTGGCGGAGTACCTCTCCGACCGGATCTGGGCCAGGTTCGGTATGGAGTCTGACGCGACGTGGTGGTTGGAGTCGCCCGACGGTCTTGAAGTGGGGGGCAGCGGGCTGTCCGCCACGTTACGTGATTACGGTCGCTTCGGTTTGTTCCTCGCCGAAGGTGGTAAGGC
>JACOTZ010000220.1 GCA_016178155.1 Acidobacteriota bacterium
GATGCTGGCCACCTACATACCTGCGCGTCGAGCCTCCCGCATCGACCCGATCATCGCCTTGCGCAATGAATGATCGCTGGTGTGTCGGCGAAGTCAAAAGCAGGAGTTGTCGAGGGTATCCCCGTCCTTATCGATCCGCGGTTGGACGCTCGCGTGTTCGCCTTCACGGCCTACATCACCCTGCTCGCCGGACTGTGTTCCGGCGTTATGCCGTGAGGCGCATTGACGGAAACAAACTCCCCGTGCTCCCTGATACGCACGCAAAGCAACAATCGGGTGAGAATCGCCGCCTACTCGAGGACGCCTCCTCGCGCTCGCGGTAGCCCGCCCTACCGGCAGGCCGAGAGCGGCCGGCTGGCCGTCTCCCCGACCGCATTCGAGACCGTCACCGACGCGGACTTCACCGGGCCGCCCTCGATCGCGACCGGAACGCTGAGCGTGAAAGCGCCGCCATTGCGCACCGACTCGTCTCCCGAGAAGTATTCGGCCGAGCTTTCAACCAGCGATACGCTGAGCTCCCGCTCGCTGCCCGTCACGGGCGTCAGGTGGAACTCCGCGCCAGTCAGCTCGCGAGTCGTCGTGTAGCCGGTTAGCACCGCTTCAAACGTGTTGTCGCGCTGCACGAAGCAGGCGTCGGTGAGAACCGGTGCGCTGCGCGCCAGTCGGAAGACGCGCGGCGGCGGCGACAGCGTCAGGTTGCGACCGCCCGCGCGCAGGCTCGATATCCCTACCTGGACCGCCCCCGCGACCGTGCCCGTCGACGCAACCGTCACGCTCGCTTCGCGCGACCCCGGCGGAATCGTGAAAGAAGCGATGCGTTGCCCGTTGCTGAAGCGGACGCGCGGGTCCCCGCGATTGATCTGCGCGTCGCCGGTGCCCGTCTCGGGCGCAAAGGTCAGCACGAACTGGCCCTGAATGGCCAGCGGATAGGGCTCGCTCAGCTCGATTGTGACCGTCGGACCAAGCGAGGCGGGATTGAGGCTGCCGGACGTCGAGCGGAGTTGCAGCCTCGGCACGGGTGGCAATGCCACCGAGAGCGAGCAGGCTCTGGACGCCAGCCGGTTCTGCGCATCGCGCACCTCGATTACGAAGTTCGCGTCTGCGGCGGACGTCGCCGTGCCGGCGAGCGCGCCCGCGCTGGACATCGTGAGACCGGGCGGAAGCTCGCCAAGCACGCTGAACCGATACGGCGGCTCTCCCCCGGACGCCGTGAAAATCGATTGGAACGGTACCCCGACGCGTCCCGCGGGCGCGGGACATTCGCCCGCGATCTGGACCGGCGAAGGATTGACGGTGACGCGGCACGGCGCCGTGGTCGAGCGCCCAACCGCGTCGATGATCTGCACCGACACCGTGACCGTTCCCGGCTTCACCGGCGTGCCCGTCAGCCGGCCCGAGCTCGAAAGCGTCAGACCCGCGGGCAGGTTGGCCGCCGTCATCAGGAACGGCTCCGCGGCCCCGCGCGGCCGCAGCAGTTGCGAATAGGCGACCCCGGTCGTGGCGTTCGGCAGCGGACAGTTCTGCAGGCCGAAGCTCGCGCGCTCCACCAGCATCGCGCACGGCTTGGCGGCCGCGCGCCCTTCGCTGTCGGTCACCAGCAGCCGGAAGGAGGACCCGCCGCCGGTTTCGGGCGTGCCCGCAAGCACACCCTCGCCGGTGACGGATAGCCCGGAGGGTAACGCGCCAACAATCGACCAGGAGAAGGGTGGCGTCCCCCCCGAGACCTCGAGCCGCTGCCCATACGACTCGCCGGTCGTGCCGGCGGGCAGCGGGCAAGCTGTCGAAATCGTCAGTTGCGGATTCTGCACATTGAGCGAGCATGACTGCGTCGTCGAACGCCCGCGCGAATCCGTGACCTGCACGTTGAACGAATACGATCCCGCGCCCAACGGTGTGCCCGTGATGGTGCCGTTCGCGAGCAGGCCCAGCCCCTGCGGCAGCGGCGTCGCGGCGCTCCAGGAATACGGCGGCGTGCCGCCGTTCACCGAGAGCGTGCGCGAGAAGGGCACGCCCGTGGTGCCGCCCGGCAGCGCGCAGGACGAAGTCAGATCGAGCACCGCCGCATTCACCGTGAGGCTGCAGAATTTGTTCGCGGGCTGCGCGGCGTCGGCCGCGTTGCTTTCCGCGCGCAGCACGAAATTCGCCGTGCCGGGCGCCGTCGGAACCCCGCTGAGCAGCCCGCCGGAGCTCAGTGACAACCCCGGCGGCAATTGCGTGTCGTCGCCGAGCGACCAGGTGTACGGGGCGCGGCCCCCCGTCACCAGCAGAGCGCGCGAGTAAGTCTGCCCTACCGTCGCCTGCGGCAGCGGGCACGCCGAAGTAATCGTGACCGTCGGCGGGTTGACCGTCAGCGAGCAGCGCCGCGAGAGCGTCTGCTCCCCGTCCTCGGTCGTGGCCGTCATGCGCACCGTGAAGTCGGTCGCGCCGGGAGAACTGGGCGTGCCGCTGAATTGCCCTGTCGCGCTGAGCGTCATGCCCCCCGGCAGCGAAGCGCCGGGATCCGCGACCATCGTCCAGCGATAGTTCGTGCCGCCGATCGCGTTGAACTGCTGCACATAGGGAATGTTGAGCGTGGCCGGCGGCAGCGGGCAGCCCGTGAGAATAGTCAGCGCCGGCTGGATACTGCCGTCGCGCGCGCGGAAGACGTAGCGCCCGCGCTGCCGGCTGTTCAGGCGATTGCGAATCAGGCTGTGAACCCCGCCGTCCAGAAACGAGCCCGGAATCAGCGAGCCCTCGAGCTCGAAGAACGTGTCCGCCTCGCCGCTTCCGTTCGACCAGCCGACCGCGGCCGACACTCCGCCGAAGCCGTTTACCCCCTCGCTCGCGTCGCCGGTCTCCCAGTGGATCCGGTCGTAGTTGAACTCGATGTCGAAATTGCCTTCGCCCGTGTCCGAGCGCTCGATCAGGATCAACTGGAGGCTGTTCAGCTTATCCGTGTGCTGGTTGTAGTAGCCGACGTTGACGAAGTTCACGCCAAAAGCGTTGCGGCCGCCGATGCTGTCCCGGCCGAACGTGACCAGCGCCGAGCCCGTTGGACGCGTATCGACGTCGGAGAAAAACGCGGCGATGATCTCGCGCCGCGTCCGCACCAGCCCGAAGGGCGTGAACGTGGCCAGCGCCGAATCGAAGGTAATGTTGCCGTTGTTGTTCACGTACGCGTGCGTGCGCGTCTTCCCGAAGAAGTTGACGCTGAACCCGAGGGGCACGAGCGCGCTCGACCCGTCGTCGTTGCGCGGCACGCTCTGGCTGCGGAAGCCCTCGTTGTTGCGCACCGCCTGGCCGAATAGCGTACCCGCCGCCAGCAGAATCGGCAGCCCCAGCCGGATCGTCTTGCCGCTGCCGCGGGCGAAAAGGGCGTTCATCACCGGTTCCCTCCCGCGGTCGGAATCGGCAGGATGCGCGCATCGGTCCCCGCCGCGTCAAACAGCGCGAACTGCTCCTGCGTCAGATCGGTGACCGCGAACAGCGCGTCGCCCTTGAGCGGCGCGAGCGTCGAGGGCTCGCACTCGCAGGCGGTCTCGATCACCGCCCGGGATTCAATCTCGATCGCGAGCAGCGACCGGCCCCGCCGGTTGGCGACGAACAACGCGCGCCCGTCCGCCGATGCTGCAAGAGCGGCGGGTCCGGCCACGCCTTCGGCGGGACCGGCGAGCACTGTGAGCTCCGGCTCGCCGGCGAGGTTGCGGATCAGTACGACCTGGTCGATTTCAGCGTCCGCGGCGGCGAGCTCCGCCTTGCGGAACGTCAGGGCGCTGTACGCCCCGTGCGCGATGACCCGCGGCTCGTCGCCGGACCACAGCAGCAAATCGCCTTCGAATACCGCCGCGAGCAGGGCCGCGTCATCCGAAAGCGCAAGAGCGGTCAGGCCCGGCGCCGCGAGCTCCCGCGTGAGCACGGGCGCATCCGGCAGGCCCGTCCAGATCTGGACTGACTCGCCCGTGGATACCGCGGCGGCGCTCCCCTCGGCGTTGAAGACGGCGGCTTCAAAGCTCGCGGGGGCGCCTTCGAGCGGCTCGGCCGTGACCCCATCCGCCGTCCAGCGGATGATCAGCAGCCGCCCGTCTTCATGATTGAAGCCCAGCGCGAAATTGCGGTGCGGCGCGATCGCGGCGCCCGCCAGCTTCCTCGGCACAGCCAGCGTTTCGTCGATCCCGGCGGCGCCGGCCACGCCCGAGATGATGCGGATCGTGCGCGCCTCCGGGTCAAAAATATGGCCCAGCTCGGGGGCGCTCCACTTGCCGCTCTGGGCCAGGCCCGTCGAGGCGGCGGTGATTGCAATCAGGATGCGGCAGGCGCAGGAGGCCGCGGCAACTACGATGACGTCTCGTCTCATTGTTTATCGAGGACCGGTAAACACAGGCATGCCCGGCGTTGTGTTGAAAACCGCCGGGCGAGTTTCGTTTTCGTCGCCGTTGTGGAAGGCGGCCGCCAGGCCGGCGGCCGCGCCCGCTCCGGCAATCGCGAGAATCGTGAGCTTGCGCCTCGAGGACCGTGCCTTCGGCGGCGCCGCCACCCGTGCGTTCGTCTGCGTCGCGGTCACGCTGGCGCTCAGGTTCTGATGCGCCGCGACAATCCGGATCGGGAATTCCCCCTCGAGCTCGCGCAGGTGGATGTTGCGGAACGCCACCCGCCCGTGCTCATCGGTATGTTTCGTTTCGATGGTGTCGCCGGCGGACCGCCCCGTCACGACATTGCCGCCGAAGTGTCCGCCGGTGCCGAGCGCCGGAAGAATCGCCGTGACCGCGGCCTTCTCCACCGGCTTGCCGCTCTGGTCCTTGACCTCGACGACAATGGGCTTGGCGATGCCATACGCGAGACTGTTGGTCGCGCGGTCGCCTTCAACGATCGTGATATCCAGGCGCGACTGCGCCCGCAGCCCCGCCCCAAGGGCTAGGACTAAGGTGAATACGCAAATGGCTCGCATGGTCCTACAACTTTCTGCATCGTCATTTCCCACCCGGAACTGTAGGCGAGCGCGTACCAGCGTTTCGCACCGTTTTTCCGAGCCGCGCGCGTCAGCGAGTGGCCGCCCTCCGAAACCGTCTTTTCCACGTAAACCTGTTGAGACCCGCGCTCCCCCTCCGCCGCACACCCCGCTCCCAACCTGTTAAAATGGAATTTCCCCATGAGAGTTGGTGTTGTTGTCTTCCCCGGCAGCAACTGCGATCACGATGCCTGGTTCGCAGTGTCTCGGAACCTCGGCCATACCGCCGGCTTCATCTGGCACGACTCGGACCGCCTCGGCGGCGTGGACGCCGTCATCCTGCCCGGCGGCTTCTCCTACGGCGACTATCTCCGCTGCGGCGCCATCGCCCGCTTCTCCCCCGTCATGCAGGCGGTCCGCAAGTTCGCCGATGACGGCGGCCAAGTCCTCGGCATCTGCAACGGCTTCCAGGTCCTGGTCGAGAGCCACATCCTGCCCGGCGCCCTGCTCCGCAACGCCGGACTCAAGTTCATCTGCCGCGAGGTCCGGCTGCGCGTCGAGACCGCCGCGTCTCCCTTCACCCACGCCGCCGAAAAAGGACGCATTCTCCGCCTGCCCATCGCCCACGGCGAAGGCTGCTATTACGCCGACAACCGCACCCTCGACGAGCTCGAAGCCGCAGACCGGGTCGCCTTCCGCTACCTCGACAATCCCAACGGCTCCGCCCGCGACATCGCCGGCATCCTGAATCAGGGCCGGAACGTCCTCGGCATGATGCCGCACCCCGAGCGCGCCGCTGACCCGCTCATGGGCTCCACCGACGGCCTCGTCATCCTGCAATCGATGGTGTCGGCCTACGCGGTCAGATAATGGCCACCGCAATCACCCCGGACCTGATCGAGTCCCATCAGCTTACCCGCGAGGAATACGATCGCATCGTTTCCATCCTCGGCCGCGAACCCACCTACACCGAGCTCGGCATCTTCTCTGTCATGTGGAGCGAGCACTGTTCCTACAAGAGCTCGCGCCTGCACCTGAAGAAGCTGCCCACGCGCAGCCGGCTCGTCCTGCAGGGCCCCGGCGAGAATGCCGGCGTCATCGACATCGGCGGCGGCTATGGCATCGCCTTCAAGATCGAGTCGCACAACCACCCCAGCTTTATCGAGCCGTTCCAGGGCGCGGCCACCGGCGTCGGCGGCATCCTGCGCGACGTCTTCACCATGGGCGCCCGCCCCATCGCGGTCATGGACGCGCTGCGCTTCGGGCCGCTCCAGGACCCCGGCGCCGGCGCGCGCAATGTCCGCATCCTCGAAGGCGTCGTCTCCGGCATCGCCCACTATGGCAACTGCTTCGGCGTCCCCACCGTCGGCGGCGAGACCATGTTCGAGGCGAGCTACAGCGGCAATCCCCTGATCAACGTCTTCGCGCTCGGCATTGTGAAGCACGAGGAGGTCTTCTTCGGCAAGGCCGAGGGCGTCGGCAATCCCGTCCTCTACGTCGGCGCCAAGACCGGCCGCGACGGCATCCACGGCGCCTCCATGGCTTCGGCCGAGTTCACCGAAGCGGCCATGGAGAAGCGGCCCAACGTCCAGGTCGGCGACCCCTTCATGGAGAAGCTGCTGCTCGAAGCCTGCCTCGAAGCCATGCAGACCGGCGCCATCGCCGGCATCCAGGACATGGGCGCCGCCGGGCTCACCAGCTCGAGCTGCGAGATGGCCTCGCGCGCCGGCACCGGCATCGAGCTCGACCTCGACCACGTCCCCCAGCGCGAGTCCGGCATGACCGCCTACGAGATGATGCTCTCCGAATCGCAGGAGCGCATGTTGCTCGTCGCCCGGGCCGGCCGCGAGCACGAGGTCGCCGCCGTCTTCAAAAAATGGGGGCTCGATGCCGTCGCCATCGGCCGCGTCACCGCGAGCGGGCGCCTCACCGTCCGGCATCGCGGCCAGGTCGTCGCCGACATTCCCGCCGATGCGCTCGCGCGCCAGGCCCCCCTCTACGACCGCCCGCACAATGTCAAGCCCTACCGTACGGCGCCCCTCGAGGGTCCTTCCTTCCGCAGCACCGATCTCCGCCGCGACCTCGAGACCTTGCTCGCGAGCGACGATCTCTGCTCGAAGCGCTGGATCTGGGAGCAGTACGACTACATGGTGCGCACCAACACCGTCGCCGGCCCCGGCACCGATGCCGCCGTCCTTCGCATCAAGGAGACCGGGACCGCGCTCGCCATGGCGCTCGACGGCAACGGCCGCTACTCCTATCTCTCGCCGCGCGAGGGCGCCCGGCTGATCGTCGCCGAGTGCTGCCGCAACCTTAGCGCCACCGGCGCCCTCCCCGTCGCCACCACCAACAACCTCAACTTCGGCAACCCCGAGCGGCCCGAGATCATGGCCCAGCTCGTCGAGTCCATCGAGGGCATGGCCGAGGCCTGCGCCTTCTTCGAAGTCCCCATCACCGGCGGCAACGTCAGCCTCTACAACGAAACCCTCGGCGAGGCGATCTTCCCCACGCCCGTCGTTGGCATCGTCGGTCTCATGAACGCGCCGCGGCCCGCGACCGTCGATTTCAAAGAGCCCGGCCATGCCGTCATCCTGCTCGGCGGCCTCGGCCGCTGCGATGACGCGCAGTTCGGCGGCACCCAGTACGCCAAGCATGTGCTCAAATCCCTCTGGGGCCTGCCCCCCGCGCTCGATATGGAGTATGAGAAGCGCGTGCAGGCCGCTATCCGCGAAATTGTCGCCGAGGGCCTCGCGGCCTCGTCTCACGACGTCGGCGATGGCGGCCTGGCCGTGGCGCTGCTCGAAAGCTCCTTCGGAAAAGGCATTGGCGCTCAAGTAGTTCTGGACAGCGGCCTGCGCCCGGAATTCCTCCTCTTCCACGAAGGCCCCAGCCGGATTCTGGTATCCACGCCCCAGCCTGCGCGCATCCAATCTATTGCGGTGAGACACGGGGTCGAGGCGCCCCGGATTGGTGATACGATCTTGGGGAAGGTGGAAATCCGCAACCGCCAGACCCCCCTCATGGACTGCGGAGTCCTCGAAATGAAGCAGCTTTGGGAAAGCGGATTGGAAAAGCTGCTCGGGAGTAGCTCCAAGCTATAAAGCCATGTTCGACAAGCTCCATGAAGAGTGCGGCGTCTTCGCCATTTACGGCCACCCCGAGGCCTCGAACCTTGCCTACCTCGGCCTCTACGCGCTGCAGCACCGGGGCCAGGAGAGCGCCGGCATCTGTTCGAGCGAGGGCCGCGATATTCACTGCCATAAGGCCATGGGCCACGTGGCCGACATCTTCACCCCCGAGGTGCTGGCCGATTTGCCCGGCGACCGCGCCATCGGCCATACCCGCTACTCCACCGCCGGCGATACGGTGCTCGCCAACGCGCAGCCCTTCTCGGTGACCTGCAACAAGGGCAGGATTGCGGTGGCACATAACGGCAACATCACCAACGCCGGCGAGCTCCGCCGCGAGCTCGAGCGCGAGGGCTCCATCTTCCAGGCTTCAAGCGACACCGAAGTCATCCTGCACCTGGTCGCGCGCTCGCGCGAGCGCACCCTCGCCGAGGCGCTGCGCGAGGCGCTCCTCGAGCTCGATGGCGCCTTCTCCCTCGTCTTCCTCTCGCAGGATTCGGTGATCGTCGCCCGCGACCCGAACGGCTTCCGGCCGCTCGCCATCGGCCGGATGGAGCTGCCCGAGGGCGGAACCGCCTGGGTCTTCGCCTCCGAGACCTGCGCCTTCGACTTGATCAACGCCGTGTATGTCAGCGATGTCGAGCCCGGCGAAATGGCCATCGCCGGCCCCCAGGGCCTCCAGCGCGAGCGCTTCGCCCCCCAGCGCGCTCGCTCGCAGTGCGTCTTTGAGCACGTTTATTTCTCACGCCCTGACTCCATCGTCTTCGGCCGCTCCGTGCAGCACAGTCGCGAGATGATGGGACGGCTGCTCGCGCGCGAGCACGGCGTCGATGCCGATGTGGTTGTGCCCGTGCCCGACTCGGGCGTCGCCGCCGCGCTCGGCTATTCCAGTGAATCGGGGATCCCCTTCCGCCACGGCCTGATCCGCAACCACTACGTCGGCCGCACCTTCATTGAGCCTTCACAGTCGATCCGCGACTTTGGGGTCAAGCTCAAGCTCAACCCGGTGCGCCACCTGCTCGCGGGCAAGCGCATCGTCCTGGTCGACGATTCCATCGTGCGCGGCACCACCAGCCGCAAGCTGGTGCGCATGGTCCGCAACGCCGGCGCCGCCGAGGTCCACCTGCGCGTCTCCTGCCCCCCGACCATCTCCCCCTGCTACTACGGCGTCGACACCCCCGACAAGAACGAGCTGATCGCCGCCCGCCACAGCGTCGAGGAGATCCGGCAGTTCGTCGAGGCCGACTCGCTCGGCTATCTCTCCCTCGAGGGCTTGCGCCAAGCCGTCGAGGACGCGCGCCGCGAGTATTGCTACGCCTGCTACACCGGCGACTACCCGACCGAGCTGATCCAGATCGAAGACCTCATGGCCGCCAAGCCGGTCCGATGACGGCCTCCGTCGCCGCCTCGGCTCTGCGCGTGCCCCATTCGCGCATCCGCGAGCTCGCCGAGATCGCCATGTCCATGGACGGCGTGCTCAAGCTCTACTTCGGCGAGTCCAACCTGCCCACGCCCGAGTTCATCAAGCGCGCCGCCCAAAAGGCCATGCAGGACGGCTTCACCTACTACACCGAGAACGCCGGCATGCCCTCGACCCGCAAGGCCATCGCCCGCTACTACCGGGAGACCCACGGCGTCGAGCTCGATCCCGCCTCCGAGCTGGTGATCACCGCCTCGGGCGTCCAGGCGCTCAGCCTCGCCATCCGCTGCGTCCTCGACCCCGGCGACGGGGCCATCGTGCTCACGCCCGCCTGGCCCAACGGCTCCGCCATCGTCGAGATGGTGAACGGGGTCTCGCGCCAGGTCGCGCATCCGCTCTGTGGCGACCGCTACGCCATCGACTTCGGTGCGCTCGAGGCCGCGGTCACGTCGCGCACGCGCCTGCTGCTCTACACCTCGCCCTCGAATCCGCTCGGCTGGGTGGCCACGGAGGACGACCAGCGCGGGCTGCTCGATTTCGCCCGCCGCCACAATCTCTGGCTCATGGCCGACGAGGTCTACGAGCGCCTGAACTACCCGGACGCGGGCGGCTTCGCGCCCGTCCCCTCGATCCTCAAGAAATGCACGCGCGAGGACGCCGTGATCGTCATCCAGTCCTTCTCGAAGAGCTACTGCATGACCGGCTGGCGCCTCGGCTGGCTGGTGGGCCGCAAGGACGTAGTCGCGCGCGCCACCCAGCTCAACGAGTTCTACGTCTCGCACGCCAACAGCTTCGTCCAGCGCGCCGGCGAGGCCGCCCTCCTCTGGGGCGAGAGCTGGCTGCGCGAGATGCTCGCCGCCCTGCGCGCCAACCGCGACTTCTGCCTCGCCGCCCTCCGCTCCATGACCGGCCTCACCGTCCCCAAGCCCGACGGAGCCTTCTATTTATTCCCCAGGATCCACGGCCTCACCGATTCCTTCGACTTCTGCAAGCGCCTCCTCCTCGAAGAGCGCCTCGGCCTCGCCCCCGGCGTCGCCTTCGGCCCCGGCGGCGAAGGCTCGGTTCGCCTCTGCTACGCCGCCGAGCGCGCTATTCTGGAGCCCGCCATGGAGCGGCTGGGACGGTTTCTCGCGGCGGGTGGATGATCGTCAACACGAGCAGGACCTGCACTCGTTACATTCTGTGATTGAGGCTTACAAATGCGTGCTCAATCTACAACCGGTCTAGCCGCCTTGGTTTTGATCCGGACAGAGTGAGGAAGGTCAGCACTGAACTCAGTGCCGCAGCGCGGTAAATCGCACTGACCTTCCAAGGTAAAGACAAACACCACGTTAACTTTACACACCTCATTCGTAGCGGTGCATCCAGAGAACCGCCATTGGGCCAGAGTCGTCCTCGCAGGCCCGCTGAGCAAATTATGGCCCGACATTACGCTGATATCAACGACCTTGCCGTTCTTTGAAACCGAAGCCACCAACTCCACCTTCCCTTGCACTCGTGCGATATTCGTCAACCAAGGATAGTCGAGACCAACCACAGTTCTTACGCACAAATCAGCTTGCGACTGCGCCGCAAATCCAGACGCTAGGCAGGCAAGGACAACCCGGAGGAGACAACCATTGCCCACGTATATCATCTGCGTCTTCCTGCGGCTCTGTCCAGTGTATTCTGACAGTGCTCGTGGACGAGATCGTTTCTTGCTCGCTGAATGTTGGGCGCCCGATCGCCACTCTGGAATCCGGCAGCGACCGTAAGGTGCCCAAGTTCGTGTAGCAGAATGAACGCCTTAGCCTCATCCGTACCGCCACGAAGGCGTCCATTGTCAGTGCTGGCTCCTGAACTGAAGAACGCCCCCTGGACGTTTACGGTAAGCAACGCTGATCCGGGGAGCAGATTTGTGCCACCTACACCCGCTACTGCGTTGACATTCGGGTCACTGAAATTGCCGACCCCCGCGTATACCGTGCTCGAATCGGGTCCCTCACCTAGCAGGGTATTAATAACCTCAGCATTGTCCGTGAGCCACTCGTTGCAGTCTTCGTCAAGCTCTAGGGCCTGCCGCAGCCAACGCAGTGAATTCTGGGCACCAACCGCATGGGTACTCGTCGTCGAGAAATTACTGATCCGACTGATTCGGAACTCCGCGAAACCTTGTGGATTCAGTTCCTCACCGGTGACGCGCTCCTCCGGCAACGCAACATTCTGACCTTCGCGCGCTGAACCCCCAAGAAACGCAGCCACTGATGCATCGCGACCAAATACAGTAATGCTAAAACACGGGGCCGGGCACTGTTGCAATCCCCATGGGTCAGAGAAGTTGACCGGGTCCCCACCCAAATACCCGTACCGATTCCAACTCCCCGGATCCGCCGCACCCCCGCTCGCCACATACGGATCCGGCCTCATAAACCGCCCGTACTGGCTCGAGTAATACCGCTGGTCCGCGTACGGAGGTCCTCAACGAGGCAATTCCTTGTTCGAAGGGAGTATGGCCTCAAACCTCAATCTACCTTGATGTGAGCAACTCCACTTGAACACGTCATTGTCGTATTCCGCGAGTTCCGCATCTGACAGTCCGTAACGCTGTCGAACTCGGGACGCAAGTGGCTGCCACGCTGTTGACGGCTCATTGGTACGACCATGGCCATAATCATAGCTGAGCACGATTGCCTTGTCGGCCAGCATGTCACACAGAAGGACTCCCACCGAAGTCTTGGCCGGGTCGAAGATTACCTCTGTCAGACCGGCAATCCTATCCTGATCTGGATTGAGGAGGAGGCGCTCGCCTTTGGCGTCAGCAACGACGATTTTGATCCCTTGATCCGCCAACCCCTGCTCAACAAGTACACGAACTGTCACATCGCCGGATCTCGCCATAGCATGGGTCTTCCAAGTACCCACACATGCTTGTAACAGGGTGATGACAGGGAGCAGCATGAGCCCGAGCTTCATTGCCGCCTCCGAACGAACGGACTGTCGCAGAGATCACGCATCGCGCTATGCAGCTGATTTCTGGAAATCGCGCCAGCTTGGAATTGCCCGCCGATGTAGGCTGCCGCACCGCCTAACAGCGCATCTCCAAGATTGAATGCAGTGTTTCTCGTCAAAGAATCCCGCACCTCAGCAGCCATCGCAAACGCCGTTGCGGAAGCTATATCCGTCATCGCATAGTTGAATCCGAGCTGGAAATAGAAGGCCACGTGGTGCGCCTGACTCGCCCTTGCGTTGAGGCTGTCGGCGTAGCCACTTGCGTATCCTGTATTCGCCTGTTCGCCAAAACGGACCCAGTTAGCAGTGCCCTGCACACCCAGACCGGGATTGGGTGGCACAAAGACCGAGAATGCTTCTGCGATCTGCCGATCGGTGGCCGTTTCTGACCAACGCTGTGACGCAATCTCTCCGGCGAACAGGGCCATGGCTTCGCAATCATTGATGTCACCATCCTGAACCCGAACCCTGAGATCTGTTGCGATCTCCAACGGGGTGAAGTTCGACGCGCCGCCGCCACCTGCATTCGCACCCGCGGTCTTCTGGGGTTCGTAGCTCGGCGATGGTTCGTAGCACATGTCATCTTCCTCTTCACTGCCCTTCTCCCCGCCCGGTCCACACATTGGATATTTCTTATCGAGTCCGCGTCTGTCAATCCAGTTCACCGGATCCCCACCGACATACGCATACCGATTCCAACTCCCCGGATCCGCTGCCCCTCCGCTCGCCACATACGGATCCGGCGTCAGAAACCGACCGTACTGGCTCGAGTAATACCGCTGGTCCGCATAATCCAGATTCGTCACACCGTCCCGATAGTACGTCGCGAACTTATCCCGGTCCTGCGCCGTCACCGTCGGCTCCTCCCCATAC
>JACOTZ010000473.1 GCA_016178155.1 Acidobacteriota bacterium
AGCGACGACACCCCAACTTTCAGGCCCATCACCGTGGAAGTACTCTGAACGACCGTCCAGTCCAACTCTGCCCGCCTGCATGGAAATGCTCAAGGCCACTAAGGCCAGTAACAACAGAAGGAGGATGCCGGCGATGCGTTCGCCAGACTTCTGGGAAACCATAATCTAACTAGCGGCCCCTCTCGCCAGCTCGTTCAGAACAGCGAGGCGTTGTTTTGGTGTGTGAGTCGTCTGAAACGTGGAATCGAGCCATTACCTTTCTCCTCTACAGCAATCGCGCGCCCTAGCCGAGACGCCGACGAAGGCTATACCCGCCTAGAAGCCTGGCCGAGAAGGGGCCAGTTTGAGCGACGTGGCGGTCTCGCAGGCCAGACTCCGGGAGGCTCGCTCCCTGGCGGTGTCCGATGCTCGAAGGGGCGGGATGTCGCCGGGACGCCATAGGTGGCGGACCAGCAGGGCTATCAGGCAGGCACCCAGGGCAAAGAGCGGCAAATCGGCGCCGGAACCGGCTGCCAGCAGGGTGAGGTTGGCGACCGTTGCCGCCATGAAGGCCTGGAAGAGGGTCTTGGCGGTGCCGCGATAGCGCGCTTGCCGGATGCCGAGCTGGACCAGGCGGGCCAAGCGGTGTTCCGCTGTCTGACGCAGGGTCTGGCTGGCCCGGAACGCTGCGCTGCTTTGGAAAGCGCGCGCCGCCTGGAGCAGCGCCTCCTGAGCATGGAGCTGGACGCTGCGACCGCCCCTCCCTCTGACGCACTGCGGCCGTAACGGGCAGGCAGCGCAGACGGCGGCGGCGAAGCGAAAGATGCCGTCGCCTTGCGCTCTGGGCCGCAGGTCGCGGCTCACCTGGCCGGACGGACAGCGGCAGGTCTGTGCTTCGAGATCGATGGCGAACGCGGTCTTGGGGAAGTAGCCCTGGTTGCTGGCCGGCGGCACTTTGGCGATGAGCGTGCGCCCGGCGTCGGCGAACTGCTGGCGCGTCGCCCCGTCGCCATAGGCCGTATCGCCCAGCGTCGCTTCCACCGCGCAGCCGGTTAGGGCTTCGCTCTCCTCCACCACGCGCAGCGCCTGTTCCCGGTCGGGCGCGTTGCCGGCGAGCACCGCCACAGCGGTAATCAGTTGACTGTCGGTGTCGACCGCCAGCTGCAGCTTGTGGCCGTCGAAACGCTTCGCCTTGCTCTTGCGCCCGTGGCGCATCTCCGGGTCGTGCACGGACGGCATGCGGTCCCGGGCGACGCCGTCTCTCAGGTCCGGCCCGTCCTCGCGTCGCTCGATGTCCTGGTGCAAGACGCGGCTGAGCAGCCCGGCCGCATCCGCGAGCCGCCGGTCTTCCGGGCTGTCCTCCTCCAGTTGGCCGCGCGCTACCCGCACTTCCTCCAGCAGCCGGTCGGCGTCCGTCACGATGCCCGCAAGAAAGGCTCGCCTCTGGGCCGCATCGTCCCACTCGATCTCTGCCTGACCCTTGAGGCTCGGTCCGTCCAGATAGCGGCCGTAGCCACCGGCCTCCGCGTAGGCCGCCGGCTCCAGGCCGGCCTGCCAGGCCAGCGCCCGCAGCACCAGGACGATGCCGTCGGCCAGGAGGTTGTAGGTGTCCTTGACGGCGCCGCGGCCGAGGATGTTGGTCGTATCCAGCGCCAACTTCAGCTTACGCGCGCCCTTGAAGTGTCCCTTCCTCCTGGCCAGTTCCAGGCTGCGTTGGAAGATCGCCTGCTGCTCCTCGTGCAGGACGAGCTGGGCGCGGAACTCCTGCAAAGTGCTCTTGGCGAACGGCCTGGTGTCCAGCTCGATGCCCAGGGCCACCTTCCAGCGCAGGTCGTAGCAGGCGCGCTGTCGTGCCTCCTCGTCCGAGGCGCTGTCGTAGGTCTGGAGGACAAGCGCGGTAGCAAGCAGGCTGGGCGGGACGCTGGGCCGGCCCCAGCTGGCGTTGTAGAGGCCGGCGAAGTCCTCATCGCGGAACAACTGGCCGCGCTGTGCAGCAAGGAAGGCATAAAAACTGTCGCGACCGACGAAGTCGAGGAATTGGGTGTCGGCCTCGAACAGGCCTTTCTGGCGGCTGCGTTGACCAAGCATAGGCACCTCCCCATCCCACGGCTCCTAGCCTAAGCCAAGCTGAGCTATAAGAGGAAGTGCCTAATCTCTTCTACTTTTCGGCCGGACTTCTAGCGATGAGGCCGACGGGCGCAATGGAGTTTACATCCGCTCTACGCCGTACAATAGTACCCGTATGTTAGAGAGCGGACGTGTTGAAGTACGACTGGATAAGGAACGGAAGCGGCGGCTC
>JACOTZ010000221.1 GCA_016178155.1 Acidobacteriota bacterium
GTTCTGGAGAATGCGAAAACGTTTGAGACTGCTGCTTCCGGCCGTCGCACTCGGGTTCGGTTTGCTGGGCGCGCGCATGGCCGTTCCTGCCCACGAAACACCCGACGCGACCTGCATCCGTAGCTGCACGCAGGCGCTGTATCAGGCCGTCCGCGGCTGTCAGGGCGATAAGTCCTGCATCGACGCTGCTGTAGCAGCCGCGCGAGCCTGTATCGGAAACTGCAGCGTTCCGTTGCCCTAACCCGCCGCACGATCGCTGGTGAGAATTGCGGTCGCAATCGCGCCCGCAACTCACCAGGCCGCGGAGACGCGATAGCCGTACGGGTCGGCGCCGGCCTCCAGCACGCCATTCGGCAGCACGCGAATCAGCACGGGCGCCGAGCCGCTCGCCCACCGCGTCCTGCGCGCGGTCCGGTGCCCGCGCCCGGTCAGGTCCGCAAACACCGTTTCTGGAATGCGTTCGTCGAGGAGCAGGACGCCGCGGCCGATCGCGTGGTTATCGAAACTCGATACCAGGTGGCGCGACTGGAAGCGCGGCGCCTCGACCGCGTCCTGTGCGTTCATGCCGAAATCGATGACGTTGGCCAGCAGTTGCACCATGGCCTGATCCTGGACGTCGCCACCGGGTGTAGAGGTCGTCAGCCACGGCCGGCCGTCCTTGAGCACCAGCGTTGGGCTGAGAGTCACGCGCGGGCGTTTCCCGCCCGCCAGCTCGTTCGGATGTCCCGGCGTGAGCAGAAAGCTCTGGGCCCGCTGTGTCAGCGCGATTCCGGTATCGCCGGCGATCACGGCCGGCAGCCACGCTCCCGACGGCGTCACGGAGAACATCAGGCCGTCCTTGTCGATGGCGTTGACACAGGTGGTGTCGCGCGCCATCAGGGCGTCGTCAATGTCACTGCGCGCGATCTCGAGCTCCGACGGATGGCGTCCGGACCGGCCCCCAATCGCGCCCGGCCGAAACTCGAGCGACGCACGCCCGGTGATTTGCATACGGCGCTCGGCCGCATACTCTTTCGAGAGTAGCCGCTCGGCCGGTACCGTGACGAAACGGGGATCGCCGTAGTAGGTGTCGCGGTCGGCGTAGGAGAGCTTCAGCGCCTCCACGATGCGATGGACATACTCGGCGGAATTGTGGCCGAGGGCACGCAGATCATAGCCTTCGAGTACGTTCAGGCTTTCCAGCAGCGACGGTCCCTGGCTCCAGAATCCGGGCTTGTACACCTGGTAGCCGCGGTACGTCGTGGAGACCGGCTCCTCGAGCTGCAACCGGAATGCAGCCAGGTCGTCATAGCGCAGCAGGCCGCCGTTAGCCTTGCTGAAGGCGTCGATCTTGCGCGCAATCTCACCCCGGTAAAAGAAGTCACGCACGGCGTCGATGGCGGCGGCGCGGCCGGCGCCCGCTTTCAACGAGCGTGCCTCGACTTCGGCCATAGCGCGAAGAGTGCGGGCGAGGTTGGGCTGGCGGAAGACCTCGCCCGGCGCGGGCACGTGGCCATTCGGCATGAAGGTCTGCCGCGACGCCGGCCATAGGTCGAAGAAACGCCGGCTGCGGGCGATCGCCATCGAGCGCACCTCGTCGATCGGAAAGCCGTCCGCGAGCTGGATGGCGGGCGCGATCACGTCGCCGAAGGAGAGCATGCCGAACTCGCGCAAGGCGAGCAGGCCCGCATCGACCATGCCGGGCACCAGGGCAGGCATCATGCCCGCCACCGGGATGATGCCTTTCAGTCCACCCGGCTCCACCCAGAGGATCTCGCCCGGCTGCAGGTGGCGGGCGCGGAAGAACTCGGCGGTGGCGAGTTTCGGCATGGTGCCGACGCCGGCGATGGCGTGCACGCGGCCATCCCCGCCCCGGATGAGAATGGGCGCCTCGCCGCCGAACCCGAAGTGGGAGAACTCGGCGACCGCGGCGGCGAACATCGTGGCCACGCCGGCATCGACGGCGTTGCCGCCATTGTGATACGTGCGCATGCCGGCCTCGAGTGAGAACTCGCTGCCGGCGGCCAGTGCCCCGCGCAGCCCCCTGCTCGGATGTCTCGCCGGTTTCTCGATCTCTTTTCGCTGCTGGCCCGTTAACAGCGCCGCGCATACGACGAGCAGCAGGCCGAAGGTTCGGCGGGACATAGTTTGATTATAGGAGCCAAGGGCTTACGGGCTGCCACTAGGAGCGCCGCAAAGCCGGCCAGGCTCGACCGGCGGCGGCGCCAACCCGCCGCCGCGCTATCCTAATCGCTGAGGGAGCCTCTTATTGTCACGCATCAGTCTTGCGTTTAAGGCGTTCTTCGCTATTCTGTTCGGCGACCGCCTGCCCGAAGCAGTCGCCCAAGCCTATGGATACTCGAAGCAGGCCGAAGCGCCCAAACCCGCGCCGAAACCCACAGTCGAGGTGCGGACCAGCGAAGGCGCGCTGCAGATGCTCGCCATTCTCCAGCGCGACTCACGGCTGATCGATTTCCTGATGGAAGATATCTCCGGCTACGAGGATGAACAGGTGGGCGCGGCCGTCCGCACGCTGCACGGCGACTGCCGGCAGACGCTCACGCGCTATGTCACTCTGCGTCCGATCATAGACGGAGTGGAGGGCACCCCGACTCGCGTGGAGACGCGCGACGCGCAGGCGCTGAAGCTGATCGGCAACGTGCCCGCCGACGGCAAAGTCGGACAAGGTATCCTGCGGCACAAGGGCTGGCGCGCCGAAAAGGTCGACCTGCCACGACTGACCCCGAACCAGAACGTGAATATCCTCGCGCCCGCGGAAATCGAAGTCGAGTAGCTCGCTTTGGCCTACATCATCGGAATCGATCTGGGTACCACGAATTCTGCGCTCGCCTCTGTCAACGCGGCGCGCGCGACTGACCCCTTGGCGCTGCCGCCGGTCGAGCTCTTCCCTATCCCGCAGCTCGTCAATCCGGGTGAGACCCGGGATGAGGATCTGCTTCCGTCCTTCCTCTACCTGCCCGGGCCGACCGACTTCCCGCAAGGGTCGATCGCGCTGCCGTGGAACGACACCCCGGCGTTTGTCACGGGACGACTGGCGCAGAAGCGCGGCGCCGAGAACATCGGCCGGCTGGTGTCCTCGGCGAAGTCGTGGCTGAGCTATTCAGGCGTCGACCGTACTTCGGCGGTCCTGCCGCTGAACGCTCCCGAGGGGGTCGGCAGGATCTCGCCGGTCGCGGCCTCACGCGCCTACCTGCAGCACTTGCGCGATGCCTGGGACGCGAAGACGCCGGACGCGCCGTTCGACGAGCAAACGGTGCTGGTGACCGTGCCCGCGTCTTTCGATGCCGTTGCGCGGGAGCTGACGCTCCACGCCGCCCAGGAGGCCGGCTACAGGAATGTCGTGATTCTCGAGGAGCCGCAGGCCGCATTCTACGCCTGGATCGAGCGCAACCCGAACTGGCGCGAGTTGGTAAATGTGGGCGACCTGATCCTGGTGGTCGACATCGGCGGCGGCACCACCGATTTCACGCTCATCGCGGTGAGCGAAGAAGGCGGCGAGCTGAAGCTGGACCGCATCGCGGTCGGCGAGCACATCCTGCTCGGCGGCGACAACATGGACCTGGCGCTGGCGCGCACGGTTGAGCAGCAGCTTGCGTCCGGCAAGGGAACCAAGCTCGACCTGCTGCAGTTCCAGGCGCTGTGGCAGCAGGCTCGGATCGCCAAGGAGAACCTGCTCGCCGCCGGCAATAAAAAAGAGGATCACCCGCTGACCATCCTCGGCCGCGGCACCGGAGTCGTGGGCGGCACGATCAAGACGAAAGTATCGCGCGAGGAACTGCACCGGATCCTGCTCGACGGCTTTTTTCCGGTGACCTCCAGCCACGAGATGCCGCAAGTCCGGCGCCGCGTCGGTCTGACCGAGATGGGGCTGCCGTACGCGGCCGATGCCGCGGTCACCCGGCATCTGGCGCGCTTCCTGCGCCAGCAGGCGGCCGCCTCGCAGGCGCCTGTCCGGCGCGGCCACAGCGGCCTTGCCTGCCCGACGCACGTGCTCTTTAATGGCGGCGTGCTCCGGGCCGGCCTGATCCGGCGGCGCCTGATGGAAGTGCTCAACTCCTGGCTTGCCGAAGAAGGCATGAGCGCCGCCGCCGCGCTCAGCGATGAGGACCTGATGCACGCGGTGGCGCGCGGGGCGGCGTACTACGGGCTTGCGCGACAGGGGAAAGGCGTGCGCATCCGCGGCGGCATCGCGCGCACGTACTATGTCGGCATCGAGACGGCGATGCCCGCCGTGCCCGGGCTGCCGGCGCCGCTGAAGGCGCTGACGGTCGCGCCGTTCGCCATGGAAGAAGGCACCGACCTGCAATTCCCGGATCGTGAATTCGGGCTCGTCCTCGGCGAGCCCGCCGAGTTTCGCTTCTTCCAGTCCGCGGTACGCAAGGACGATCCGCCGGGGCTGCTGCTCGACCAGGTGGGGGACGATCTCGAGGAGCTGGCGCCGATCGAGGTACATCTCGGAACCGATGGGGCGAACGCCGGCGACGTGGTGCCGGTCACGCTCGAGACAGTCGTCACCGAAACCGGCATGCTGCAGTTGTGGTGCGTCGCCCGGGACGGGCGGCGATGGAAGCTCGAGTTCAACGTGCGCGAGCGGGTCGGCGCATGAATATCGGCATTGATCTCGGAACCACGAATTCAGCGCTGGCCTATATTGATCCGGTCGCCGCCGAAGGCGCGGATTTCCCGCCAATCCAGATTCTCGAGATCCCGCAGTGGGTGGCCTCGAACACGGTGGAGCCGCGGCGCACGCTGCCCTCCTTCCTCTTCCTCGGCGACCAGGAGTACGTGGGCGCTTATGCGCGCGACCAGGGCGCGCTGGTGCCGACGAAGGTGGTGCACTCGGCCAAGTCGTGGCTGTCGAATCCGGACGTCGACCGCACGGCAAGAATTTTGCCTTGGGACGCGCAGGAGAGCGGCCGCATCTACTCGCCCGTCGAGGCCTCGACGAAATACCTCGCGCACATCCGCGAAGCCTGGGAGAAGATGCGCGGCGAGCCCATCGCGGAGCAGAACGTCGTGCTGACGGTGCCGGCATCGTTTGACGAGGAGGCGCGCGAGCTGACGGTACAGGCCGCAAACGAGGCGGGCCTCACCCAGCTCACCCTGGTCGAGGAGCCGGCGGCGGCCTTCTACTCCTGGATCGCGAATCACCTGGCCCAGTCGCAAAAGAGCCTGTTTGACGGCCAGGTGGTGCTGGTGTGCGACGTCGGCGGCGGCACCAGCGATTTCACTCTCATCCGCGTCAGCCGCGAGGGCGACCGCGTCGAGTTCACTCGCACCGCGGTCGGCAAGCACCTGCTGCTCGGCGGCGACAATCTGGACTTGACCTTCGCCTGGCTGGTGGAGGCGAAGCTCGGCGTGCCGCTGTCGCTGCGGCAGCGGAGCGCGCTGCGGCGGCAGTGCGCGGCCGCGAAGGAGCGCCTGCTCGGCGATGCGAAGCTCGACAAGGTGGAAGTAACGGTGCTCGGAGCAGGCACCGGCCTGGTCGGCGGCACCATGAAGAGCGAGATCACGCGCGCCGAGGCGCTGGAGCTTGCGCTCGACGGATTCCTGCCGTTCTGCGATGTCAACGATCAGCCGAAGGAGGAAAAGCGCAGCTTGTTTCGCGAACTGGGATTGCCGTACGTCTCTGACCCGGCCATCACGCGCCATCTCGCGGCCTTCCTCGGCACAACCGGGCAGGCGCCCGACGCCATCCTTTTCAATGGCGGTTTCTTCATTCCGGCGATTCTGCGGGAACGCGTCACCGAGGTGGTCGAGCGCTGGTACGGGCGCAGGCCGGCGGTGTTCGAAAACCAGGACCTCGACCTGGCGGTGGCCGTGGGCGCTGCCTACTACTCCTATGTGCGCTCCACCGGAGCGGGGCTGCTGGTGCGCGGCGGCCTGCCGCGAGCCTACTACATTGGCGTCGGCGGTGAAGGCGCGCTGCGCACCGTGTGCCTCGTGCCGCGGGGCACGGAGGAAGGGACGGCGCTGACGCTCGACCGCGAAGACCTGCAGCTTGTCGCGAACAAGCCGGTCTCCTTCCGCCTGTACAGCTCGCTCACGCGCACCGAGGACCAGGTCGGGGATCTGATCGACTTCGCGCCCGAGGAGCTGGACGGCAACCTGCATCAGCACGCGCCCCTGAATGCGGTGATCCGCTTCGGCAGGAAGACTGAAGAAAAGCTGATCCCGGTGAAACTGGGCGCGAGGCTGAACGAAGTCGGCACGCTGGAGATCTGGGCGGAATCCCGCGTGAGCGAGCATCGCTGGCGGCTGCAGTTCGAGCTGCGCAAGCAGGCGCAGGCCGCCCCGCAAAGACCGGCGGCGGTGGTCAGCGAAGCGGGGATGCGCGCGGCGCACGAGCTGTTGCGAGCGACCTTTGAGCCCGACGGCGCGCTCGAGCCGCCGGAGCTGCCATCGAAGCTCGAGCAGGCGCTGGCCCTGGGCCGCAACTCGTGGCCGCTGGCCAACCTGCGCCAGCTCGCCGATTGGATGATCGAGCTGGCGGGCGGGCGCTCACGATCACCGGCGCACGAGGCGCGCTGGTTCAATCTCTGCGGTTTCTGTCTGCGTCCGGGTTTCGGCTATCCGGGCGACGACTTCCGCATCGAACAGGCGCGGCGCATTTACGCCTCCGGAATGCGCTTCCCCAACCAGGTGGAAGCCGAAACCCAGTGGTGGATCTTCTGGGGCCGCCTCGCGGGCGGGCTGAATCGCAACCAGCAGATCGACCTGTTCCAGCGGCTCTCGCCGTTTCTGCTGCCCAAGGCCGGCAAGCGCGTGCGATTGAACACGAGTCTGCTGCGCGAGATGTGGCGGACGGCCGCGTCGCTCGAGCTGCTGCCGCTGCAGACCAAGACGGATCTCGGCGAGGCGCTGCTGAAGAAGGTGAAGTCCGGCGAAGCCGGCCCGAGCGACTTCTGGTGCCTGTCGCGGCTGGGCGCGCGCCGGCTGCTGTACGGGCCGATCAACCAGGTTGTCTCGCCCGTGACGGCGGCCCGGTGGGTGGACGCGCTGATCAAGGCGCCCGGCGCGGAGGAGGTCCTGGCTTCGATCGCACAGGTGACCGGCGAGGTCACGCGCGATCTTCCAGGCGCCACACTCAACATCGTGCGGGCGCGGCTGAAAGACAAAGCGGACCTGCTCGCCGTGCTCGAAGGCGAGGAGGCGCGCGACGCCGCGACCCTCGGCCGGATCTTCGGCGAAGAACTCCCGGCGGGACTCGTCTTCGCCGAGCCGATGGCCGCGCGGTGAACGAGCTCGATCTGGTCGCGTGGGTTCGGCGCCAGGCGCGCGGCCGGCGCCCGGGCCTGGCGGCGGGCATCGGCGACGATTGCGCGATCTACCGGCCGCGGGGCGCCAGCGTGGACCTGCTGCTCACCACTGACATGCTCATCGAAGACGTGCATTTCCGGCGCGGGCAGCCGGCCGAGCGGCTCGGGCATAACGTGCTCGCCCGAGGCCTGAGCGACATAGCAGCCATGGGCGGCGATCCGCGAATCTGCCTTCTATCGCTGGCGGTACCCGAGTGGGCCGATGAGGCGTGGGTGAAGCGCTTTTACCGGGGTCTGCTGAAGCTGGCGCGGGAGACCGGAACCGTGCTGGCGGGCGGCGATCTGGCGCGCGCCGGGAAGCTCGCGGGGGACATTGTCGTCTGCGGCGAGGCGCCGAGGGGCGAGGCGTTGCGGCGGGACCGGGCGCGGCGCGTGGACGACATCTTTGTGTCGGGGCCGCTCGGGGGCGCAGCCGCGCGAGGCTATGCCGATGCGATCCAGCCGCGACTGGAGTTCGGGCGTACGCTCCGCGGCCGGGCGAGGGCGGCAATGGATGTGAGTGACGGGCTGGCGCTCGATCTGCACCGGCTCTGCCTCGCTTCGGGGGTCGCGGCGGAGCTCGATGAGGTACCCATGGCCCCGGGCGCAACCCTCGATCAGGCATTGCACGGCGGTGAGGACTATGAACTGCTCTTCACGGCGCGCGCGGCGGTGCCCGGCGCCATTCGCATCGGCCGTATCGTCAACGGCCCCGCAGGCGAGGTGCGATTCCGCGGTGAGCGGCTGGAGCCGCGAGGCTACGATCATTTCTCGCGCCGGTGAATCGCACCCAAGTTGATGCCGGACCGTGATGCTCGTGGCTATGCCACCGGCCCGCGCACCGGACCCCACTGCGCTGCCAGCGTCTTTCCACGATCGAGCACTGAGCTCAGCTCCCGCGGTTCGAGTGGTTGAAATGCGCGCGCGGCCGCCAGCCCCTGCCGCAGTTCCTCGGGCGTCCGCACTCCCACGATCGCAACCGCGACGCCCGGAACCGACCACGCGTACCGCAGCGTCGCCTGGTAGTCCTCGGGTGAGATCAGGCGTGCGCCGCCGCCGCGCACCGGCCCGCCCAGAACTTTCATTCCGATCACCGCGATGTTGCGCCGCCGCGCTTCCGGCAGCACCTTCTCCTCGAAACCGTAGATGTGGCGCTCGACAAAGTTGATGGTGCACATGAACAGCTCCACCTCGCCGGTCTCGAGCACCGGCACCGCGCGCGCCGGCCGCATATGGCAGGTGGCGCCGATGTGGCGGATCTTGCCCTGCTTCTTCGCCTGCAGCAGGCCCCCCAGCGTACCGCGCTCCCGATCGAGCATCTGCCTGAGATCGGGGTAGCGGTCCTCGCGCCCGACATTGTGCATGTGGACGCAGTCGAGATAGTCCGTCTGCAGCTTGCGCAGGCTGTCGTTGATCTGGTACATCACGTCGCCGCTGGTGTTCGTCTCCACTTTGCTGACCAGGAACACCTTGTCGCGCTTGCCCTTGAGCGCGCGCCCGAGGCGCTCTTCCGAGACGTTGTAGGTAGGTGCGGTGTCGATGTAATTCACACCGGCGTCGATGGCTTCACCGATCACGCGGTCGGCGTTCGCTTGCGTGGCTTTGAGGTCGCCCAGGTGCTGGGAGCCGATCCCGAAGATGCCGGCCTGGAAGCGGATCCTGCCGAGCCGGCGGGTCGGCATCGCGTCCGCGGCACGAGCCGACCGGACAGCGAGCGGGCCGGCGGCGACGGCCCGGGCAAAATCGCGGCGGGTGAGAGAGTCCATGCCGGTATTGTAGCCGGATTCATTGCCGCCCGAACTCGTCCGCAGGCTTTTTGTGGTAATCTGTTCAGGCTTGAGAACGGAGGGACTGTGTGCAGGTTTGAGTCGTTCCGTGTTGTGTGTGCGGGCGTTGCTTTCGTGAGTTCGGCACACTCGCATCCGAACTGCCGTAAAATGCGTAGGTTTCGATAGATGTTGCTGGCGTTCCTGTTTGCGCTGCTGAGCGAGGGCGACCGCGAGCTCGCCGCGCGCCTGCAGCGCCGCGATCCGCAAGCCATGGCCGACCTCTACGATCGCTACGGCCGGCTCGCCTACTCTCTGATCTTTCGCATCGTGAAGGATGCGGCGGTTGCAGAGGACCTCGTGCAGGAGAGCTTTTTGCGCGTATGGAACCGCGTCCAGGGCTTCGACCCGGAGCGGGGCGCGCTCGGGCCCTGGGTGCTCGCGGTGGCGCGCAACCGCGCCATTGACTACCTGCGGTCGGTGGACGGCCGCATGGCCCAGAGCGCGGTTGAGCTCGAGGCGAACGAACATCCATCGATGTTCACCGATCTCGAGCGCGAGGTGCTGAATCGAGATCGCGCCCGCCACTTGCAACACGCCTTCGAGCGGCTCAATCCGCACCAAAGGCTGGTGATCGAGCTCGCCTACTACGAGGGCCTGTCTCAACGCGAAATGGCCGAGCGCATCAAGCAGCCGCTCGGCACGGTGAAGACTTGGGTGCGCAGCGCGCTCCAGGTGCTGCGGGAAGAGTTACGGGCGGCGGCGGTATGATCTGCGACGAACTGCGGGAGGCCTACGAGCTGCACGCCCTGGGTCTGCTCGAAGATCCCGAGCGAGCCGAGATTGAGGCGCACCTCCGCCGCGGCTGCGAGACCTGTACGGCCGGGGTGAGACGCGCGGCCGCGCTGAACACGCAGATGCTGGCGCTTGCTCCCGATGTCCGGCCCTCGCCAAAGCTCCGCCGCAAGGTGCTCGCCAGCGTGGGGGCGCGGGAGAGTCGATGGGCGTGGATGACCGGCTGGCCGGCCGCCTTTGCCGCGATGCTGATCGCAGTCGTGTATTTGGGCGTGCAGGATCGCCGCAAGGCCGGCGAATTGGCCGAAGCGCGCCGTTTCGTCGAAGCCAGCGCGACCGAGCTGACCCAGATGCGCGCCGCCCTGGCGCTCCTCAACGAGCCCGAGACGCGCCACGTCGTGTTCGGCCAGGGACAGCCACAGCCACCGAAGGGGCGGGTATTCGTCCACGGCCGGCGGGGCGTGCTCTTGCTCGCGAGCAACCTGCCGCCGCTGCCACGCGGCAAGACCTACGAGCTGTGGACCATTCCCAAAGGAGGCGCGCCGCGGCCGGCGGGCCTCTTCCAATCCGACGCGCGCGGCAATGCACTGTACCTGTCGCCCGGCCCTGTCGACGTGACCACGTTGTCGGCGATCGCCGTCAGCGTCGAGCCGGAAGCCGGCTCGTCCGCACCGACAACGACGCCCCTCATCGTTGCCGCGCTGACGGATTAGTTAAGTACTGAGCCGCGCGCGTTAGCCAGCGGTCCATCTCGTCCGTTTCGGGCTTTTTGCGCCGGGAAGTAGTTAAGTCAGCGACGTCCGCGCAAGCAGCCGTGGGAGGCCATTCCGGACGCGGCGCTACGCCGCCGACGTGATACGCTGACCCCGTGCGAAACAGTCTTGTCCTGGTGATTTTGCTTGCCGGCGCCGCCGGCGCGGCCGAGCGCACCGTCGCGATCCGGCCGGACGGCGTGTTCCTGCAGGACGGCATTCCCATTTTCCCTCTGGGCTTCGTCAAAGGTCCGCCGCCCGATGGCCGGACGCCCTCGGGCGAGAGCGCCTATGCCGAGCTGAAGACCAACGGCGCGGTGTTCCAGCGCTGCGGGTCGCTGCCCAAGCGCTGGGGTCCGGATGCCGAGGCCGAGCTCGATTACTGGATGCGCCGCTCGGCGGAGGCGGGCATATCCTGTGCCATCTATATCCCCGATCTCGCGGCCCCTGCCGAGCAGGCGGCGCAGGACGAGCTACGCCGCGTGGTGGCGAAGTACCGGTCGCATCCCGGCCTCTTCGTCTGGAAGGCCGCCGACGAGCCCGAGTGGGGCAAAGTGCCGGTGGAGCACACGCAGCGCTTCTACGACATCGTGCACGAGCTCGACTCCGGCCATCCCGTGTGGCTCACGCAGGCCCCGCGCGGCACAATCGAGAGCCTGAAGCGCTACGACGGCTCTTACGATGTCGCGGCCATTGACATCTACCCCATCGGCTATCCCCCGGGCATGCACTCGCACCTGCCGAACAAGAGCCTGAGTGTGGTCGGCGATTACGCCAACTGGCTGCGCGAGATCACCGGCATGCGCAAGCCGTTCTGGATGGTGCTGCAGATCTGCTGGAGCGGGGTCGCGCGTCCGGGCAAGACCCTGCGCTTCCCGACCTTCGCCGAGGAGCGGTATATGTCCTACCAGTCGATCATCAACGGCGCCCGCGGGCTGCTCTACTTCGGCGGCAACGTCGAGGCCGGATGGAGCGAGCGCGACCGCCCGCTGCAGTGGAACTGGAGCTTTTACTATGGCGTTCTCAAGCCGCTGTTGCGGGAGTTCCATCCAAGCGGGCCGCTGCACCCCGCGCTGGTCGCGCCCGAGTCGAAGCTGCCGGTGCGGGTCGAAGGCGGCGAGGGCATCGAGTTCACCGTGCGCGAGACGCCGAGCCATATTTACCTGCTTGCCGCCAAGCGCGAGGGCGCTACTGTGCAGGTCACCTTCCGCGGCCTGCCCGAAGCCGAAGCCTCCGGCGAGGTGCTCTTCGAGGACCCCCGAAAGGTCACGGTATCCGCAGGCGGGTTCAGCGACTGGTTCGGTCCCAATGAAGTGCACGTGTACCGCTTTGCGCGGCGGCCATAGCGGGCTCCTGCTCTCCACCGTCTTGCGAGGGCGAGCCGAGGCTAACCGAAGTTCGTCACCGACAGGATTTCGAACCGCTTGCTGACGCGCGCGGCTCAGTAAGTGCTGTCAAATCAGCGGAAGCGTTCTGAGCCACGACCGTCAGTGAGTGGTGGTGACGAACCTCGGCTAATTGATGTTTGATGATCGCTCCCTCCCAGTCGCGGCCCAGAGTGACCACTTCCGGGTGGCGCCCGTCAGTAAACGGCATGCCGGACGCTACGCTACAACGCGGGGAAGAAACCGATTCGCAGGTTCTGTTCCAGGTCTGAGCACGATGCCGGAAATGCGCGTGCCGCTGTCGCGTGGCGATCAGAGGCGCGGATGAGCGCCTGCTCGAGCGCGTCAATCGTATGCAGCACCGGAG
>JACOTZ010000222.1 GCA_016178155.1 Acidobacteriota bacterium
AATCCCGACCGGCCCGCCATCTCCATCCTCGGCGGCGCCAAGGTCTCCGACAAGATCGAAATCATCCGCAACCTGCTCAACGTCGTCGATCGCCTGCTCATCGGAGGCGCCATGGCTTACACGTTCCTCAAAGCCAAAGGCGAGCCCGTCGGCAAGTCCCTGGTCGAAAATGACAAGCTCGACCTCGCGGCCGAGCTCATGCACGCCGCCGGCGACAGGCTGATGCTGCCGCTCGACCACGTCGTCGCGACCGAGCTGAAGGGCGGCGTCGACTCGCAAGTCGTCGAGCGCATCCCCGGCGACAAAATGGGCCTCGACATCGGCCCCAAAACCGTGGAAGCCTACAAGAGCGTCATCGCTGGCGCGAAGACGGTCATCTGGAACGGTCCCATGGGCGTCTTCGAGATCCCCCCGTTCGACAAAGGCACCGTCGAGCTCGCAAAAGCCATTGCCGCTTCCGGCGCGGTCTCCGTCGTGGGCGGCGGCGACTCCGAGAAGGCAATCAAATCAGCCGGCGTCGCCGATCAAATCACCCACATCTCCACCGGCGGCGGCGCTTCGCTCGAGTTTCTCTCCGGCATCGAGCTGCCCGGCGTGGCCGCCCTCACCGGCAAATAGCCGCGCACATCGCGCACCACCGCCGGGGCGCGGCCGCATTTACACCCTCCTCACCCGGATCTGCTTGTACTCGATCCAGCGGTTGTTCGCGTGCGCCTGCAGCATGATCGGCGCCTCTTCGTTGCGCTCGAGCTCATGGTAATCGACCACCGTGTCGCCGTTGATGCGCACCACACAGTCGCGCCCTTTCACAAGGAGCTGAAACGGATACCATTTCTCCGCCTCGATTGCCGGATACGGCTTCGCCCGCCGGAAGTAATACAGCGACCCCGTCGGGTAGACCGCGCCCGGCACGTCGTGCAACTGGATCTCGTAGTGCTCCTCCGAGACCGTGCTGTTGCCGCGGAAGATGATCCCGCCGTTGTGGTGCCGGCTGCCGCGGATGTACATCTGCAACTCGAAATCGCGAAACTTCTCGCGTGTGGCGAGATTGCCGTTGCCGTCGCCGCGCAGCACCGGCCCGAGCGCCTCCCACTTCGCCTTGCTGTCGAGCGGCGTCCAGTTCGCGGCCAGGTCCTCGGGACCGTCGTACAGCACCAGCCAGCGCTCCTTCGATGGCAGCTCGCGGATGCGCAGGTTGCGGAAGCGCAAAGGGTAGGACAGTGATTCGATCCCGAGGTAGCCCGAGCGCAGCCGGTGCTTGAGCTCCGCCACGGTCTCGACGTTCAGGTCCTGCACCACCTCCCCGTTGATCCAGACCCGCAGCGTCGGCCAGTCCATCAGCACGCGCAGCGTGTTCCACTCGCCCTGGTTCCTGACGTTGATCTTCAGCGGCGGCGCCACCGGGAAGATCGACCCCACCGATTCGGCGAGCGGCTTCGGGTCGTGTTTCTGGAACAGGTGGACCTTCATCCCCACCCACTCGTTGCGGCCGTGCTCGGGCGCGTGGATATAAATCCCTCCGTCCGACCAGCCCCGGATGAAGAACTCGCATTGAAAATCGAAGTTCTCGATCCTGCGGTCCCAGCGCAGCCACGCCGGGTAGTTCGAACCCTCGTGAATCACGATCGCCCCGTCCTTCACGTAGAACGCCGATTCCGGACCTTCGCGGATCGACCAGCCGCTCAGCGTGCGGCCATCGAATATTGACACGTACTGGGGATCGGCCGCGGCGCCGAGCACGCCGGGCAGCAGCGGAACGGAGGCGAGAAAGCTGCGACGTTGCATATCCATTTCAGTCTATAAACAGCGCAGCCAACCCCTGGGCCGGCCCGCCCTCGAGCCGCGCGCCTCGGAACTCTCGGCTCCCAAACGCAACCAGCCTCTCCGGCGAGCCTCCGTTCCGAGCCGCGACTGTGAGGCAGCACTCAATCCCCACTTCACTCCAGCACCACCCGTTCATAGTCCACCGGCACCGTGAACGCCGTGTCCTCCCCCGACCCCTCCGCACCCACCCGCCGCGCACCGCCCGGGCCCTGCTGAAACGCCCGCGCAGCTCCACGCGCACCTCCCGCATCGCGGCCCGCCTCGAAATACGCCGGCCCCCCGCCCTCACTCCAACACCACCAGCTCATAATTCCCCACCACCGGAACCGTGAACGCCGTGTACTCCCCCGACGCCGCGGCCGCCAGCGTCTGCCCGCCGCGCACCGCCCGGGCCCTGCTGAAACGCCCGCGTAGCTCCACCCGCACATCCCGCATCGGGACCGCCTCGAAATACGCCGTATCCGCGTGCCCCGACAGATTCACAAAGTGGAGCAGCGTGCGGCCCTTCTGCCGCATCACCGAGATCTCCACCAGCGGGTGCGCGTTCGTCCGCATCTGCCGCCCGGCCGCGAGCAGATGGTCGATCAGGTCGCGCAGCAGACCCCCATGAGCGGCCAGGCTGTGTTGGTAATACAGCGACCCGATATCCCAGGGCACCCACCCCAGCCGCCCCCGCCCAAGCCCACGCAGCAGCAGCCCCGGCTTGTTCGTTTCCACCTGGTCGACATGCACCTTCTCCGGCGGTCCGAACATCGACGGCGGGATCAGCGTCAGCAGCGGCTTCGCCTCGGGCTCCAGCTCCACGTATTCGCTGTTCAGCATCAGCAGTGAGGTGCTCTTGAGCGATGGAAACAGCGACGGCTCCCGCACCCGCATGTAACCCTGAGTTTTCGGCCAGCGCCGCACAATCGCGCCCGCGGCGAACTCGGGCGCCTGCGCGCTCGCGATCAGCACGCGCCCGCCCGCCCGGATGTAGCCGTCCAGCTCGGCCGGCGCCCAGTCGGCCGCGATCACCAGGTCGAACGCGCGCCCGTCCTTCATCCACTCGAGGTTATCGGCCACCGCGAACGGGACGTGCTCTTCCGTCAGCAGCCGGAACAGCCCGCGATAGGCGCTCTGGCTGAAGCCGCGGCCGCTGCGGTGAGGACGCCCGAGCAGCAGCACCCGCGCCGCGCTCTCCTGCCCGGCATAATATTGCTCGTTCTCCGCGAGCCAGCGATAGATGGGGCGCGCGGCCGCGAGCGCCTGCCCGTCCTGCTGGTCCATCGTGCCGTGCATGTTCAGCGCGGCCGCGCCGCCGTGCGCGACGTTCTGCCACAGCCGGATCGCGATCTCGCGCGGCGGTACCGTGGCGAATCGCCACGGGAAATCGACGAACGGCATGCATAGGTTCACCGCCATCTTGCCCGGCTGCGAGTTGCGCGCCCGGTTCACGTTGTCGCTCGACGCGTACGGCCACAGCGGCAGCGGCCGCGCCACCGCCGTATTCGACTCCGACATGATGCCGTCGGTGTGCTCCTGGATGTACGTGAAGAAGCCCGCCTTCGGCCGCTTCGCCCGGATCAGCTTCGCGATCTCCGCCGCCACCTCGCGCGAGGAATCGAACATGAACTGGCGGTAGTCGGCGTCCGGCTGGACCGGCAGCTCGCGGCCGTAGCGCTCGCGAAAACGCCGCTTGCACTCCCCGCACTGGCAGATCCCGACCGGCCGCCCGCTGTAGTCGGTGGACTGGTTGCCGAACATGTTGAAGAACAGCCCGTCGACGTCGTACCGCTCCAGCGCCTCCGCCAGGATCTTCAGCGCGTGGCCGCGATACCACCCGCCGTTGATGCACGTCGAGTACAGGCCGTTATAGACCACCGGCTCGCCGCTCGCGCGCCGGAAGAACCACTCGGGATGGGCGTCGTAAACGGCTTTGGGCGTCTTCGACAAATCGAAACGCCCCACCACGCGGATGCCGCGCGCGTGCGCCTGCCGGAGCATCTCGCCGAAAGTGTCCCGCCCCGCGGGCATGTGCGGGCTCGCATAGTGGTACTCGGCGCGCGTGGGATAGAACGCGACGATGCCGCCCATCCCGAACAGCAGCACGTTCGCCTTGAAATCCGCGAGCTGGCCCGCCAGCCGTACCGGATCAAGCGCGGCATCCGTCAAGCGCAGGTTCGTTTGCACCCACCGGATCGGCTCGCGCATCCACCAGCCATCGCGCGCCGCCCCCACCACTGCCGCGCCAACCAACAGCGTCAGTAAACGCTTCTTCACGACAGCACCTTATCACTTTCCGCCGGGCGGGCGCGCGGCGGCTGGCCGGCGATCCACGCCAGACTCAGCGTCGATAATGAAAAGCGATCCATGACACGCGGTTTTCCCGCACGGCTGCAGTTCTGCTCGCTTCAAAAGCGCCCGTGGGAGTCGTGTTCCGAAGGGGCCCCGCCAATGCCGTCTGCACCGTCGGCTGGCACCGGCAAACCGACCGCTTTGAGCTCGGGCAATGGCTTCGCGGTCGAATCTATGAACGCCGCGCAGACCTCTCTCCCGATGGCCGCCACCTCATCTACTTTGCTCGCGGCGGGCGGCGCCACAGGAGACGAACGGCTCATGGACCGCCGTTTCCCGCGCGCCGTGGCTGCATGCCCTCACCCTGTATGGAAAAGGCGACTGCTGGCAAGGCGGCGGACTGTTCACTGCCAACGGAAAATACTGGCTGAGCCGGAAGCCGGAAGGGTCACAGAACAACGTACACGTCGTATTCGATCGCGTCACGACTCAACCATCGGCCGATCCCAATGGCTTGAACTTCGTTCAGCCACGCATACTTTCCTGGACCGGACTCGAAGGTCAACGCGATCCGCCACGTGCCGGGCTGCCGCCCTTTGGTGTAAAACGGGCTCAGGCGACCCATCTGATGGGCAAGTAGGATTTGCCCATCGTCAGTTTGAAGAGCAAGCCTGACGTCGGGCAAGAATGTCTCGTCACCAAGTTGCGTCGCGTAATCTGCACAGAAACCTGGCATGTAAACCCCTCGAATTCGAGGTCCCTCAAAGGTGCCGTTAATCGCCGGAACCAGGAGCCGAGTCCCGCGCGGCGTGTCGGGAATGCGAAAAATCTGTCCTAAACCGCTGATTCGCGCCTTGAATAGGAACTCGACAGGGATGGAGTCGCTGACTCCCATGCTTGATGCTACTACTTTGCTCGCGAATAAATCCCGCCCAGCCGAAGTTCGTCACCACCACTCCCTGACGGGTCGTGGCTCAGAACGCTTCCGCTGATTTGACGGCACTTACTGAGCCGCGCGCGTCAGAAGGTGTGAAATATTCGAAAAACCATTTCCGGCCTCCAATGTTTGCAGTCGGTTAGCCTGTGGGAAAGAGACCCGAAATCAATTTTTTCACACCTTCTCAGCAAGCGGTTCGAAATCCTGTCGGTGACGAACTTCGGCCAGCGTTACCTATCCGAACGCGGAGACGGCGCTTGCGGACGAACAACGTGCTACTCGGAAGTTGAAGCGGTAACACGGCTTTCAAAGTGTTACGCCCGAAGATCCTGCTACCGTAGTGTGTACCTCCGCCCGATCCACAAGAGCGTATAGTCGCCAAACCGCTGAAATAAGAACGGCCGCCGTTCGTCCAACTCAGAGGAAAGCGCCAGCT
>JACOTZ010000447.1 GCA_016178155.1 Acidobacteriota bacterium
GCCGCCCGCAGTCCGCTCCCCTGAAGACGCGGCTGAACTCATTGATTCCACTACCGAGCCCCGCCGCGTCTTCATTGCCTTTGGTAGCCCGCAGCGGGCTATGCGGCACCTTACGGTCGCGGCTCGGCCATGCGCGCTCTGCCACCGCTTTCGGCAACCTACCGATTGCCGTGCGGGTTGGCGGGCAGCATGGGAAACAGCCGCTTGATCGTAGCTTCGTCGGGCTGCGCGCCGTACTCGCAGATCTCGAACGCCTCGTAGTGCTTCACGGCTTTCGGGCCGTACCACTTCGCGAGCGCGTTGCGGATCGAATCGGAGATCGAGGGCGTCCGGCGCTTCGCGAGCCACTTGCGGCGCTCGGCGGGATCCTTCGGGACCTGGACATCCGCGCCCACCGAAGTCTGGAACTCGTAGAACTGGGAAGCGTGCGCGTCGTAGGCGTCAAGCTTCTTTTCCCAGGCGTCATCGATGTCGACGGCGATATCCGGCCGGAACGGGTTGGGCCGCTGGAAGCGGTCTTCATAGTAAAGGAAGACCGGATTGCGCTTGATGGGCGGCACGTCGGGCGCGACGGCGGGCACCATCACCATGTAAGCCGCATCCTGAACCAGCACGCCGGTGTAGCGGTGGTCGGGGTGGTAATCGTTCGGCCGGGGCGCGAGCACGAGGTCGGCATTCCAGCGGCGGATCAGGCGGATGATCTCCTTGCGGTTTTCGAGCGTCGGCATGAGCTCGCCGTCATGGTTATCCATCACGTGGTAATCAGCGATACCGAGCCGCTTCGCGGCTTCCTTGGCTTCGGCCGTCCGGCGCTTGGCGAGCTGCCCGCCGCTCTGCACGGGATGGCCGGCGTCGCCGTTGGTGACCGCGACAAACTGCACGAGGTGGCCCAGCCGGGCCCATTTGGCGGCGGTCCCGCCGACGCGTATGTCGCAGTCGTCCGGGTGAGCGCCGAACGCGATAATCCGCAGCTTGCCGTCCTGCGCCCAGGCGAGGGAGGCGGCGAACGTCAACAGCGCCAGGGATTTCATGCGCCGAACACTCCTTTCCAGGTAGCTTCCCGTCCGTTGTTGTAGATGGTAGTGCGGCCGAGGATCGCAAACATGGTGCTGAGGGCGGAACGCTCGGCGACGTTTTCAGGATCGTTCTGCTCGATGCGCGTGAGGAATGCTTCGATGCCATCGTAGGTGATGTCGCGCTTCGAAGGGATGGTTTCGACCTCCTTGGGACCCTTCTTGTGCACAAGGCGCTGGCGCGAGGTCTCGAGCACGCCCTTGGTGCCGGTGAATTCTTCGCCGACCTTGGCGCCTCCGGGCGGTGTGAGCTGGTTGGCCTCGAAGTTGACGTGGATGCCGTCGGGGAACTCGAACGACAGGGTCAGGTGGTCGAGGATCTCCATCGACGTACGCACTTTGCGGCCACCGTAGCCGATGGCGCGGATGGGCTGCGCGCCGAGGAACCAGTGCAGGACGTCGAAGTTGTGGCAATCCTGCTCGACGATGAAGTCGCCGGAGTAGTCGCGGTAGCAGAACCAGTTGCGCAGTTTTTCGATCTTGGGGTCGGGATAGGGAATGCGCTTGAATGGGTCGCCGCTGATCCAGTAGGCGCGGGCGTTGGCGAGCGGGCCGATGGCACCCTCCTTGAGCCGCTTGTAGCCTTCCAGGTAGACGGGGCCGTAGCGCTGTTGGAAGCCGACCGAAAGGCATTTCTTCGGGTCGGCTTTGCGGCCGGCGGCGATGACGCGCTTGCAACCCTCGACATTCACGCCCATGGGCTTCTCGCAGTAGATGTGCTTCCTGGCCTGCACAGCGGCTTCAAGGTGCCTGGGGTGCTCAAAGGGCGGCGTCGCGATCAGCACCGCATCGACGTCGGAGGCGAGGAGCTTCTCGTAATCCTTGTAGACGGCGGGGTTATCGACGCGGATGCGCTGCTTGGCCATCTCGATGCGATCGTCGAAGAGATCGCAGAGGGCGGTGACACGCGCGCGCGGATCGGCGTTGACGATCATGGCGTCGTAGGAGCCGCGATTGCCCGAGCCAATCAGGCCGAGGGTAATTTTCGAGTTGGCCTGCGAGCCGCGCACGGCCTGCGGCGCCACGATGGTGAAAGTGGTGGCAGCCGCGGTACCGCCGGATAGAAAATTGCGGCGGGAGAGATTTTTCGAATCCATACAGATCTCCTTTGCGGTGATTATACGGTAGCAGGGCTGGGCCCGGGCTGCTCACGCGCTCCGGAGGCGCGCATCTACCACTCGGCCGCGACCGGCGTCGTGGTCACGGCCCTTTGTATCCGCAGCGCTCCCGGCTGGACGCTGGTATCGGCGCAGTGGGCCACGACAGCGGTGGTAGGAGATTGCGAAACGAACCCAATTTCTCTGTTATCTCCTGAAGATTCAGCAGGTTGGAACGCAGCGACAGACTCAGAGGAGGACGGCGGCGCTGCTTGAGGCGAGCCGAGACTGCCCGGAGTCCTGGAAGCTGCCGGGAGTGGCGAAGGGGCAGTGCCGCCGGACTCCCCGGGCGCTGCCGGCGAGAGGCTGGAA
>JACOTZ010000223.1 GCA_016178155.1 Acidobacteriota bacterium
GCGCGCGCGGCCGAAGTGAACGCGCTGATGGAAAAGCACGCGCAACACTGGCGTCCGGAGCGCATGCCGACGGTGGACCGGAATATCCTGCGGCTGGCGATCTACGAGCTGCTGAAGAAAGACAGCCCGCCGGCGGTGGTGCTCGACGAAGCGCTCGAGCTGGCCCGGCGATTCGCGGGGGATGACTCGATCGGGTTTGTGAACGGGATTCTCGATGCCGTGCGCAAGGAAGTTTCGGAGAGGGCTTTGTAGCACGCAGGGATGCCGCGGGGCTTTCCGCGATCGTTCGTCATTCAGCTCTTACGTACGCGCGGCCAGCATGGGTTTCACCTCGCTCTGAGCCGACTCATGGTAGTGTTTGGGCTGGATTGAGCTTCAGCACGCGAAGCCCAGCCTGAGTCGTTGCGCCACACCCGCCACCTTCCCGGTTCTTGAATCCAAGTGATTTCACAAGCACAACCTTGGCGCCCCAGTTGCTCAAAGTCTACTGGAGCAGTCTCCTCGGAAGGGTACTTGGTGCGGATGTTGCGACAATCCGGACGCATGGCGGGCGTGCTCCTCGCCTGCGCGACGCTGGCGGCCGAAGACCTCGCACTTCAAGTCTCGGCGGAAACGACGCCTCCCGGGGGTATGACGCAGATCAAGATCGAGACGGAGCGACCGCGAGCCATCACACGCGGACGGCTGACAGTCGACTTCGACCCTGCGGTTTTTGGGGATGTCGAGCACGTCGCCGTGTTCAGTGCCGCCGGCGATGCGTACGGGTCCGCGATTGTGCACGGCCGGCGCGTCGAGCTTCAATTCGCGTCGCCCTCAGGGGGGATCGGTCGCCTTCCCCGACTTCCTGTCGCCGTAGTGAACGTACCCGTTCTGGCGAGCGCCGTCCGCGGCGCGAAGAGCCGGCCGACCGTCAATCCGGGCAGCGTTCGCTGGAGCGGCATTGAGGGCGCAGAATACTCCATCAGGGTTCGATCGGGCGAACTCACTGTCGATGGCGGCTTATCGGTCACGAATGTGACGCCCGGAGGCGGAGATCTGCCAAGGGGCACGCCCGTGCGAGTGGAAGGCGCAGGCTTCACGGCGTCGACGACGGTAGACGTCGAGGGTGCGGCGATCTCTTCGGTGCGTTTCATCAGTCCGCAGGAGATGGAGTTGACGCTGGCCGGGCCGGTGGACTTGACCGGCAAACGAATCCGGATTCGCAATTCCGGCGCGCAGATCGACTATTTCCCCTCGCTGCGTGGGCTAGTGGCGCTACCTGCGAACGATACCCTCGCGCGCACGATTCCGATTCTGCCGCTACGGCGCTACGAGGCAGGGCAGGTCACCTCACCAGGCATTTTCGCCTCCGCGGTGGTCCTGCAAAACCCGACTTTGTCCCCGGTGGACGTCAGTGTCCGCGCGTTCGTGCCCCTTCGGTCGACTCTCTCCCGCGCGACGATCACCATTCCCGCCGGCGGTCTGCACTTTGAGCAAATGCCCCGCCTTAGTCGGGCTGTGCAGGCCGCAGTCCAACCCTCGGCCCCTATCCGCATGCTTGGACTTACTGCGCTGGGAACGGAGGGACCACTCGAAGCGACTTTGGCGCGCCCGAGCCAGATCGCCCCGCCGCAGCTCGATCCGGTGCCGCCGTTATCGTGGACGTGGCAGACCGGGACCGCTCCTCCATCGCCCCGCATCTTGCAAGTAACCGTGCCAGTGAGTGCCTCCGAACCGCTCGAGTTCACTGTGGCGAATTCCGGCGAGGAGTGGCTCTCGATCACCCCTCGGGCCGGCACGAGTTGCGAGCGGTTCGGGGAATGCCCTGATTCTTCCAGACTGAGCGTTGCCGTCGATCCCGCAGGCCTCGCTCCAGGAGTCTATACTGCCACGATCACCCTGACTCCAACCGCGGAGAACGCGATCCCGACGGCCGTTGACGTAATTCTGAATGTCACACGAGAGCCGCTGATCAACGCTTCGACGCAGCGCCTCCAAATCTTCATCCCCGCAGGCGCGCCCGCGACGCAGACCATTGACCTCGAGACGAGCTCCGGCATCGCGGCGTTTTCGGCAAGCGCGACAACCGACACGTTCGAGTCCGGTTGGCTTGCGGTGACTCCAACCGCGGGAACCGCGCCCGGCACGCTCACCGTAACGACGAACCCCGCCGGCGTTACGCGGGGAACCCGGACGGGAAGAATCACGATCGTGGGTCCGATTAATACGCTGACCATTTCCGTCGAGTTCACGGTTGAGAACGCGCCTGACCGGCTGTACCCGTCTCCAGAATCCCTCCTGTTCTCGATTCGCGCCGGCTCCCAGGCAGCGGCTCAGAAGTTGTCGATCGCGTCATACATCCGTACCTTCGAGTTCTCGGTAGCCACACAGTCCGGCGGTGACTGGCTCAAAGCCTCTGCTGAGGGACCGTCGTCGCTGCGGGTCACTGCCGACGCCAGCATGCTTGTCCCGGGAAGGTATGAAGGCGAGATCACGCTCTCGGCGCCAACCGCACTCAGGCCTGAGCGTGTTCCGGTCACCCTTGTGGTTTGGAGCGAACCGCCGGCGCTGTCGGTTTCGCCGGCGCGGTTGGCTTTTACAGTCTCGGATACCGGCGCGTCGCCGCCATCGCAATCGCTGATGATCCATAGCGGAGCTCCCGCCCAGATCTCCGTTGCGTCGCCGCCGGACCTATGGCTGACACTTCCGCCATCCCTGCCGGAGCAGCTTGCCACACCCATGACAATCGTAGTCGGCGTGACTCTGGGCGCCGTGCCGCCCGCCGCTGGAGTCCACGAAAGCTCGATAACCATCACCGGATCTGGAGGTCAGGTCGTCGTGCGGGTGACGCTGGCAGTCGTTACCTCTCCCCCACTCATCGGTTCGATCGTGAGCGGTGCCTCGCAGGTGCGCGGAAAGTTAGCGCCTGGAGAGATCGTGACCCTTCACGGTGCCGGCCTCGGCGCGCATCCGGTCGGATTGGCGCTCGAGTCCGGTCGCGTCGCGACGCGCCTCGCCGGCACGCATGTTTTCTTCGACGGCGTAGCCGCGCCCGTTTTGTACGCCTCCGCGACGCAGATCAACACGGTCGTGCCGTACGAGGTCGCGGGGAAGGACCAGGTAACAATCAAGGCCGAGTACGGGAACACGAAGTCGCAACCGGAGGGCGTGGCCGTCGCAGCCGCGGCGCCCGCAGTCTTCACCATCGAGGGCTCCGGCCGGGGACAGGCCGCAGTGCTGAACCAGGACAACTCCGTCAATAGTCCCGCCAACGCAGCGGCGAGTGGCTCCGTGATTCAGATCTTCGCAACCGGCGAGGGCCTGACGGAACCTCCGACCTCAACTGGCGAGGTGACGGGCAATATCTCAAAGCGGCCCGTTCTGCCAGTGCGGGTCACCATTGGCGGCTTCGGCGCACAAGTACTCCATGCGGGCTCGGCGCCAAACGCGGTCGGCGGATTGCTCCAAGTCAATGCTGTCGTTCCGTCCGGTGTTCCCCCGAGCGCTGCCGTTCCGCTCGTTATTTCTATCGGCGAGTTCCAGGGCCAGGACTACGTGACCATCGCCGTGAAATGAGCCGGCTGACGCGGCTGCTTCCGTGCGGCTGCATCGAGCATCATGGCGCAGTCGTCAATGTCCGGGAGGACAGGTTCAGCCGAGCGGGATGAATCTGGACCTATGGCGCTGAATGCGACGGCGAGGACTGCGGCGACCTGTCCTTGGCAGCTTGGTCGGCGTCGCTGTCCGATTCCAATACACGGTGCGGTCATGCGGGTAGCCGCCCGCGAGCGCTTATTGAGCGCGCCGCATGGGAACAGGTGCCGGGCATGCTTGACCGCAACGGTCGCACGAACGGCGGCGGCGCGAAGGACAAGTTGGCGCCTTGCTGCGCGGACTCGCGGATCTGCAATATCATCCTGGCGGTGTCTCCGTTCCCTGGTTCAGGATGCCCAGATATTGGTCGTAAACAAAGAGCCGGTGCCTTTGCTTTCCCGTGATCTCGCGAAGCATCTCAAGTCGCCGCATGTGCTCGATCGACTTGGCCACAGTCGGCGCGGAGATCGACAGTTTCTCCGCCGTCGCCGGGATGGAGATGATCGGGTTGGCCTGCATGAACTGGTGGACGCGCAGAACAGAAGCCGCCGGTCTGCCCAATTTTTCGATCCGCCGGCGGTCCGCTTCAAACAGAGCGAGAATCCGGCGCGCCGCGTCCGCGGCCTGATTGGAAGTATCGCGCACGCCGGTCAGGAAGAACTCGACCCAGGTCTCCCAGTCACCGGCGGTCCGGACACGGTCGAGCAGCTCGTAGTACCGCTGGCGATGCGTCTTGAAGTAAAGGCTCAGGTAAAGGATCGGTTCCCGAAGGACGCCAGCGGCGCACAGCAGAAATGTGATCAGCAAACGCCCGAGGCGTCCGTTGCCGTCCAGAAACGGGTGGATCGTCTCGAACTGAACGTGCGCCAGCGCGGCTTTGATAAGCGTGGGCAGGTCCGCCCGGTCTTCGTGGAGGAATACCTCCAGCGCGCCCATGCATTCCATAACATGCTCGGGCGGCGGCGGCACGAACGCGGCGTTACCCGGGCGCGTGCCGCCGATCCAGTTCTGGCTGCGCCGGAACTCGCCGGGGACTTTGTCGGAGCCGCGACCAGTGGCCAGCAGGATGCCGTGGATCTCGCGGATCAGCCGAAGCGAAAGCGGGAAGCCCTCGCGTAGTCGCGTGAGTCCGTGGTCCATCGCCGCAACGTAACTGGATACTTCACGAACGTCCTCAAGCGGCACTCCGGGCGCTTCGTCGCTCTCGAACAGCAACAGGTCGGATAGGGAGGATTGTGTGCCCTCGATTTGGGAGGAGAGTACCGCCTCCTTGCGGACATACATGTAGATGAGCAACGAAGGGTCGGGGAGAACGGATGCCAGACCATCGAGGCGGCCGAGGGCCTGGTTGGCCTGCTCCAGAAGACCCAGAAACCGCCGCATCTCGACTGGCGGTTCTGGCGGCAACGGTGGTGGCACAAACGCACGCACCTTCTCGTCACCGGCGTCGGTGACGATGTAGGTGCCGAGGCGCAACGACTTGCTAGTCACCGTAACCAAAGGATCCTTTCGTTGCCGGAGCCATAACGAAACTATACAACCATTTTCTTTTCGTTAAGCGTCCTGTCCGGTTACCTGAACGGTGACCCGGCGAATGCGGATTAATGTCCGCAGAATCAATGTCATCCGGGTAGGCAAGGACTCCGACGACGAGGGTTCCTGGGTGTGGCACGGGCAGACCGTTGTAAGAAGCGCGGGCGAGGCGGGGATGCCGACTGTCGGACAAGCGCCCCACGCCGGGGCGGGAAGTCCTCCTGACCTGCTTGGAACTCGCAATCACGGGGCGGTCAGGCGGGCAGCAGCCTATTTCGCGACCACCAGCGGCGTGCGCGCCACGGCGAAGCGCTGGCCCGCAGGGTCGACGACGGTCACCTGCGCGATGTAGCGGCCGGGCCGGAGCTTCTCGAGCGGAACCTGGAACCGCAGCGGGACGGCGCCGGGCCGGTTCGCAATGGCGGCTGCCGCCCGCACTGGCTCGGACTCGAACACCTTCCGCCGCCCGCGGTAGAAGCTGACCGCCGCGGCCAGATCACGCGCCGACTGCGGATCGTAGGCTTCCAAATATACGAACGCTTTCTGACTGGCGCGGAACACGCGCGTGACGCTCGGCACCAGCTTCTGCCCTTCCTGGATCAAGGGGTGGTTAGCCATCGATTTGTTGTTCTTCTCGGCGACCCCCACCGCGGCGGCGAGCGGCTCGCGCTGGGCGCCCCAAACGACGGTGCTGAGCAGCAGTCCCTCAGGCTGGCTGGGGATGCTGAACCTCGTCTCGAACGTGCCCATCCTGCCAGTCTGGTTCTCGCGCACGAGAAACTTGATGCGGTAAGCGCCCGGAGGCAAGGTGAAGCCCGCGTCATAGACGATGGCGCGCCGTGTCAGCTCGCCCGCTTCCGCCTCAGGCAGCTTCACGCGAATCCCGTCGCGCACGCTCGCCGCGACCCGCCCGCGCGCATCCCGAACTTGCGCGATGAAGTCCAACTCCGTCCGCGGCCTGGCCTTTTCCACCGGCGGCAAGGCATGGCCCGGGATCTTCACCGCGACGGGCACGAAATACTTCGTGGGATTCAGTCGAAACCAGTTCACTTCGAGCGCCAGCGGCAGGTCCGTAAACGGATCGCCCAGCAGCAGCGCATCGTAGAGCTGCTTTTCGCGATCGCTGCCGGTGAACTTGTGGAACTCCTTGGGCGCGTAATAGCCCGAACGGTAATCGAGCCGCAGCCCGGCGCGGCTGGCGAGCTTGACCTGGACCCGGCGGAACCTGCCGTTGCGCGCCGGGTCCGGGCTGTAGTAGCCAAGCGTGTAGTAGCTCTGGAGATCGTGCTGCGCCTGCGTGATTCCCTGCCCCAGGTCGTTGGAGTCGAGCAGCGCCTTGCCCCCGGTATCGCTCGCCAGCGCCGAAAGCGTTTCCTGCTGATCGTTGTGCTTCTCGCGCTGCTTGCGCTGCGCCAGTCCGGTGAATACGCCTGTCCCTTTCGGCGATGCCTCCGAGGCCGCGCCGCCCGGCGGCATGGCGAGCAAGCCGCGCACATCCACGGGGTAGAAAGACACGTTGGCGCGCACGGCCGCGTTCACCGTCGCCCGCAACTGCGCCTGGTTTTCATTTCCCGTCTTGCCGCCACCGCTCGAGAAAGAGATGATCGCCTTTTTCTCGGGCAGGCTCGACAGCATTCTCGCCGCCGTCTCGAGCGCCGACAGCCGCCGGTCCGTATTAAAAAGATCGAGCTCGACCTCCTCGGTCGCATCCAACGGCTCCTGTTCATCCGCGGCATCATCGGCGACCGGCGGCGCCCCCTCGAGGTTGTCCAACTCACCCAGGCGAAACCTCCGAATCGCCTCGATCAGCTTTTCGCGGTCATCCGTGAATTCCTGCTCGATCCGCAGCGTCGAACCCGAAGTCATGATCTGGACCAGGTCGGACGCCGTCAGGTTTTTCTCCAGAAAATCGAGCGCCGATTCCTGCGCCCGGATCTGGTCGGCCGGCGGCATGGCGGCGAAATCGAAGAACAGGACGAGCAGGCGCCGGTCCTTGTAGGGGCTGCGCGCCGGCTCGACCGAGGCAGCCGCCGGCTCCGCCGGCTTCCCCTCGGCCTTTTCCTCCGCGGGCTCCACCTTCGGCCCGGACGGCGGCGCGGGCTCCAGGCTCAGACGCTGGAACTCGAATACCGAAATCGTCTGCGACTTTCCGCTCTCAAATACCTGGAAGTCTTCTTTGCGCAGACCTTCCACGGGGTTGCCCTTGCCATCCCGCACGAACACGTTGAGAATCACGAGGTTCGTCTGCGACTTGAACGTAACCTGCGGATCGGCGCCGGCGAGCGCCACCCCGGCCAGCAAGAGCGCGAGCGCCCGCATCAGAAGCGCAGCCTCATCGTGGCCGAGACCGTGCGCATGGGTGCGGTCGCGGTGGCCAGCCCGAAGTTCGATGCATTCACTACGGTTGCGATGGCGGTGTAGCTCACGCGATTGGTCATGTTCTCGGAAGAGACGCGGAACTCGAGGCGCCTGCGGTCACCGAGGTCGAATGTGCGTGCGATCGAAGCATTGAGGCCGAGGAAGCCGGGGCCCGGGATGGTGTTGCGTCCCGCGTTGCCGAATCGCCCGGGCGGAGGGGTGCGGAACGCGCCCTGGTTGAAGGGTCCGCCGCCGGCATCGATGGGCTCGCCGGTGGCGTCCGCGCGGCCGCTGCCAATCGCTCCCGTGCCGCCGGCGTCCGCGATGTTGCCCAGCACCCGGGCCGTGAACGGCCTGCCCGAGCGCGCCGCCAGCGACGAGCTGATGCTCCAGTTTTCGAGCAGCCGCGCGAGCGGGCCGCCGCGCGTCCAACCGTTTTCTCCAAAGGGCGAATTGACGACACCCGACACGGTGAAGTTGTGCCGCTGGTCGAAAATCGAAAGACCTCGCTCGAGCGCCAGGTTGCGATCGTTCTGCGCCACCACGTTGCCCGCGCCGCCGATGGTAGTTGCGTTGTCGATCGATTTCGACCACGTATAGAGCGCGTTCATCGAGAGGCCCTTCTTCAGCCGCCGCACCAGCCGTGCCTGCCCCGCGTGAAAGATCGAGTTACCTTCCGAGCTCGAGTAGGTGAATCCCGCCGCGTTGCCGATCTGGCGGCGCTGCTCGGCCGTGAGCGGCGAGCCCGGCGCCGCGCGGTTCGGCAGGCGCTGGATCTCGAGCCGAGTGCCTTTCGTGCCGAGATAGCCCAGGTCCACCACGAAGGAACCGGGCAGCTCGTGCTGCACCGAGAAGCTCCAGGTCTGCGCGTAGGCGATCCGATAATCGCGCGCCACCGCGAAGCTGTTGGTGATCTTCTGCGCCGAGCCGCCCCCGAAGCCGTCCGCGAACGTCAGCCGGCGCGCGAGACTCGTGTGAATGCTCGCGGTGCTCGCAAAGGGCGGCTGCGCCGCCAGCCGCGAGACGATCTTCTGATAGGCCGAGCCGTCGTAGAAATGCGAGTAGCCCCCCCGAATCTGCAGCCTGCTCCTCGGAAGCGGCCGCCAGGCGAACCCGATCCGCGGCGACAGGTTGTTCGCGTCGGGATCGATCAGCCCCTCGGGAAAGTCTCCGCTGTAGGGACCGCGGATCCCGGGCGTCACCACCGCCACGCCCGTGAATCCCGGCGCCACGTCCAGGTTCGCGATCCGCCCGTGCTCCTCCGTGAAGGGTGAGAAGTAGTCATAGCGGGCGCCTATGTTCACCGTCAGGTTCGGCCGGACGCGCCAGTCGTCCTGCAGCCAGGCGCTGTATACCCGGTTGCGGAAGTACGTATCGGTGCTGCCGTAGCGGATAGAGCTCGATTGCGGCAGTCCGAGCAGGAAATCCGCGAAGTCGAAGCCGGTTCCCGGCATGGGCTGGCCGCGGCCGTCGAAGCCGCTGGTGGCGAGGCCGCTCAGGGTGAAGCTGCCGCGTGCGTTCTGATCCGTGTTGGTGTCAAGCCACCCGAGTTTCACCTCGCCGCCGGCCGCGATCGTTTGCGTTCCATGCACCCAGGTGATGCTGTCCGACACCGACCAGTTCCGGTTGCGCCGCAGCACCGGGCTGCCGTCGCTGAGATCGCCGAAATTGGTGAAGTTCAGGTTTGGCGGTCCATAGTTGATCGGCGATGCCGAGGGGCCGACTATGCCGAGCCGTCCCGCGACGTTATCGCGGAAGGCGAAGAAGGGCAGCGCCTGGCTGCGGTCGCGCCCGAAGCGCAGTTTCAGGTCATGAATGCGCTTCGCCCCGAGTGTCCACATCCAGCCCGCGTCGGCCGTGTACCCGGAGCCTTCGATCTCGTCGTGAAAGCCATAAAGCAGCGCGTTCTCGTTGTCGCGTCGCTGCAGGTTCAGGCCGCCCGACAGGCGGTGCTTGAGCGAGAGTCCCTGGTTGATGCGCCAGCTCAAGCTGTCGCTGTTGCGCGGAATCGATGTCAGCGCCTGGTAGTTCCGCACGGCGCCCGGGCGGTTAGGCGGCGGGATGTAATCGAGCAGGCCGGCCGCAATCGGATCGAAGCGGCTGCGCGGGATGCGATTGCCGGGGAACGGCTGGTTCGATGCGGGGTCAAACACGAGCACGGGGCCGCGCACGAACGAGTGCGAGAAGTCGCCCTCGCGCTCCAGCGCCGAGGGCATGGTGGCAAACGCCGAATACGGGCCGCGGTTCCGTGTTGCCGAGTAGCTCAGCACGAACATCGTGCGCTCCAGCTCGAGCAGCCTGGGAATGCGGAGCGGCCCGCCCAGGGTAACGCCAAACCGGTTCTGCGCGTACGGAGGCTTCGCCGCGAGCGCCCCGGTGAGTGAATAGGGACGCGCGTTGAGTGCGGAGTTGCTGATGGTGTACCAGGCCATGCCGCGCACCAGTGGCCCGCTCCGGCGCCTGCGATTGCCAAAACTGGCGGCGCTCGCCCGCCGCGCCGCCGCTTTGCGCAAGAGCTTGTCGGACTTGCCGGCGCGTGCAGCCATCTTGGCCATCTTGCCGCGGCTTTCCGGCGCGGCTTCGTCGCGCTGGGCCAGGGCTGTACCCGGCGGCGCCCCCGGGATTGCATTGTCGCGTTTGGCTATGGCCCCTTTGACCTTCTCCGCCGTGCGCGTCACGACGAGCGGATCTTCTTCCTGCGGCGCCTGCAGGCCCCGGCTCAAACTGCCGCTGACCAGGAACGACTCCTCAGCGCCGAAATCGTCGATCTGCACCTCGGCGACGGGAGCGATCTCACTCGGCGGATCCTCAGCGGTCCGTGCCAGCGCCACCTGCTGGTAGTCGCTCTCGGTCTTTCCCGTGGCGGGAAGGGGCGCCGCCTGGACCCGCAGCGTCCATTCCACGCGGGTGGACTCGATCCCTTGGGCGTGCGGATAGGCAACGGGCTCGAAGCCGAACATCTCGATCCGGATGTCCCACAGCCCGGGGCTTAACTCGAATTCGTAAGCCCCCGCCTCGCCGGTGGTCGTGACCAGCCGGTATTGCTCGTGAACGGCGGTAACGACCGCGCCCGGCACCGGCCGGCCGCCCGCGGTTACCCCACCTGCGTGCTGAGCCGCCGCCGCGCCGGCCGGCATCAGCAGCGCCAGCAGGCACATCGATGCCAGCGCAACAACTTGCGGCACGGCCACCGCACGGCAAAACAAGTGTCTGGCCTTGTGGATCGCGGAATGCTCCGCGCTGAGCGGTCTCAATTATTGTTAAACCCACGAATGGCGTTGATGACTCGCAGGAACCGGGGGCTACTCGTTTTTTCACCGCGATCAGCTATCGAGTTCACTCTCAGGGCCACGCTTGCAAGGTTGTATATCGCGATTGCGTACGGTGGAACTGGTAGCGCCGGCATAGAGGGCAACCGATTATCGAGCAAGCGCCTCGTATCACTCTGGACCGCTGTTCAGATCTCGAGGAAGGCGCGGGTAACTCCACCGCCCCGGTTGATGTGCAGGCATGGTCGGCGCCTTGAGCGTGCCGCTGGAATAAAGCTGGATGAGAAGAAGCTGCGAGGTCCAAACCGCGCGAAGACGCGGCTACCCCTTGCGCTCGAACCGCGGCACTCGCAACTGCTCCCCGCCTCGCAGCGCCGACTGGTGCGCGACCAATCCCGGCACCGTCATCGCCAGCGATTCGTAAACGTCGATCGCCGGCTCCCGGTCCTCGACCAGCGCATTGATGAACTCTGCCGTGAGGAACGCCGCCGAGTTCCCGTGACCGCTCGGATGCCGCATGGGCTCGGGCAGCATGTCGCTCTTCCAGTACTCAGGGACGCGTAGCGGCTGCTTTCCCTTCATGCGGTCTTTCCAGGTCTCGGGATGCACCCCCTCGTTCTGCATGTAGAGCGTGCCTTTGTCCCCGAACCATTGCGCCCGCTCGCCACCGGCTGCGGCGAGCCAGAAGACGTTGCAGCGCAACATGTGGCCTTTGCCGGTCTGCATCAGCGCGCTCTCGTTCCAATATGGATTCCGGTAGGCGTTGTCCGAGATCCAGGGATGCGGGCTGCCCCAACCCAGGCACGATACCCGTGCGATGCGCTCGCCCGTGATCCCGACGACGTAGGCCACGGCGTGTGTGGGGTAATGCATCGGCGGCAGGCCCCAGCGCCAACTCTTCGACCCATCGGGTTCGTAGAACCGCGACTTGCGGTCGCTGACTAGCTTCTCGAGATCGCCGCGGTCGTGGTAGTACTCGGCCTCGGTGTAGAACAGTTCGCCGAATCCGCCTTCGCGGAAAAGATTGCGCGCATAGATCGCCGCCGGCCGGTAATAACTCGACTCAGCCATCATGTAGCGCAGCCCTGTTTTCTCCTTCAGGCTCCTAAGCTGCTCGGCTTCCTCCAGACTGCCGGCGGCGGGACAGGCGCTCACGACGTGCAGCCCGCGCTCGAAGCACATGCGGACGTGCTTGACGTGGTCGCGCGCACCGCTGAACACTGCCACTGCATCGAGATCGCGTGCCCGCTGGAGCATCTCCTGGAGCGAGGCGTGGACGCCGTCGCAGCGATAGGCCTGGCGCAGCCGGTCGCGCCGGTCCGCTCGCAAGTCGGTGACCGCGCTGACCACGCAGTTCGGATGTTCGTGCCAGTGGAACGTGGCGCCGAAACCACCGCCAACGACGCCCAGGCGTATCTTCTTCGTCGAGACCGCGGGTGTGGCCCGCCCCACCTGTACCGCAGCCGCTCTCCTCAGGCCTGCCGCGGCCATGCCGGCGGCGCCCAGAAACTCTCTACGCGTGGACATAATCAGGAACTCCTTCCCCTCTTCCGGCTCCGGATCTTTGATTGTACGCAGAAATGCCGCTCGTTCCGATGGGTGCCGCCGGCCGATCGGGCGAGATTCCGCCCGTCTTACAAGTGTTGTACCGGCGCGCACGGCGGGCCAAAACCCACAGGCTGAAGCGCCGCCTCCCGCGACTTTCATTCCGTGAACGATAATCGACAACCGATCGCGTGCCGGGCCGGCCACCGGAGAGCTACTTCAGGTTGATGGTGCCGCGGCAGTTGGGCGCTCCGCATCTGCACGGCACCTTCTCCACGCTGGCGGCGAACTGGTAGTCAACCGTCAGCTCCTCGCCCGGCTCGACCGTCCGCTTGGCCATGTAGAGGATGTGGTTCTTGAGAAGCTTGGAGTAGAGATTTGGATTGCAGGAGTGATTGATGAATTCGGCGCCGCTTCCACCCATACTGCCGTCGATGCACCAATAAGGGTTCAGAGTGAACAGATAATTTAACGGACCCTGGGCGCGGCGCTTGGTTTCACGGCGGTTCACCTTCTGGCCCGTGTACTCGATCACTTTGCGGCCGGCGGGGATACGCTCGCCCGCGTAAACGCCCCAGCGATGGATTGCCGAGGCCGCTACAAACAGCCGGAAACAGGCATGGCGCGGATCGATGCGAAGCTTTGGGCGGGCGGAGTCGGTATCCGCTGGCAGCGCGGTCGCGGCGCCAAGGCGCGGGATTCCGCGGCGCCCATTCTGTGCCGCGGCGGAGACGCCGTTGCCGTTGCGGGGCAGAAGACGCACTCTGGCGGCCATCAGCCGATCAGGAAGCTGGTATTTGTCCGTGGAGGTCACGATTGAACACACGAACAGCGGCAGCAACGCCGCACCGGCAGCCTGGGGCCGAGGCTAGAAATCGTCCTCGGCGGCCGCCTTCTTTTTCTTGCTCCGGCGCCGGAGAATAATCGCCACCACACAAAGCGCCGCCAGAACTCCCGCAATAATCTGAACGGTGCGGACTTGCGAATCCGGCGTGCTGCCACCGCCCTCCTGCGCAAGCGCCGCAATGCTTAGAAGCAGAGCGGGAGCCAGAAGTTTCACCTGTTTGAGAAACGCCATTCGAACCTCCCGTGTGCCGGAACCATGCCGCGGCCAAGGCGGCGGGCCCGAGCGAGGCCGCCGGTTATTCGTCCTCGAAGGGGACGGACGGCTGGTCAAGACCCCATCTTCGTTTTAATGACATCCACCAGCTCGCGGACGGAGGCCGCGCTCTTCTGCAGGGCGGCCTGCTCCTCCGCGGTCAGCTTGATTGTATAAACCTTTTCGATGCCTCGCGCCCCGAGCTTTACCGGCACGCCGACAAACAGGCCGTTGATGCCGTATTCGCCTTCGAGGTAGGCGGCGCAGGGCAGAACTTTCTTCTTGTCCTTGAGGATGGCCTCGACCATTTCGACCGTCGCGGCCGAGGGCGCATAGTAAGCGCTGCCGGTTTTGAGATACTTCACGATCTCGGCGCCGCCGTCGCGGGTGCGCTGGACGATGCGGTCGATCACGGCCTGCTCGAGCAGCTCCGACAGCGGAATACCGGAGATGTTCGTATAGCGCACCAGCGGCACCATCGTATCGCCGTGGCCACCCAGAACAAGCGCGTTGACGTTTTCGACCGAAACCTGCAGCTCCTCGGCGATGAAGGTGCGGTAGCGCGCGGTATCGAGCACGCCGGCCATGCCGATGACGCGGTTCTTGCTGAACTTCGACACCTGGTGCGCAGTCCAGCACATGGCGTCGAGCGGGTTGGTCACGAGGATCAGAATGCAGTTGGGCGAATACTTCACCGCCTGCTCGGAGGCCGCGCGCACGATCTCGTAATTGGCGAGAAGCAGGTCGTCGCGGCTCATGCCGGGTTTGCGGGGGAAACCGGCGGTAATGACCACGATGTCGGAATTCGCCGTCGGCTCGTAATTGTTGGCGCCGGTTACGCTGACGTCATAGCCCTCCACGGGGCCGGATTCGAGGATGTCGAGGCCTTTCCCCTGCGGCACGCCCTCGAGGATATCCACTAGAACGACGTCCGCCAGTTCCTTGTCGGCGATGCGCACCGCGCAACTGGCGCCGACATTGCCGGCGCCGACCACTGTCACTTTTTTTCTCATAATCTCTGTGCGCTGATTGGGCGGGCGGCGGCGGCGAAAGCTTGCCGCCGAGACTCGCCAGCGTGCAAAGGTGAATTATATCGGGTTACCCCGGGGTTGACGGCAAGTCGCCTGGAGCTGCGATGGCGCCGCGCCGCGCCGGCCGCCGTCTGTCCACAGCGCGGAGGGAAGTGGAACGCGGGAGTGCCACGGCCGGACGGCAGCGCTGGTGTCCGATGGTCTCCCGCGACAACGGGAATGGCGCCATCGTGGCCGGGCTGCCTTGTCGGAAAAGGATGCCGCCGCTCGATAAGGCGCTTGGCGGCGAACGGGGGCGCCTACACGCGCCGGTCGCGCGCGAGGGTCTGGGGCTCGCGGGCGCCGGAGCAGTGCTGGCCTCGCAGCGCCGTGATTCCTGACAGATTTGTCGCGCGGGAGCTCAAGATGAACGGCATCGTCGATTCACTCGGCCAGACACAGCTCATCGGCGTGAGCGTGCGCGATCCCGCAATCTTCGTGACGGTTGCGGCTGGGCTGCTGGACAGTGGCGCCGTTTGCTTGCCGCCGGCCAGCCCCAACGCGCGTCCGGATCGACGCGGCCGTTACATTGCGCGTGTCTTGGCGCGTCCTCGTTGCGCGCGCGATTGCCGCAGCCGTGCGATGATGAATGCGATGCGGTGGTGGTGCTTCATTTTCCCGCTGCTTCTGTGTGCCCAAGAATTGAAGTTTGCGACGTATTTGGGAGGAGGCGGCGGTGAGGCCACCCGGTCTGTCGCTGTTGATCCTCAGGGGAATATATACGTCACCGGCCGCACGGATTCTCCTGATTTTCCACTGAAGAATGCCATTCAGCCACAATCACGCGCCTATTCGCAGACGTTCGTAACGAAGTTCCGCCCGGATGGTGAGCTGATCTATTCCACTTATCTCGGTGGCAGTTCTAACGATGCCGGGATGGCGATCGCGGTCGACGCCGGGGGCAACGCATACGTCACCGGCAATGCGCATTCCACCGATTTTCCCGTTACCGCCAAAGCACTTCAGGCGAACAGCGGCGGCGCCGTGGATGCGATCGTCTATAAACTGGACGCCGCGGGCAATGTCGCCTATGCCACCTATCTTGGCGGCTCCGATAACGATCTGGGCGAAGCCATCGCGGTCGACGGCAGCGGCAACGTGTTCGTCGCCGGAAGAACGTACTCTCGTGATTTTCCGGTCTCCCCCAATGCATTGCAGGAAGTCGCTTCACGCGGAAGCCCCGATGCCTTCGTGACCAAACTCGATGCCTCCGGCAATCTGGTGTATTCCACGTACCTTTCCGGGCACAATCCCACCGTTGCTTACGGGATCGCTGTGGACGAGAGTGGGGAGGCCGTAGTCGTGGGAGAAACGTCGGCGCTCGATTTCCCGACCACACCGGGTGCGGCGCAAGCGGGACCGGGTCGCACATCACGATATGGTGTTCTCAGTAATGACGCTTTCATTGCGAAGCTAAGCGCCGATGGTGGATCGCTGGTTTACTCCAGTGTGTGGGGAGGCGCCGGCTCTGATTCCGCGCATTCAGTTACGCTGGATGCAACCGGTAACGCCTACATCACCGGGCTCACTACGAACGGCCGGATGCCGATCGTAGGCGGTCGGCAACAGTATCTCGGCGGCGATATTTACTACCGCAGCACCGATGGCGGAAACACGTTTGGGGCCGTTCACAACGGGCTTCGCGCCTCGAGCGTGCTCCGCGTGGTTCAGTCTCCCCGCGATCCGCTGACGATCTTTGCCGGTACGGCCGAAGGTGTGTGCCATAGCACGAACGGCGGCGAGTCGTGGTCCCCGAGTGGACTTGACGGGCTCGCCGTATCACAAATCGTATTTGATCCGACGGATCCGCAAACCATGTACGTGGGAACGGGTCTCCCCGGCAGTGGCGCCCGCAACGGCCTGTTTCGGAGCGCTGACGGCGGCGCTACATGGACGGACATGAACGCGGGCTTCTCCACCAGGCTATATCCAAGCCTCACGATCAGTGATTTCAGCATCGATGCTTTGGCAGTGGATCCTGCGGATCCGGCCACGCTCTATGCGGTTACAGGCACAGGCGGCCAGGGTTTCGGTTATGACCAGCCGCTCTACCGCATTACAGAAGACGGGAACGTCTGGACGCAGATCGGAAGGGGTCTCGCCAGCACCCCAACGTCACTGGCGGTGGGCCGCGACTCCACGTTGTTGGTGGGAACGGGTCTTGTCGCGAGCCGAACCTCCTCAGTTCCGGGCACGGTCTATCGCCGGAGCGGGGATGCCTGGGCCGGCAGTAACATCAGCGACGACATCCGCGCATTGGCGGTCGCGGGCGACACGATTTATGCAGCAGGCCGCCGGCTGTTCATCAGCACGGATGGAGGCGCTACGTGGGATTCCAAATCCATGCCCAGCTCGGGTCCAGCCACGCAGCTCGAGGTTGCGCCGAACGATGCGTCTTCGCTTTACATTCTGGTCAACGGCTATGCCTGGAAGACTCTCGACGCGGGCGATACCTGGTCGCCGGTGGCGTGAGGCCCATACACCACAATCGCGATCGATGCGTCCGGAGTGCTACATGCCGGCGCCCAGACGGCGCCCGACGCCTTCGTGGCCGCATTCGACCCAGATGGCGCGCTGCTGTATTCCACATACGTGGGAGAAGCGGGTGCCGAAACGGGCGATGGCATTGCCGTTGATGCTGAGGGCAATATTTCCATCGCCGGTTTTCTCGCCGCCGGGAACGCGCAATATCTATCCTACGGCGGCTACGGTTACGTAACCCGGCTGGGGAACGGCGCTTTCTCGACCGTTCTGGGCGCCAGTACGACCGCCACCATGCTCGGCGTCCCCGGACGCGGCATTGCGGTAGATCAGGAAGGCAACATCATCGCGGTCATGATCGCCACGGCCTCCGATCTGCCTGTGACCCCCAATGCCGTGCAATCCAATCTGATCGGCGATTCCGACGTGTATCTAGTGAAGTTCACGCCTTGAGGTTTCATGCCTTGGTCGCGGCCGCGGTGTCCTGCCGGCGCACAAGGCCGAAGCCGTGCGCCGCTTCCAGGCGGATGGCTCGGCCGTCGCCATGGTGGGCGACGGGATCAACGATGCGCCCGCGCTCGCTGCCGCCGATCTCGGGATCGCGCTCGGATCCGGAACGGATATCGCCATGCAGGCCGCGCCGGTAGTGCTCATGAGCAGCTCGGTCGCGCCCGTGGGCGATACCTTCGAGATCGCGCGCCGCGCCTATCGCATCGTGCGGCAGAACCTCTTCTGGGCCTTCTTTTACAACACCGCCGGCATCACGCTCGCCGTCGCCGGCATCCTGAACCCGATCATGGCCGCCGCCGCCATGGTCGTGTCGAGCCTCTCGGTCATTGCCAACTCGCTCCGGCTGGGCCGCTCCGGCGCACAACCCTAGCTCGGCGACGCCACCTACTTTCGAGGACCGCGTCCCCGCTTCCACACGATCGGAACTACGATGGAGACAGCACCGGTCCCATTGTCAGGGGCGGGCGTCGCAGGGAGGTTTGCGGGATGAGACCTTATGCGTTGCTGTTTCTCGCGGCGTGGCCGGCGTGGGCCGGAGCGCCGTGCGCGCCCAGCCGGGAGGTCCGGGACGCATTGTCGAATTGGCAGGAGAACTACCGGGCGCCTCTCAGTGAACGGGTGGCGAAGCTGAACGTCCTCGCGGCGAAATATCCCGGGGCCATCGAAGTGCAGCGGGCGCGGATGCAGACGTATCGCTGGAGCCTGCCGGATCAGTGGCCCGCGGTGCGCGACGCCTACGTGAAGAACGCGGAAACGCGCAGCGATGACCCGATGGCGCTGACGCTCGGGGCAGAGGCGCTGCACCGGCTCGATACCAAACGTGCCATCGCACTGCTCGAGAAAGCGCGCCAGGTGGCGCCCGACTACCCCTGGGCTGCGCTCAAGCTGGCGGATATCTACCAGGCCGGGAAGTTCGCCGACAAAGAGAAGGCGCGCCAGGCGTTCGACAATTATGCGCAGGCCTGCCCTGACCGGATCACCGGCAGCTCCGAGTGGGTGATGTCCAAGGTGGCGAGCCCGGCAACTCAGGCAGCCATCGCCAGGGCGCTGCGGGCACGGCTCGAGAAGGAGACCGATGCAAAGGAGCTGCTGGCGTACCCGATGCTCTGGGGCCTCGAGTTTCGCACACGGCCACCGCAGGAGCACCCGGCGCTGCGCCGGCAGGTGGCACGCGATCTCGATCGGCTGTCCAATCTGAATGATCGTCCGGACGCGCGCTGGATGGAGATGCTCGAGAGCGCGGCGAAACAGAGCGGCGCTCCCGAGGAGGCCGTTAACACGTATCGCGATCGGCTGCTGAAAGAGTTCCCGTCGAGTGCCCAGGCCTACCGCGTGGCCTACGACCGCTGGAAAAAGGAGAACAAGGAGCCCGCGGACCACAAGGACGCGGAGTCGTGGCTCGCATGGAAGAAGAAGTACCTGACGGCGTTGAAAGAGTGGGCTGCGCAGTTCACCGACGCGGAGTGGCTGAAGGATTCGTATCTTAGTCTGGCCGTGGAATTGAGACAGATTGGAGAGAGGGAGGCTGTCGCGGCGGCCGAGCAGACCGTCCGTCGAGGCGCCGAGCGCAATGGCCCATCGCTCTGGACATATGCGAACGCCGCGGACCTGCTCCTGCGCGAAGGCTGGGCGCCCGGAAAGGCTCTCGCGTGGATGGAAAAGGCGTGGGCACTGGCCGAAAGTGAGGACCGGCGGCAACTCGAGGATGATACTCTGACGGACGAGCGGCGCAAAGAGATCGCGGACGGACGCGGATATCGCGGGTATGCGGCGCTACGCTATCTACAGGCGCTGCGGCTGGCGGGCAAACGCGCGGCGGCGGCATCGCTGCGGGCGTTTGTGGAGGGCCCGTCGCCCGCGAAGAAGTCCGGCGAGAGCGGCTACTGGTGGGGACGAGGCAGGCTCGCCGCGCTGGACGGCCGGACCGCCGATGCCCTGACCTACTACCAGTCGGCCCTGTTGACGCGCGAGAAGACGCCGCAGCTATTCCGGGGTGTGCTGCGAGACGAACTGCTGGACGACGCCAGGGCGGTGTTCCTGAAGAATGGCGGAACCGAGAGCGCGTTTGCGCTGTGGTCGAAGCCGCGCGACGCGAGACCGCAGGAGCTTGCGGAAGGGCATTGGGAAAAACCGACCAAGGCGCTGCCCGCCTTCGAGCTGGCGGATCTTTCGGGCAAAACGTGGAAGCTGAAGCAACTGGAAGGCAAGGCGTTGTTGATCAACCTCTGGGCGACCTGGTGCGGACCCTGCCGTGCCGAGCTTCCCCACTTCCAGGAGCTCCATGAGAAGACGAGGGAGCGCACCGACGTCCAGGTGATCAGCTTCAATGTGGATGAGGAAATGGGGCTGGTGGAGCCCTACATGAAAGAGAACAAGTACACCTTCCCGGCGCTGCTCGCGTACGGTTTCGTGCGCGGCTTGTTCGACGGCTACGGGATTCCACAGAACTGGGTGGTGAATCCGCAGGGAAAATGGATCGCTGCTCAAATCGGCTTCGATGCGAGCGACGCGGATTGGGTGGGCAGCATGATCCAGCGGCTGGAGGCGGCGAAGGGGACGCGCTGACCGCCGGACCAGAATTATGATCTTCCGCAACTTGCGGCGTCCATCCGCCCGCGCCCGTGCATCGCCGCCTCGGGCGCCTCTGAAATCCTGGCAGGCTTCAAACTCTTGTAGACGCCTTCAAGAAATCTCGTCGGTTCATCGGGAATTCTCCGTTCCATCCGATCCAATATTGTACGGTCTCAGCGGAACCACTTCGTGGAACAGGGCCCCTGGCGCAGTACGATCAGAGTTCCGGATTTCAAGTATGCAGCTAAATTACGCCTTCTTCGCGCTCGCTCTGAGTCTCGCGGCGGTTCACACGCGGGCACTTGCGGCCGGTACAACGCCAGTTTTCCCAATCCCTCAAGAGCAGGAGATCCTGCAGGAGCGGGTCGCCCTCAACGGGCACACGCGGATTCTCGTCCCGGAAAAGGCCACCAGCGCTGACCTCCTGTTGGCGCGCTTTCTCTCTGGGGAACTGGCCGACCGCTATGGGTTGGGAGTGCCCGTGGAACGAGCGGCGAAATTACCAGCAGGTGGCACCTTCATCGCGATGGGTACGCTGCAGAACCCGCTTGTGCGCCAGTATTGTCTGTCGATCGGGTTGCAAGCGGATACCGGCCGCCTGCCGGACGAGGGCTACCTCTTGCGCTCCGGCGCCGGTGCGATTGTCGTCGCGGGGAAGGACCAGCGCGGCGTCTTCTATGGTCTGCAAACGTTGCGGCAACTCATCGGCAAATCCGGCCGCAACGTCTACGCGCAGGGAGCGCGAATCCGCGATTGGCCCTACAAGCCGTTCCGCGGCATCCGGCTGTACGTTCCGGGCCGCGAAAATCTATCGTTTTTCAAGCGCTTCCTCCGCGACTTCATGGCGCTCTACAAATTCAACACGTTGATCGTCGAGGTGAACGGGACCATGCGGCTGGACCGGCATCCGGAGGTGAACGCCGGCAGTATCGAGTTTGCCGAGATGATGCGTTCTACGCGGCGCAGCACTGTTATAGGTCCCAACGGCGTCGTGCAGGACTCGGCCCACCATGACGCGGCCGATGGCGGCGTGCTCGAAAAAAAGGAAGTGGCCGATCTGGTTGCTTATGCGCGCGAGCACCATATCGAAGTGATCCCCGAGATTCCTTCCCTGACCCACAGCTATTACCTGCTCACCCGGCATCGCGAACTGGCCGAGATCCAGGATGCCGAGTGGCCGGACACGTACTGCCCATCCAATCCGAAGGTCTACGATCTCCTGTTTGATGTCATTGATGAATACCTCGAGGTGATCAAGCCGCGCACCGTTCACATCGGCCACGATGAATGGCGCATGCCCATCAACGTGTGCGAGCGGTGCCGGGGCAAAGAGCCCGTGTCCCTGTTCGCGCAGGATGTCCAGCGGATTCATGGCCATCTTGCCAGGAAAGGCGTCCGTGCCGCGATTTACGGCGATACCTTTGTGGAGGAGGTGCGCGGCAAGGGCACGAAGGACCGTGTGACCGCGGCAGGGTTCCGCTACACGATGCCCGGCGCGCTCTCTCCCGAACAGGTCAGAAAGCTGATTCCGAAAGACATCATCATCTCCAACTGGTTTTGGACCGAGCAGTTGGGAGGCGTCAAGGTCGACGACAAATTCGACAGGCTAGGTTTCCAGCAGGTCTACGGAAACATGGGACCATCGATCCCGCACTACCGCGAGCGCAGCCGGCGCGCGGGCGTGCTCGGCGGCGGGCCCTCCTCCTGGGTAGCCACAACGGAAGCGAACTTCGGAAAAGATTTCCTCTGGGAGTTCCTCGGCTGCGCGAACCTCCTGTGGTCGGAACATTGGCCCGACCGCAAGGAGCTGTTGCGGACGGTGCAAAGCCTCATGCCCGCGGTGCGCCGCAACCTGAGCGGCGTTGTCCCGCCCAGCGAGCAAGGCGATGAAGTTGCGCCGATCGCCATAAGTCGGAGATACAATCTGCCGGCATCGGGGAACATGCTCAAGATCGATCTTTCCGGCGTGGCGCCCGGAAAAGTCGCCGCCGGCGCCAAGATCTTTGAAATCGCCCAGCCTGGCGGGGCGACTGCCCTGGCTGTAGGTGTGGAGGGCGATAAGAAGGCCGCCCTGCCGCTGGCAAGCGAAGCGATCCATGTCGGGCAGGATGTCACCAGTCTGCTGTTTCTGCACGCCACGGCGCGGCCTGGGCGCAACGACGATGCTTACCGCCTGATTTACAATTTCGACGACACGGCCGATTTGCTCGGCTGGTACGAGATCGTCTACGAAGACGGTTACGTCATGACGGCTCCGATCCGGTACGGCGTCAACATCCTCGAATGGAACTGGGACCGGACGAAGGCTCCTTACCTCGAAGTCACCGATTCGGGAGTCCGGGCGCCAGTCCCTTACGCCTACGCTGCCGATGCCGTGGCGGTAGGCTCCTCTGACAAGCCGGCGAGCTTCTTTGCTTTCGAATGGACGAATCCGCGGCTGGGGAAAGTAGTCAAAGAAGTCCGGCTGAAGGGGACGTCCGGTTTCCGTAATTATCGGGGCCAACCTACCGGCGAAAACGCGATCATTCTTGCTGGCGTGAGCGCGGTGCGGGCACGGCCGCAGCCCGGAGTGAAATAGACCTGGAGGTCGCCAGAAGCAGTACAGTAGGTGGTCATGAAATATCTGGCGATTACGGCAACCGCTCTTCTGCTGTGTCTCTGGTTGCTGCGCGACCGGTTTCCTTCCCATCACCGCGGCGGATGCGGACGCGGTGACCTGGGGCGCCACCGATCCCACCTGGTCTCCCGATGGCAGCCGTCTGGCCTTTTCGCTGTTCGGCAGCATTTGGGAGGCGCCTGCCGGCGGTGGAGAGGCGTCGCAGATTACCACTTCCTCCGGTTACCATGCGCATCCCCGCTGGTCGCCGCGGGGTGACAGGATCATCATTTATCAGCGGCCGCCCGCCCGGGGGCGACATCCCGCACACCTCCGGCACTCTTAAAGTGGTCGACGTGGTAACGGGCGCGGAGCGCGATCTGCCCACTCCCGATCCCACGGCCGGAACGCCGGCGTGGTCCCCGGACGGCGAAAGCGTCGTGTGCGGCTTGCAAGCGCAGAATAGGGGTTCCTTGCTGTACGAGATCCCGGTGGCGGGCGGCCCGGCGCGCCAACTGCAACACCGCCCCATGGCGTTGATGTGGGACCCTGGATCGAGACGGCCTGGGAAGCCGCGCAGGGCCGGATATTCTTCGTCGCGCGGCGCGGCGGGCCGCCGCAGCTCTGGAGCATGCCCGCGGGCGACCGGCGCGTGATGGTGCAGATGCAGCTTTCGAGCCCAGGCCGGGATCGTTCCGCATGGAAGAAGACGTAACCGTGAATGGCAGTTCGCGGCGCGCGTGAGCGGCCCCACCACGCGCGGCGTCACTGGGGGCGGCATTCCACGTGCGCACTCCGGCGCGATCTATATCGAAGCAGGCGGAGCGCCCACCCTGCTTAAGGAAGATGTCGAGTTGATGATCTCCTGGGTCGACCGGATCTGGGCGCTACTTGAGGAGCGCGACAATTTCGGGCCCGGCGATAATCGCGAGCGGGCGCGGAGGATGATCGCCGAGGCGCGGCAGCACTATGAGGCGAAACTAGCCAAGGCCCGTTGAGTGGATCATTCCACTTCAATACGGACCAGGATCGTCTCGTCCACTTTCTTGAGTGGCACCGATAACGCCCCCACCGCATTCTGGAGCCCGGTTTCGGGCGCATTGGAATAGGGATTGTAGGGTCTTACGGGCCACACCAGCCGCGCTCCCGCGTCGGTCCGCAGCGTCCAGCCGCGGTGGCGAATCCATCCGCCGATCTTTTCGGGCCCAAGTTCCACGCCCCCTTCGCCCAACACGATTCTCGTGCCCGCTCCGGTTTCCAGCGGCTGCCCGGCCTTCAGACACAATTGCAGGTTCAGACTGGACTCGGCGCCGCCGCCTTTCGGGTGGATGACGAAGCGGAACTGCGCTTCCCGCGCCGAGGGCCGGGGCATTTCCAGCACGCTGAAAAAGGAATTGTAGGCGAGCGCCAGCCGGTCCTCCTCGCCATCCATCCTGAGCCGTGTATTCAGCGGCATATGGAAAAGCTGGTCGCCGACCTTCTCCCAGAACGTAGCGAGTTCCGGCTGGCGCTTGGAATTGGCACCCGTGATGATCAGTCCCGGCTGGCGGTGAAACACGCTCAGGTGTCCCTGCCGGTCCAGCCGGAACCGGCTTGCCGATGATGCATCGATGATCCCCGAAAGAGCCACCACCCACGGGCCGGTCTTGCGAATGCCGGCCGGCACGGTCATCCGATGCATATAGTCTTCGCGATCCTGCGGGATCGGCTCAGTGGCCCCTTCACGATAGTAGAGCGCATTCTGCGCCATGCGGCCGAGCGCCTCCAGCGACAGCCTGCCGGCCGGATATGAGTCCATGAGAAACTCCGAATAGCGCCGGCCTCCGGCGAAGTTGGAAAAGCCGAACTGCCCCCACGTTGTTTCGCTCCAGTAGCGATTCCGGTCGTTGTGTGTCTCCACGGGCACACCATCCGGATACGTGTAGTACTTGTGGAAGTCGGTGTTCCGGCGTAGCGCCTCGAGGGCCGCCTGGTCCCGGCTGTGTTCCCAATAAAGCGCTACTCCGGTAACCGTCAGGTAATCGTATCCTGTGGTCGGATACGAGAGGTTCTGTTCGCCCCAGAAGCCGTCGGGACTCTGTTCCTCCGCGGCGAAGCGATGCATCACTTGCGCGCCTGTGCTCTCCCAGGCCTTTTTTTCCAGCACCCGTCCGGCCAGGTACACAGTAGATGACCACAGTGAATAGTGATTGGGCGATGTGCCCAGGTACGGTCCGGCGTACCACGGGTAGTCCCGCCGTTTGGCGACTTCGCCGGCCAGCGGGGTCAGGTAATCGAGCAAGGCGCGGCGCCATCGGTCCCGCCGCTGCCTGTCAAGCTTCGGTTCGAGCACACGGAACGCATCCAGCCACATGTAGCTGTCGCGATGACGATCGAGCGCGGCGGCGAAGCGTCCCTGCTCCTGTTCGGCAGCCAACAGGTCACCGATGGCGAGGGCCGTTTCCAGGGTCTTGGAGTCCTGGTAGTGCCGGTTGGCGGGATGCGACTTCGAGTAGAGGACGGCCGCCATCAGAATCGCCGACGGAAAATGACGAAAGCCGCTGTAGGTCTCCAGTTTCTCCAGGCCGGACGCAGGTTCGGCCGCCAACCGCGCCTGCACCTGCGTCAATCCCGCGCCGACCAATTCGAAGTACTTGTCAGGCAATCTAGCCGCGGACAACCCACCTGCCAGGCAGAAGAGAGCCGCCATCAACCGTCTCAGTGTCACCTCTCCAATGTAAAGCGTCGCTGGTTCGCCGGCCAGCTCCCAACGTCCAGCCTTTTGGACAGACCCGCCAGATTCCCTTGCCCCTGTAGATCCGGGTGGCGCCTCCGCGTGCTATCGTTTGCGCACCGCTTGAGGACTTGAGCCATGAAATCACGCACTACCCGCCGGCAGTGGATCGCGGGCGGGCTCTTCCCCCTGGTGGAGTGCCGTCCGTCCGCCGCATCCAGCCGTCCCAACATTTTGTGGATTACCTGCGAGGACATCAGCCCGATCCTCGGCTGTTATGGAGACCGCTACGCTCACACCCCGAACCTCGACCGCCTAGCTGCCGAGGGAACGCGCTACACGCGCGCTTTTTCGGCGGCCAGCGTTTGCGCCCCCGCCAGGTCGTCCCTGATCACCGGATTGCAGGCGAACACCCTGGGCACCATGCACCTCCGCGGCGTGGTCCCGCTCGCGCGCGGGATCAACTGCTTTCCGGCATATTTACGCAGGGCGGGCTACTACTGCTCGAACAACGTGAAGCAGGATTACAATTTCACCGCTCCGGCCGACGCCTGGGACGAATCGAGCAAGACGGCTCACTGGCGCAACCGGAGATCGGGTCAGCCGTTTTTCGCCGTCTTTAACCTGACGGCGACCCATCAGGGGCAGATCCGCTACCCGCGGGAGGAATTCGAGCGCGTATCGGCGAAAATGGCGCCGGAGGAACGCCACGACCCGGCGAAAGCGCCGCTGCCGCCTTACTACCCCGATACTCCGATGGTCCGGCTCAACATTGCCGAACTCTACACGCAGGCGACGGTCATGGACAAGCAGGCGGGGGATCTTCTCCAGCAACTCCAATCCGACGGGCTGGCCGGCGACACCGTCGTCTTCTTCTTCTCCGACCACGGCACCGGGTTGCCTCGCGACAAGCGCTGGCTGCACGATTCCGGCACACGCGTCCCGCTGTTGATCCGTTTTCCCGAAAAGTACGGCAGGATGGCGCCGGGCAAGCCCGGGTCGGCCACGGATCGTCTGGTAACCTTCCTCGATTTCGCCCCAACGGTCCTCAGTCTGGCCGGCATCGATCCCCCGGTCTATATGCAGGGAAGCGCGTTCCTCGGGGAGCGGCCGGGCAAACCGCGCGACTACGCCATTGCCACGCGGGACCGCGTCGATGAGGTGCTCGAGATCAGCCGGGCGGTGCGCGACCTGCGCTATCACTACATCCGCAACTTCCTTCCCCATCGCCCGCGGATGCAGCACAGCCTCTACTCTGAGGTGGGACACGTACGGAAGGAACTCCGCAGGCTCCACGCGGAGGGCAAGCTCAGCGGCGATCAGGCGTTTCTGTTGAATCCGGGCAAACCAGCCGAGGAACTCTACGACACGCAGGCCGACCCGCACGAAATCCGGAACCTGGCCGGCTCACCGGCTCACCAGGCGGTTCTCGAGCGCTTGCGGAAGGAATTGCGAACCTGGATGGTGAGAACCCGCGACACTGGGCTGCTACCGGAAGACGACATGATCCGCCGCGCCGAGGGCGGCTCACCCAAAGATATGCCCACCGCAAGCTATCCGGTGGAGAGGGTGTTTGATGCCGCGGACCTGGTAGGCCGGGGGCCGGCGCATGCCGTTAAGCTCCTGCAATTACTCTCGGACGGCGACAGCGCGGTGAGGTATTGGTCGGCCGTTGGGCTTACGGCTCTCGGCAGCGGCGCGAAGCCCGCCGCGGAGGAGTTACGTAAAGCGCTGTCGGACGCCGCTCCGGCGGTTCGGATCGCCGCCGCGGAAGCCTTGGTCGTCGTGGGACAAGCGCCTGAGGCGATCGCCACGCTATCGAAATGCGTGCTCGATCCCGAGCCGCGCGTGGCTCTTCAGGCGGCCATCGCGCTCTGGTATCTGGGCGAGAAAGCCCGGTCGGCAGTGGAGACGATGCGCCAGGCGCTTGCGGTGGAAGGAGGGCCCAGCATCCAGCGAACGTACACAAGAGATGCCATCCGTAAGACGCTGTTGCGCCTCGATCCGGAAACGCCGGGAGTGAGAAGATGATGCCGACGCGCCAGACGGGATTGCTCCTAGTGTTTGTGCCGGTGGTTGCGGTTTTCGCCGCCGAGTTCCACGTTGCCGTGAACGGAGACGACCGGAACGACGGTTCCTCGTCGAGGCCGTTCAAAACGATCACCGCGGCAGCCCGCGCGGCGCAAGCCGGCGACACCATCACGGTACACGCCGGGACTTACCGGGAGCGCGTGACACCTCCGCGCGGCGGCGTGTGGCACGCTCGGCGCGGTTCGGTCCACCCGTATCCGCCGGCAGCGTCTCGGCGCGACGTGACCAGATCCTCGCGGCGCCTGACAATGCCGACGCAGCCTGCCCGCAACTCCCGCACCGGCCTAGTCTAGGGGTGCATCCCGGCCTCGGCCGCCTCGCGCTCCAGCGGCGTCACCGGATCGATGAACGGCCAGATCAGCACCCCGAGCATATACACGCCCGCCATGGTGTAGAGAAACAGGTTCCAGTCGTTGCGGGTGTGATACAGAATGTAGCCGCCGATCGTGGGAGCAAAGATGCCCGCGAAGTTGCCGAACATGTTCATCGAGCCGGATAACGTGCCCGCATACTTGCCGCCCACATCCATGCAGGCCCCCCAAGCGCCGGGCATGACCAGGTCGTTGCAGAAACTCGCCATCCCCATCGCGAGCATCGCCCACAGCGGATCGCGGCTATGGATCGACACCACCAGGAACGACGAAGCCCCGAAGAACCCCAGGCAGGCCAGCAAACGCCGGCTGGTGCGTACGCTCCCCAGCATCTGCGCCACGCGCGCCGATACGGTCCCGCAAAACAGCGATCCGAAGCCGCCGAACAGCAGCGGGAAAATCGCGTACTGTGCGCTCTGAGCCGCCGTCAGTCCCCGGCCCTCCTGAAGATACGTCGGCAGCCAGGTGATGTAGAAATACCAGGGATAGGACAGCAGGAAGTACTGCACCCACAAGAGAATCACTGTGCGCGACCGGATCAGCTTCCCCCAAGGCACGTTCCTGTGTCCCGACGCCAGGCTCTCGGACCCTTCGAGCAGCGCCAGCTCGGCCGCGTTCACCTTCTTGTTGTGGCGCGGGTTGTCCTTATACCAGACCGCGAAGCTCACGGCCCAGATCAGCCCTAGCGAACCAAAAGCGACGAATGCCCAGCGCCAGCTCATGTAGCCGAAGACGAAAAGAAACAGAGGCGGGGTGAACGCTCCACCCCAGCGCGCGAACGTCCACATGATCCCCTGCGCGCGAACACGCTCCTCGTGCGGCAGCCAGGTTGTGAACGACTTGGTCAGCGTCGGAAAACAGCCGGCCTCGCCCGCGCCGAACAGGAAGCGGCAGGTGATCATCGACGTCAGACTCCACATCCCGCCGGTCATGGCCGTGAAGGCCGACCACCAGAGCACGATCCGGATCAGAACCTTCCGCGGCCCGATCCAGTCGGCCAGCCAGCCGCTCGGGATTTCGAACAGCGCGTAAGCCAGGGCGAAGGCCGAGAAGACATAGCCCATTTCGCGCTTCCCGAATCCCAGGTCGCGCGAGATGTAGGGCGCTGCCTGCGAAATGGCGACGCGGTCGATATACGCCAGGATGGACAGGGTGACGGCAAAAACAATCACCCAGTAGCGGGTGTGGCTGGCCTTCTCGGCGGCCGCGCGGGCTTTGGTTTGCGCGAGCATGGCGGTCTTCACATCATAGGACACGTCTCTCAGCAGCCCGCGTCGGGCTCTCGATTCATCCGCTCCCAGGTAGTCCCGGCGCGGCGATCACTGATAAGTCGGGAACCTCGTAGGAGTGGATCCGGGGGAGCGCCGAGCATCTCCAACCGGACGCACCCCTCAGCCGTCCGCGTCAAGCTCTCGATCCATCCACTCCAGGTAGCTGTGAGCGCCGGCGATCACCGGCACTGCGATCACTTCGGGAACCTGATAGGAGTGGATCCGACGGAGTGCGGCCTCCAGGCGCTCGAACCGGGAGCGAGTCGTCTTGATCAGCAGCGTCCACTCACCCGCTTCCTCGATCGCGCCCTGCCAGTGATAGATGCTGCGAACTCCCGGGATGATGTTCACGCACGCGGCCAGCCGCTGCTCGACCAGCGCACGCGCGACCCGCTCCGCCTCCTCCCCGCTCGCACAGTTGCTGAAGACGACAATCTTATCGGTCATGAGCCCCTCCCCATCGGAAAAATCCGCCCCGGCAAATTTTTTTCCGTGAAACAGTGGATTCGGCGGCGAAACAGAAGTATAAACAAATGTAGTACCTTCGGCCGATCGCGGTTCAGCTCTCCGATGAAAGTGGCGTTGCGGAAGACGGGTTATCTGACGGCTCTGGCGGTCGTCTGTGTGTATGCCTTCTTCGCCGTCTGGGGACCGCAGGGCGTTCCCGCGCTCTGGGAGAAGCGCCGTCAGATCCGCGGGCTGCAGGAGAAGAACGTCGAGCTCACCCGCGAGAACGACATGCGCCGCAACCGCATCCGGAGGCTCGAGCAGAACCGTGCCGAGCAGGAGCTCGAGATCCGCAAGCGCCTTAAGCTGCTGCGGCCCGGCGAGACCACCTTCGTGATCCCCGGCGAGAAGCCGGAAGACCGCGGCGCGAGACCGGACGCGCCGGCGTCGAAAACCGGCAGGCCTCCCCACTCCGCCCACTGATCAACCCTCCAGCAGGCGTGCCACGGACCCGTACAGGTGATCCAGGTCCTCGGGATTGCGGGATTCGGCGGCAATCCGCAGCAGCGGCTCGGTGTTCGAAGCGCGCACGTGAATCCATTTGTCCGGCCACAGCAGTTTGAGTCCGTCGCGGCGATCTGCGCTGGCCTCCGGATACCGCTGCTCGAGGGACTGCATCAGCGGTCCCAGGACGCCGTGCCCGAAGCTGAACTTCCCGAACCGGCGGTAGTACCGGGGCAGGCGTGCCCGCAGACTCGAGAGCGGCTCCCCCCGCGCGGCCATATGGTCGAGCAGGAGCGCCATCCCGGCGAAGCTGTCGCGGCAAAGGTGGACCGAGGGCACGATGATCCCGCCGTTCGAGCCTTCACCGCCGATCGCGGCGCCGGTCGCTGCAATCGCTTCCACCACGTTCGCTTCCCCTACGGGCGTCCGGTGAACCCGCCGGCCGTGCGCGGCGGCGACATCGTCGATCACCGCCGAGGTCGTCAGGTTGACCACCACGTCCCCCGGGGCGCGGGCCAGCACGGCGTCCACCACCAGCGCGAGCACATCGTCGTTGTCGAGCACCGTCCCGGTTTCGTCAGCCACGGCTAAGCGATCGCCATCCGGGTCCTGCGCGAAGCCGGCATCGCAGCGCTCCCGGCCAACCAGGCCGGCCAGTTCCCCCAGGACCTCGGGGCGCGGCTCGGCTTCGCGCGGGAATGGCTGGCTCGGATCCACGTGGATGGCATGAAGCTCGCAGCCCAGGATCTCCGCAAGCAGGTGCACCGACATCGCGGATCCGGCGCCGTTGACCCCATCGAGCGCCACCCGGAAGCGGCAGCGGCGGATGCGCTCGGCATCGATGTGCTGCAGGACGCGGTTCAGGTGCAGCCGCGGCGCGTTCTCGTAGTCACGGCGGATCGCCTGCATCTCGTCATTGGCGGCCTGGTGGAAATCGCTCTGGTGGTAGAGATCGACAAGCTCGGCGCGCTCATAGTTGTTGAAGAACAGACCCCGCGCGTTGAACAGTTTGAGAGCGTTGTACTCGGGCGGATTGTGCGAAGCCGTGACCGCGATGCCGCCGGCCGCCCGGCTCGCTCCGGTGAAGATCTGGATCGTTGGGGTCGGAAGAATCCCGGTTTCCACCACCTCGCAGCCGGCCGCCAGCAGCCCGCACTGCACCGCGTGCTGCAGCATCTCACCCGTCGTCCGCGTGTCCCTGCCCACCACCACGCACCCCCGCCCCACGTACGTCCCGAACGCTTGTCCGAAGGCGCAGGCGAGCGCGGGCGTAAGGAACTCGCCGACGACACCGCGGATACCCGAAACGCCAATCTTGAGCAGATGTTCACGGGGCATGGTCTGGTAGGGCGCTGCTGTCATTGTGCCTCACCGGTCGGAGAAATGATGCGATCCCTCTTCACTTCTCCTCAGAAGCTCGGGACACGCCCCCGATGCGCGGCGGCCGCGACTCGAGTTTCCGGCTCGCGCAACCGCGGCCTGCCCCGCGGTTAACCCTCGACCAGCTCCGGATGATGACTTGGCCCAAATGAGCTATGCCCCCGCAACATCGCGCGCCCGCTCCCTAGCCCGGGAAGTCGCCGCCATAGAGCCGATTCCACACCCCAACCTCCCGCACTGCCCCACTACATCCATCTGTTTGCTTGTCAGAAACTTACACGGCCACTCCCCGGCCCCGGCTGTGGCCCGCGTCCTGCTCCGCTCTCGGGTGCACCCAACATTGATTGGGCGGATTCTGCGAAAGGAGAACAAGCATGGCAAAAGTGCAGAAGTCGACCGACTCGTCCAGCCTGGCGGAAGTTGTGGATCGCATTCTCGACAAGGGAATCGTGATCGACGCGTGGGCTAAGGTGTCGTTGGTCGGCATCGAACTGCTGTCGGTGGAAGCCAGGGTTGTCATCGCCTCGGTGGAGACATACCTGAAGTACGCCGAAGCGATCGGCCTGACCGCCACCGCGGCCGCTCCCGCGTAGCCGCATTTCTCACCACGGTCTGGTCGTGGCGAGGCGCAGACCAGGGCCGCGCATACAGGTGCGCGACGGTCGCGGCCGGGAGCCGTACTCGAACAGTACGCCCGGACCGCGACCGAGGGCAGCGCGCCGTGGACGTGGCCCTTCCGCCAGCCGCGCTGGACCGCTGGTGAGAAGGCGGGCGGGAGATGGTGGCGAGTCTGCCGGACTCCGCTGCCGGCGTCGGAAGTGACGGGCTTCCCACAGCGCCCAACCGGGCGTCCGGGATATGCACGTGGCGACTTCTTCCACGGCCGCCAGGCTCGGCCGACAAGGCTCTCATGGCGGCGTCGAGCGGTGAGCGAAGCCGCCTGCGCCGCTGCGGGAGTCTGGAGAGAATAACCCGATGAAGGAAAGGAGCAACACGTATGGGTGTGCTAACCGACCACATGACTCAGATGTGCAATGAAATTCTGGCCATGCGCCACGGACGGCGCATGCTGAATACGGCGCTCGGCGAGGCCGGTGCCCAGCGCAAGAACATAGTCTCGCAGATGTGCGCCGGCTTTGCCCGCGCGCGCGTGGAGATGGCCCACCAGACCAGCACGGCGCGCCACGCCTTCCTGAAGAACCTCAGGCAAGGCGTTAACCGCCACCGCAGGGAAGTACGGGCCGATCTGATGGGCGCGCGGCGGGCCTGGATGGGCAGGCGCGCGTAAGCGGCTTGCCGGTACGGCGAGTGAGCCGCCAGGGGCGCAGCAGCTCCAGCACGGCGCGGCGCTCCGCGTTTTCGGAGCGGATCCCGCCGGATGCTGCGGGCCATTCTTGTTGTCGGGGGTCGCTTCGGATCTCGGCCGGTAAGAAACAGGAAACTCGGGAAAGGCCTGGATGCGCGGCGGCTGCCCCCTTCAAGTTTCTGGCTCGGCAACCGCGGTTAGCCGCTTACTGCGGGGAGCCGTGATCGAATAAACAGCGAAATGGGGAAAAAAGTGGATGTGATAACGGAAGAGACAAAACGGCTGTGCCGGAGCATTGTCGCCTGGCGGAAGGGCCGGCGCGCATTGCTCGCCGGCTTGGCGCGCGAAAACGGGGAGCGAAAAACCGCCGTCTCGCTGCTGCGGGCCGAACTCGCCGGCGACCGGCGCGAGATGGCCCGGCAAACCAAGGCGAATCGTGTGGCCTTTCTTGCCGGCTTGCGGGGAGCCATCGCGGCACAGCAGCGCGAGTGGCAGGCCGACCGCGCCGGCGGCCGGCTGGCGTGGTTGAACCGAGCGGCGCCCGCCACCCAACCGGCCACGGGAGAAATGGCGCCGCCAGCCCATCGGCCCCCCGCAGCTCCGCGCAAGTCAATGAAAAAGAACCGGTACCGCTAGGAGAACAATCATGCCAGCCGCAGCAATGAGTCATCCCGCCATGACCGAGGAAAACAGCAGTCGGGCCGCCGCCGTCCTGGTCAGGCTGCAGGCATCCGACGACCACATCGTTCCCGAGCCCAGTGAACAGTTCGTGGTCACGCCGCACATCGAGGCGCTGACCGAGCGGGCCCTGGCCTACCTCGAGGCCGGCTACGCCGTCCATTTCGCCGGCCCGGCCGGCACCGGCAAGACCGTTCTCGCCTTCCACGTGGCTTCTCGGCTCGGCCGTCCCGTGGTTCTGATGCACGGCGACGACGAGTTCGACAGCTCCGACCTGCTGGGCAAACATACCGGCTACCGAAAGTCCAAACTCATCGACAACTACATCCATTCGGTTCTGAAGACCGAAGAGAACGTGAACACTTTCTGGGTGGACAACCGGCTGACCAGCGCGTGCCAGAACGGCCATACCCTGGTCTATGACGAGTTCAACCGCTCCCGCCCGGAGGCCAACAACGCGCTGCTCAGCGTGCTCGAGGAGCGGATCCTCAACCTCCCCGGCCTGCGCCGCACCGGAGAAGGCTATCTCGAGGTGCATCCGCACTTCCGCGCTATCTTCACCTCCAATCCCGAAGAGTACGCGGGCGTGCACAAGACGCAGGATGCCCTGATCGACCGCATGATCACCATCCACCTCGGGCATTTTGACCGGGAAACCGAGATCCAGGTCACTGTGGCCCGGTCGCGGATCGCGCGCGCCGAGGCCGAGGTGATCGTCGATATCGTGCGCAAGCTGCGCGAGGTCGGCGTCAACAATCACCGCCCCAGCATCCGCGCCTGTCTGGCAATCGCCCGGGTCCTGGCCGGCCGCCGGGCGCACGCGTCGCCCGACGATCCCGTGTTCCATTGGGTATGCCAGGATGTGCTCAGCGTCAACACCGCCAAGATCACCCGCAACGGCCGGTCGATCATGCCGGGAAAGGTGAATGAGGCGATCCGGAGCATTTTCGGCAACGGTAGCGGCCAACTTCCCGGGCAGTGCTCCGCAAATGGAGCCGCCGAACCAGCACCGCAGGAGTGAAGCAATGGCGAATGAAATCCGAGGAGTACGCAATCTCAAGACGTTATCCGGCAGGTCGGATCCGGTGGCGTTCCCCTACCAGGGCTACATGCAGATCACCTGCCTCGAAATGGAGAAGGCCAGGCGCGGAGCCGAGCGGCGCTCGGCCACCCAGAGAATCGCTGAGATTGACGCGCGCCTGCGCGAGATCGAGGAAGAAAAGGCCGGGATCCTCAAGACGCTCTCCGGGCAGGACACCCCCGCGGGGCTGCCCGGCCGCGCGTCGGGCTGCCCGCCCACACCTCCGCGCGGATTAAAGATTCGTTATTGAGCCAAACTCAGCGATAAGCCACCTAGAGCGGCAAACCGCTGCGCAGGTGGTGAGCACTCCCATGAAAATTCCAGGCGCCGCCGGTCGCGCATCGGCTGGCCCTCCCGGATTCAGAGGAGGCGCTAATCACTGCGTACTCCGCCTCGGCCGGAGCGGGCGGCGCTAACGGAACGAAATGTCTTGAGCTCTCATGGAAAGCCGCCGCGGCGCGGGCCGAGGTTGCCCGCACCTATCCGTCGTTTGCGAGGTTCTGAGAAGGAGATCGGATGAGCCAGCCCTTAACCGCAGCCCGGCCGCCGCTTCCGCGAGAATGCGCCGGAACTTCTCTGGGGACCGGGAAGACATACTTATACGCCATCGTCGCCGCCGAGCTGGACCAGCCCCACGATTCCCCCGGAATTGACGACGCCGATGTGCACACGATCACCGCGGGAAGGGTGTCGGCGGTTGTGAGCTGTGTCTCACACGCCAGGCTGCGCCCGGAGCGGCGGCACATCGCCGCCCATCAACGCGTTCTCAAGCGGCTGATGGCTGAGACGACGCCCCTGCCGATGGCCTTCGGCATGACCGCCGAAAGCCCGGACGCAGTGCGCCGGATTCTGGCACGCAACCAGGGCGCCCTGCTCGGCGCGTTGCGCCGCGTCAGCGGCAACGTCGAGATGGGCCTGCGCGCCACCTGGGACGTGCCCAACATATTCGAGCACTTCGTCAGCACCCATGCCGAACTCCGCATCCTTCGGGACCGCCTCTTTGCCGCCGGCCGCGAGCCCGCCCGGGAAGAAAGAATTGAATTGGGACGGCTGTTCGAGCGTCTGCTCCAGGCGGAGCGAGACGCGCACGCCGGCAAAGCAGAAGCCGTGCTGGCGCAACACTGTGTCGAAATCGAGCGCGGCAACTGCCGGCCCGAGCAGGAAGCGTTCCGTCTCGCTTGCCTGGTCCCGAAGCTCCAGCAGGAGGCGTTTGAAGGCTGCGTCTTTCGCCTGGCGCAACTGTTCGACAACAGCTTCGCCTTCGACTTCAACGGCCCGTGGCCGCCCTATAATTTCGCCAAGGTCGATCTCGACATGTAAGGGTCGCAGAGCCGCGGAGGAGTCTCAATGTTCCTGATCGATGACATTCTGCTTTCACCCGTGCACGGTGTCGTCTGGATCTGCAAGGAGGTCTTCCGTGCCGCCCAGGAGGAACAGGCGGACGAGGGCGACCGCATCCGGGCCCAGTTGTGCAATCTCTACATGATGCTCGAAACCGCGCAAATCTCGGAAGAGGAGTTCGCAGCTCAGGAGAAGGTCTGCCTGGACCGGCTGGAGTTGCTCGAGTCCGGTGAGATGGAGGAGATAGCTGCACCCGGCCAAACCCGCGGGAGCGGTCCAGATCGTGTCCCTTGACTTCCTGGATCGTCGAGGCCTCCGGCTCCTGCTCTTCGGCGGCAAAGGCGGCGTGGGCAAGACCACATGCGCCGTGGCCACGGGCTTGCGCCTGGCTGAGCAGTTCCCGGAGTGTTCCTACCTCCTGGTTTCCACCGACCCGGCCCACTCGCTCGCCGACAGCCTCGCCGGCTGCCGCCCGCCTCAAAACCTTCACCTCCTCGAAATGGATGCCCGCCAGTCGCTGGCGGCCTTCCAGGCCATGCACGGGCGAAAACTGCGCGAGATTCTCTCCCGGGGAACCTTCCTCGACGAGGACGACACCGAGCGCCTCGTCAACCTGTCGCTCCCAGGGCTGGACGAGCTGATGGCTTTCCTCGAAATCTCCACTTGGGTGCTCGAGCGCCGTTACGAATGCATCCTGGTCGATACCGCACCGAGCGGCCACATGCTGCGCATGCTGCAGGTCCCCGGACTGCTCCGCAATTGGCTGCAGGTGCTCGATTCGCTGCTCGCGAAACATCGCTACTTGCGGCAGGTCTTCACACGTTCTCGGGCCCCCGATGCGCTTGACCTCTATCTGAAGAATTTCGCCGCCTCCCTGCGGCGCATGGAACGGCTGCTCCGCGATCCAGCCTGCTCGCGTTTCGTGCCCGTGCTGGTGGCGGAGGCCCTCTCGGTCGCCGAAACCGCCGCCATGGTGCGGGAACTCAACTGGCTGCGGCTGCCAATCAGCGAATTGGTGGTCAATCGGCTTTACCCCGAGAGCCGGTGCCCGGCCTGCGCCTCGGCGCGAAGCAGCCAGTGCGGGCAATTGCGAGCCCTCTCGGGCGAGCCGGCCCTCTCGCTATACCCTGTCTGGGGCGTCCCCGTTTACCCTGACGAGGTGCAGGGCGATCGTGCCCTGAGGGCATTCTGGGATGGCGCGGCCCCCGTGACTGAAACCGCTGCCGGCGCAACCCTTCCGGCTAGGGCGCTCGCTCCCGCAGCCCCGGCCGCGGCCGAAGAGCTGCCTCCGGCGCTCAGGCTCCTGCTGATCGGAGGCAAGGGCGGAGTGGGGAAAACCACCGTAGCTTGCGCGACCGCGATCGGCTTGGCCACCCGCTACCCCGGAACCCGCGTGCTGCTGTTTTCCGCCGATCCCGCGCACTCCCTGTCCGATTGTCTCGATCTGCCCGTCGAAGCCTCCCCCACCCAGGTGATCCCGGGACTCAGCGCCGTGGAGGTCGATGCGCGCTCAGAATTGGAATCGCTGCGCGCCCAATACGCCCGGGACTTGGAGCATTTCCTGATCACGGTCTCGCGGAATTTCGATTTGAGCTTTGACCGCCAGGTGATGGAACAGATTCTCGATCTGGCTCCGCCCGGCTTGGACGAGATCATGGCCCAGGCCCGCGTCATGGACTTCCTCGCCAGCCCCAACTTCGACGTGGTCGTGGTGGACGCGGCCGCCACCGGCCACCTGCTGCGCTGGCTCGAGCTGCCGGAGCTGATGGAACCATGGATCCGCTTTGTTTTCGGGCTCTTTCGCAAGTATCAGCGAGTCATCCGGGCGCCCCGCATCACCGCCCGGCTGGCCGAGCTCTCCCGCCACCTGAAACAGCTCAGAAACATGCTCGCCGATCGCGAAACGAGTCGGCTCTACATTGTGAGTATTTTGACCGATATGGCACTTGATGAGACCCGGGATCTGGTGGCGGCCTGCGAGCGCTTGCACCTCGACGTTCCTGCCATCATTCTGAATTTGGCGGTGCCTGCACGTGATTGCAGCCTGTGCTCGGCCATACATCGCCGCGAGGCAGTCGTGCGGCGCAAATACCGGGAGAGTTTCCCGCGCCAGCGCCAATCGACCGTTTACCGTCAGGAAACCCCACGCGGTCTGGCCGGGCTGGCGGAGTTCGCCGCGGCAATGTACTTGCCCGCCGGCCGGCGGAAGGAGGCGGTCTCGTTTGTATCTTGAGGACGACAAACAGAAATTGGACGGAGCCGAGCGGGTAGCGCTCTGCGAGTTGCTGGACCGGGTTCTCAATAAGGGGGTAGTGGTGGTCGGAGAGTTGACGATCTCGGTGGCCGATGTGGATCTCATCTACCTTGGCCTGCAGGTTGTCCTGACTTCGATAGAGACTTGCCGCGAGAGCCTTGCCCGTGGTTGCCCCGGGAGCGGCGGCCTCCGCATCGGCTTCCCGGGTGCGCGGCTGTAACGGCAATGGCTTGCAGCAATCGGCTGGTGCTGAGCGGTGGGGTGTCCGCAAACAATCGTGCAACCGGGTCGGAAGGAACAGCAACGATGCTTTCTCCGCAAACGCGGGTAGAGTCTGAAGCAGTCGGTGAGTTCGCCAGCGTGATGCAGCCCGCTCGCTACGCCCCCCCGCGCATGAACCTCAACCCGGAGAGCGTCAGGAACGGCCTCGGGCAACTGGTTCTCACGCTGGTCAAGCTTCTGCACGAGCTGCTCGAGCGCCAGGCGATCCGGCGCATTGAAACCGGCTCCCTCAGCGAGGAACAGATCGAAAGGCTGGGGTTGACCTTGATGCGGCAGGCCGAGGAGATCGAACGCTTGCGCAAGGAGTTCGGTTTGGACGCAGAAGATCTGAATCTGGATCTCGGCCCGCTCGGGAGACTGTTCCAGTGAAGCCGCTCAGCGCGCCTCGGGCCGCCGGGCAGGCCACGGCTGCTCGGGGTCGAAACGTCAACCGCCGCGCCTCGGGCCGGCTGGGAGGTTCTCAGGAGAGGTACACATGCAGCAGCCACACGCCGTGACCCACTCGATGCAGACGTCCTCGCTGGCGGACGTGCTCGAACGGGTGCTGGATAAGGGGATCGTGATTGCCGGCGATATCAGGGTCAAGCTCGTCGACATCGAGCTGCTCTCGATCCAGCTCCGCCTGGTGATCTGCTCCGTCGACAAGGCCCGGGAAATGGGTATGGATTGGTGGGTGAACCAGCCCGTCTTCGCGGGCCGTCCGGCGCCGGACGCGGTGGAAAGCTCCCTGGCCCGGATTGAGGAGCGTCTGGCAAGGTTGGAGACGGCGGTTTCGCAGTGAGCACGGCGGGCGCAGCAGCTTTTCGGAAACATCCGCGCAGCCGCCTGCCTTGCGCGCGGCTCCGCTGGCTTCGGCCGGCGGCTGCGACCCGCCGTTCCGCGGGCGCCTGCCGGCCGCTGGCCCGCATTTCTGATCACGGTGGTCGCGAGGCGCGGCGCCGGGGCCGCGGGTACAAGGCGCGCCCAGATCGCCCCCAGGAGGCGTACTTGACAGTGCGTCGAGGACGGCCACCGGGCGCAACGCAGGAGATGCGGCCCTTCCGCAACCCCCGGCAGAGCGCTGATGAGAAATGCCGGCTCGCCCGCGTTCCTCATTCTCGCTGCCTTGATCGCAAGCCGCGGCGCCAGGGCCGCGGTTACAAGGTGCGCCCAGGTCGCCGTGCCGGTGCGTGCTCAGAGAGTGCGTCGGCAAAGGTCGCCCGACGCAACACAGTCGATGCGGCCCTGCCGCAACCCCCGGCAGAACGCGGGTGAGAAATGCCGCCACCACGAACAGAGACCTGGCGCCGCCGCGAGCGGGGGAATCGCTCGTGAAAGGCCGTGCTCGCATTCCGGATGCCGGCGGCAGCCGGAGGACTTTACTCTACTTCCCGATCGTTCACACGCAAGCGGATATGGGAGCACTGGGCCAATCGGTACGGCGGCTGCGGCTCGGCTCGTCGGGCCGGCAGGGCTGGGCGCGCAGCGCCCGCCTCATCGACCGCCTATGGCACCAGATCGCGCAGGACATTGCAGGCCTGCACTTGTGCTACCCGCGAGTCCGCATTTATCAGGATGGGTTGCCCGAGTGTGGGCGGCACCTGGAAATTGTGACGGAACTGGCCCGCGCCGGCAGCCGGAATCACAAGCTTCTGCTGGAGTTGAACGAGCGGGGAGCCACCATCATGGGCACCGAGTCGCCCGATCTTTTGCTCGAGGAGTACCGGATGGCACAGGA
>JACOTZ010000224.1 GCA_016178155.1 Acidobacteriota bacterium
CGGTAATCTTGCGCGAAAGGTCGCCGTTGGCGACCGCGGTGGTGACTTCGGCGATATTGCGCACCTGGCTGGTCAGGTTGCTCGCCATCGAGTTCACCGAATCGGTCAGGTCCTTCCAGACACCGGCGACACCCTTCACTTCCGCCTGGCCGCCGAGCTTGCCTTCCGTGCCAACCTCGCGCGCCACGCGCGTGACCTCGGAAGCAAAAGAGCTGAGCTGGTCCACCATCGTGTTGATGGTGTTCTTGAGCTCGAGAATCTCGCCCCGCACGTCCACGGTGATCTTGGTGGAGAGATCGCCGCGCGCCACTGCGGTGGTGACCTGGGCAATGTTACGGACCTGGTTCGTGAGATTGCTAGCCATCGAGTTGACGCTTTCGGTGAGGTCCTTCCAGGTGCCGGCCACCCCCCGGACTTGGGCCTGCCCGCCCAGCTTGCCTTCGGTGCCGACCTCGCGCGCCACGCGCGTGACCTCGCTGGCGAAGGCGTTGAGTTGGTCCACCATGGTGTTGATGGTGTTCTTGAGCTCGAGAATCTCGCCGCGGGCATCGACCGTAATCTTGCGCGACAGGTCGCCATTGGCGACGGCGGTGGTCACCTGGGCGATGTTGCGGACCTGGTTCGTCAGGTTGCTGGCCATCGAGTTCACCGACTCCGTCAGGTCGCGCCAGACGCCGCCCGCGCCTTTCACGTCGGCCTGCCCGCCCAGTTTCCCTTCGGTGCCAACTTCGCGGGCCACGCGGGTGACCTCGCTGCCGAACGCGTTGAGCTGGTCCACCATGGTATTGATGGTGCTTTTCAGCTCCTGAATCTCGCCGCGGGCGGGGACCGTGATCTTGCGCGACAGGTCGCCGCGCGCGACGGCCGTCGTCACTTCCGCGATGTTCCGGACCTGGCTGGTGAGGTTGCCCGCCATCGAGTTCACGTTTTCGGTGAGGTCTTTCCAGACGCCGGCGACACCTCGCACCTCGGCCTGGCCGCCGAGCTTGCCCTCGGTGCCGACTTCGCGGGCAACGCGCGTGACCTCGCCGGCGAAGGCATTGAGCTGGTCCACCATGGTGTTGATGGTGTTCTTCAGCTCGAGAATTTCGCCGCGCACGTCCACGGTGATCTTGCGTGACAAGTCGCCGGTGGCGACGGCGGTGGTGACCTCCGCGATGTTGCGCACCTGAGCCGTCAGATTGCTGGCCATGGAGTTGACGCTGTCGGTGAGGTCTTTCCAGACGCCGCCGACCCCCGTGACTTCCGCCTGGCCGCCCAGCTTGCCTTCGGTGCCCACCTCGCGCGCTACGCGCGTCACTTCACCGGCGAAGGCGTTGAGCTGATCCACCATCGTGTTCATGGTGTTCTTCAGCTCGAGAATTTCGCCCTGTGCATCCACCGTGATCTTGCGGGAGAGGTCGCCGTTGGCGACCGCGGTGGTGACGGCGGCGATGTTGCGCACCTGGCTGGTCAGGTTGCTGGCCATCGAGTTGACGTTATCGGTCAGGTCCTTCCAAACCCCTCCGACGCCCTTCACTTGCGCCTGCCCGCCCAACTCGCCTTCCGTGCCTACTTCGCGCGCCACGCGCGTAACTTCGCTGGCAAAAGCGTTGAGCTGGTCCACCATGGTGTTGATGGTGTTCTTGAGTTCGAGAATCTCGCCCTGCGCGTCGACGGTGATCTTGCGGGAAAGGTCGCCATTGGCGACCGCGGTGGTGACGGCGGCGATGTTGCGCACCTGGCTGGTCAGGTTGCTGGCCATCGAGTTGACGTTATCGGTGAGGTCTTTCCAGACGCCGCCCACTCCCTTCACGTGCGCCTGCCCGCCGAGCTTGCCCTCGGAGCCGACCTCACGGGCCACGCGGGTGACTTCGCTCGCAAACGCATTGAGCTGGTCGACCATGGTGTTGATCGTGTTCTTGAGCTCGAGGATTTCGCCGCGCGCGTCAACCGTAATCTTCGTGGTGAGGTCGCCATTGGCGACGGCGGTAGTGACCTGGGCAATGTTCCGGACCTGGTTTGTCAGATTGCTCGCCATGGAGTTGACGCTGTCGGTCAGATCCTTCCAGGTGCCGGCCACGCCCTTGACCGCGGCCTGGCCGCCCAGCTTGCCTTCGGTGCCGACCTCGCGGGCGACGCGGACGACCTCGGATGCGAATCCGCTGAGCTGGTCCACCATGGTGTTCACGACGCGCGCCGTCCGCAGAAACTCGCCCCGGAGCGGGCGGCCGTCCACCTCGGTGGACATGGTTTGAGTCAGGTCACCTTTGGCGACGGCGGCGATTACGCGCGCCACCTCTGTCGAGGGCTGAACCAGATCGCCAATGAGGGAGTTGATGGAATCGACGCAGGACCTCCAGCCGCGCGGTGCATCTCCCAGGCTCGCCCGCTGGCTGATGCGACCGTCTTTGCCGACAGCACGGCTGACGCGCTCGAACTCCTGGGCCATGCGCATATTGAGTTCGAGGATGTGATTGAGCGTGTCATTGACCTTGCCGGCGATCCCCGTGCGGTCCACGGGCAGGCGTGCGGAGAAGTCGCCGTTCTTGAACGCGGTGAGCGCGTGCAAGAGCTGTTTGGCGTCCAGGGAATCGGCGGTGGCCGCCGCCAGATTCGGCTTCCTGCGGTTTGTCGAGACAGTTCGGGTGTTCTTCATACGGGCGCTTTGCACCTTGATCGAAGGTAGACACGCGCTGACGTATCACGTTTCAGCAAAATTCCATAACGGTTTGAAAGTGGATCGGGTTGGAACTTGTGCGGCTGAGGTACTATGTCTTATTCCGGGCTCTATACCACTCCGCCGCCTCGAGGGGGCCAGGCGGAACGTTGCGCTCGGAGTAGCCACCGTACAAAAATGCGCGTGCGGCCGGCCTGGGTGCAGAGCGCACGCCCACCGCTCGAGCCACCGCCGGGCACCGGCGGAAACGCCTGACTGCCGGGCCGGCCGCGGTTGCGCGATCCGGAAGCTTGCGCCGGAGTGGCCGCGCGAGTCGCCCGCAGCAAGCGGCAAGTCATGAGTCACTCCCTCGAGGTTGAGTCCTGGAACCGGCGCCGAAGCGGTTTCTATAATAGAAACAACGGCCTGCTGCGCATGAAAACGTTCTACATCGAAACCTTCGGGTGCCAGATGAACGTGCACGACTCCGAGAAGGTGATGGGGACGCTGCTCAGGCGGGGTTATCGGCAGGTGGATAGCCCGGAATCGGCCGACCTGGTTCTGTACAACACGTGCAGCATCCGCGATAAGGCCGAGCAGAAGGTATTCAATCGGCTGCAGCAGTTCAAGAAGACGGGCAACGGCAAGGTTTTCGGGGTGCTCGGGTGCGTGGCGCAGCAGGAAGGCGAACGCATCTTCGAGCGAGCCCCGCACGTGGGGATGGTGGTCGGCTCAGCCAGCTACCATAAACTGCCGGATCTGCTGGGGCAGCTTGAAACGGGCAACCGGCGCGTGACCGGGCTGGAACTCGATACGGACGAGACATTCGAAACGCCCTTCGCCCGCCGGGACAACCCGCATCGCGCCTACATCACCATCATCGAGGGCTGCGACAAGTCGTGCGCGTATTGCGTGGTCCCCTTCACGCGCGGCCCCGAGCGAAGCCGCGGCTCCGGCGGCATCCTGCGCGAAGCCCGCGATCTGGCCGAGACGGGATACACCGAGATTCAACTGCTCGGCCAGAACGTCAACAGCTACCGTGACCCGTCGCCTGCCGGCTGGGACTTCGCCACTCTGCTGCGGAACGTGGCGTGTGTGCCGGGGATGCGTCGCGTGCGGTTCACCACATCGCACCCGCGCGACTTCGTCAAGGAGATCATCGACGCGATCGAAGACGTCCCGGCGCTGTGCAACCATGTGCACCTGCCCGTGCAGAGCGGGTCGAGCCGCATGCTCGGGCGCATGCAGCGGCTTTATACGCGCGACGAATACATGCGCCGTATCGAGTGGATGAAGCGCGCGTCGCGCGACATTGCGATCACGACTGACATCATCGTCGGCTTCCCCGGTGAGACAGAAGAGGATTTCGAGCAGACGCTTCAACTGCTCGACGAGATCGAGTACGATTCGCTGTTCTCCTTCAAATACTCGCCGCGTCCCAACACGCCGGCGCTGCGGCTGGAGGGGCAGATTGCGGAGGAGGAGAAGGGCCGCAGGCTGACGATTCTGCAGGAGAAGCAGCGAGCGATCCAGATCCGCCGCAATGCCGGTTATGTCGGCACGGTCGAAGAGGTCCACATCGAGGGTTACAACAAGGCGCTGCAACAGTGGATCGGCCGCACCTCGCAGAACAAGACGCTGAACTTCTACGATGCACCCAACGATGGGTCGAAAGAGGACCTGCTCGGCAGGTACCTGCCCGTCCGTGTCACGCGCGCCGGGCCGAATTCTCTCGTCGGCGAGCGAGTACAGTAAACGCACCGTCGGGTGCGACAGGCCTCAACACCTATAATCAAAAGGGGAGGGCTGGTATGGAAGTCGAAATGAAAATCCGTGGTTTGACCATGGACCCGGTCACGCAGATGCCGATCGTCGTCCTCAAGGACGTGAACGGGAACACGGTTTTGCCCATCTGGGTGGGAATTTTCGAAGCCAATGCCATTGCTCTCGAAATCGAGAAGGTTTCGACTCCCCGGCCGATGACGCATGACCTCATTAAGAGCGTGCTGATGGGACTCGACACCTCAATCCGCAAAGTCGTGGTCAGCGAGCTCAAAGACGACACCTTCTACGCGCGCATCTGGCTGGAGCACAATGGCGAGGCCATCAGCGTGGATTCCCGGCCGAGCGACGCTCTGGCGCTCGCGTTGCGGCTCGACTGCCCCATTTTCGTGGAAGAATCGGTGCTCAAGTCTTCAAAGGCGACCGCCTCCGTATCGGATAAGGTGCAAAACGAGGAACTTCGCCGCTGGCTCGAGAACCTCAGCGACGAGGATCTGGGCCGCTACAAAATGTAGGCGATGCTTCTCGCGAGTGCGCTCGAGCGCCTGGCGGCGAGCGGGATCCAACTGTTGCCGGCCTTCGAAATCGCATCGCATTGGGTGTTCGAGCGCGGCGGATTCGTCGCTCTGGTCGAGCGCCGGGGTGAAAATTTGGGCTCCGCGGGAAGCGCCGGCCTGCTTACGGAAAAGGGAATGGCCGCGCTCATCTGGCGCGGCGGACGCGCCTTCTTCGTTGCCAAAGGATACGAGCAGGCGGCTACCGACGAGCAGGTGCAAGAGCTGCGGCGTTTCCAGTCGGACCTGGAGGCGGCGCTGCGGTAGTCCGTGCGCGCAACCGGCGCTGCTCGTGGGACTGAAGATCCTCGGTGAAAAGAAACCTGTGCTGGGCGGGCAGAGCTCTCCACTCCTGTACCCTGCCACTCGGCCAGCGCACTTCCATCCGGTCCACGGTGGTGGCGCTGCCCAGGCCGAAATAGAGCGCAAAATCGTTCTGGGAATAATAGCTCCCGCCGCTGATAACCTCCTGGACGCGGCGGCGGCCCCCCGCCTCGGCTGCAACCCGCGCGCCGATGGCGCTGCGGTTTGACTTGGTTCCGCGCAGGCCGACGACGACAGCGTTCTGGCGAGGACCGGTGTTCCGCAGCAGGCTTGGTTTTTCGTTCATGTTGACGATAACGATCTCCGGATGGCCGTCGCCGTCGAGGTCTCCGGTAGCGAGGCCGCGCGCGGGACGCAACGCCTGTAGCGCCGGCCCGGCTTCACCCGTCAGCTCGGCGAAGCGGCCGTTGCCGAGGTTGCGGAATACCTGCGTCTGCTGCCGGTAGCGGTCGCCGACCGAGGCGCGATCGACTTCGGGGTAGACATGGCCGTTGGCGATGACGAGGTCCGGCCAGCCGTCCTCGTCGGCATCCAGAAAAGCGACGCCCCAGCCCAGCAGTTTTTGCGTGCCCACGCCGGCGGAGAGAGCGACGTCTGTGAAGAAGCGGCCGTCTTCATTGTTGTAGAGCGAGGGCAGGTCGCCCGAGAAATTCGTTTTCGCGATATCGAGGAAGCCGTTGCCGTCGTAATCGGCCGCGGCCACGCCCATACCGGCCTGAGCGCGCCCGTCGAAATTGAAGGCGACTCCGGCTTCGACGCCGCGCTCCTCGAAGCCGCCGTTCTTCAGGTTCCGGTAGAGCAGGCTGGGCGTCATGTCGCAGGCAACATAGATGTCGGTCCAGCCGTCGTTATCGAGGTCCGCCGCGAGCACGCCGAGGCCGTACCGGCCGCCGGGCTTCAGGATGCCGGCCGTCTGCGAGACGTCGCGAAAGGTTCCGTCACGGTTGTTGCGATACAGAGCGTTAAGCGTCTTGGGCAGGCCACTCGGGCCGCACATCACGGCGAGCCCTTTCCACCGGCAGTTCTCGTTGTCACCCGGTTTCGGCGTCTTCTCCAGATCGAGGTCGACATAGTTGGCGACGAAGAGATCGAGAAAACCGTCCCGGTCATAATCGAGGAACGCACAGCCTGAACCCCAGCGCGTGCCGGATACCGGCAGCCGGGCCGCAGCGGTGACGTCCTGAAAGCGGGCCTCGCGATTACGATAGAGGACGTTGTGCCCGTAGTAGGTGACGAACAGATCGGTGTAACCGTCATTATCGTAATCGCCGGCGCACACTCCCTGGCCCCAGCCTTCCCGCGTGAAACCTGAGCGCTCGGCCGCCTCGCGAAACCCGCCCGAGCCGTCGTTGATGTAGAAGTGCGGCAGGCGACCGGGGTTCTTTGGACCCAAGGTGGTGCCGTTGGCGACGAATATATCGTTCGCGCCGTCGTTGTTCGCGTCGAAAATCGCCGCGCCGTTGCCAGTCGTTTCGAGGATGTAGTCCTTCCGCTCGCGCCCGCCGAATGTGTTGGTTCCTGTAAGCCCGGCCTCGGCCGCAACATCAATGAAATGTATGGGAACGGCAGCGCCGGCTGCGAGAAAGGCCGCGGCGGAGAGGAAGATGGCGTGCGGCCATTTCATTTCGAACCTTCATTGTAGCGGCCGTGGTGTAAGACGAACCGGCTCCGCCCGAAATTGCCGGAGCCGGTGTACCGAGCTGCGCGGATGATTACGCGGTTCCTAGTGGTGTTCATCTGCTCGGGATTGAACTGCGGCGTGTTCGTGAAGTTGAAGAACTCAGCCCGGAACGTCAGTCCCCAGCGTTCGCTCAAGGCAAAGCGCTTGAAGATCGATGCATCCAGGCTCTTGAGGCCGGGAGCCGTAACCGCCATTGGCCCCAGTGTGCCGAAGGTCCCAAGCGCGGGATCGATCACCGCTTCCGTGTCAAACCAACGGCCTGGCGTCCGGCCGCCCGACGGCGCATCGTTGGGATCGCGCCCGGCTACCACGTCGGGTGTAATCGAGCCGCACGAGCAGGCGTTCCGCCTGCTGGTAATGTTCCTCCAGTTCCCGGACTGTAGCGAGAGGATACCATTGACCTGCCAGCCTCCGACCAGCGCGTCCAGAGCTCGGCTCATGTCGGCCCCAAACTGGCGGCCCCGGCCGATCGGGAGTTCGTACAGGAAGCTCGAAACGAATCGATGGCGGATGTCGTGGGCCGCGTTCGCATAAGAGGCCGCGATGTTCCGCGGATCTTTGCGGACGGGGCCGCCGCTCAGAGTGGTGCCCACGTCGGTGAGTGCATGGCCCCAGGTATAGGAAGCCAGGAAATCAAGACCGTGGGAGAAACGTTTTTCGACTTTCGTGGCCAGGGCATTGTAGTTGCTGCGCCCGAATGCCGCCGTCTCGCTGATGCCGGTGTCGCTGAACGTGAGCGGCCGGCGCGGCGCGGAAGGTACACCCGGCCTGGGGTCGTTGATCGGTGCGTTCGGGTCCCAGTTCAGGACCAGGCGTTGGCCCTTCGATCCGATGTAATCCACTTCCCAGACCGTATTCCAGCCCAGTTCCCGCTGGATCGCGAAATTCCACTTGTGGACCAGCGGATTGCGCCAGTTGGGGGCAACCGTGCGATAGCTGATGGGGGCGGGCAGGCTGAATACGTTCGCCGGGAACCCATCCGAGAACGTGCGGATGAAAGGATTGAAGTCGAAATTGGTGGGCGGCTCGAGCCGCGTCTCCTGGTTAAAAGGAACAGATTCGCCGCGGTTCGGATTTCCGCCCTGGTTCTCCTCACCGCCGTAGAAGATGCCGTAGCCGGCGCGAATTACGGTTTGCGGAAGAACCTGCCAGGCGATGCCGATGCGCGGGGAGATGTCCGTCTTGTCCCAGGGGATGAGGTACTTGTCCACTTTCCCGCGCTCCACTGCAATCTGGGTTGGGAAGTTCGGCGGCAGCGGTGCATCCTGGTTCCTCCCCTCGGGAATCACGAGCGTGGGCTGGGCCCGCATGTACTCGAAATTCGACTGGCGTCCGAACTTCTCGGCGATGGGCGAGAACAGCTCGTATCGCACACCGAGGTTCAGCGTCAGCCGGGGCGTGAGCTTCCAGTCGTCCTGGGCAAACCATGCGTAAGCCGACTTCTGCGAGGAAATGAAGTTGGTGGTGGTGATGCGTGTGTCCCGCGCCGGAATACCAAGCAGGAATGCAGCGAAGCCGTCGCCGGTCGGACCGTCGAATTGGGTGCCCGCGGCCGTGATCGCGCGCCGGAAGCGGAAGGTTCCGCGCGGCGAGGGAACCTGGAAGAAGGGAAACTCGATCGGCCGGTACTCGAAGCCGAACTTCAGCGCGTGGCTCCCCTTGGTAATGGAAACGTTCTGGATGAAATCCCAGACGTTGGAGTACTCGAGTGTCGGCAGCCACTCCCCGCCGCCGAAGCCGGCATAGCCCTCGGCATCGATCAGGGGCAGCCCACCGTTGGCATCGGTCGCGGTGAAAGGGTTCAGTCCGCCGATGCCGGCTTCGCGGAACGCGTCCACGCTCGAGTTCGCCTGGACGCGCTGCGTAATGAGCCGGCTGAACGCCAGCCGGGTTTCGGTCAGCGTCGTGGGCGACCACACTCGCGTGTAGCTGAGCATGGCGTTGCGGCTCTTGTTCTCCTCGGTCTCCCCCGCGAATCCGCCCGAATCGAGCAATCCGGACAGCGGAGGCGTCTGGAACTTCGATTCTTCCGACCAGCTCAGGCTGCCGAACAGGATGTCCTTTTCCGTCACATGGTAGTCGAGCCGAAGATCGCCCTGATCGTTCTGCTGGCGTCCCGAGGTCACGACAATGAAATTATTGTTCGCCAGCCGCTCACCGAGATTTTGATTCGGCGCCGGGAACAGGGCGGCGAGCCGGGCCGCCGCACGATCCATGCGGTTGGCAGGAATGATGTTGCCGGGAAAGGGATCGCGGACGAGTTGGCCGTTGATCCTGCGGCTCGTGTTCGGGTCGTAGATGGCGCCTTCCATGACCGCGCGTCCCGCGGCATCCGTACCAACGGCCCGGCCGGTCAGCAGGCGGGAAAAGTTGCCATTGACCATCTCGGGGAATGGAATGGAACGGGTGAACGTGTTGCCCAGACCCGGCACGGCGCCGCCGGTCGAACGGATGCGCGTACCCTGGTAGTCCGCGAACCAGAAGAGCTTGTCCCGGACGAGCGGCCCTCCCACGGCGACGCCGAACTGGTTCTGCTTGAACGCGCCGCGCCGTACGCCCGCGCGGTTGTTCTCCCATTTATTGGCGTCTAGCCTGTCGTTCTGCAGATGCTCGAAGACGCGGCCGTGGAAGTTGTTACTGCCCGATTTGATAGTGACGTTGACCACGCCCCCGGCGCCCCGCCCGTACTCGGCGTTGTAGCCGTTCGTCATGATCTTCATCTCGCCGATGGCCTCGACCGACGGCCCGATTACATACGCCGTCTGGTTGATGAAGTCGATGACGTTGACGTTATTGTCGACTCCGTTCAGCAGGAAGTTGTTCTGCCCGTTTGAACGGACGCCGTTGGCCGAGAATCCGCCGCCCGCGGCATCGCGCGCCCCGGGCTCCGCCGGATACACGGCAGGCGAAAGGCGGGCCAGGAAGGTGAACTTGCGCTGCCCGCCGAGCGGCAGTTCGCTGACATTTCTGGAATTGAGGTTCTGGCCGACGATCGTGCTTTCGCTTTGCAGCAGAACGGGCGCAGCGGACACCTCGATCGATTCCGTCACCTGTCCGACTTCGAGTGTCATGTTCACCTGAACACGGTCGCCCGCAGTGACGGGGATGCCTTTTTGCAGGGCCTTCTTGAAGCCGGCGGCCTCCACTTCGACGGTATAGGTTCCCGGCGGCAATGCGGGACGGACGTAAACACCGGTGCTCCCGGTCTCCGTGGTTGACGTCACACCAGTGGCTTCGCTGGTGATGTTGACTTTAGCGCCGGGCACCACGGAACCGGTGCTGTCAAGAACCGTGCCCGTGATCGTGCCCAGATCGCGCTGCGCGAACGCCGGCGCGGCAACGAGCAGCGCCGATATGACGAGCCAATACAACCGTAGATTTTTCAATGCCCCCTCCAGTGGGTATATGCTACCACTGGGCGTGCCCTTTTGCAGCGTGCATTTGTTCTTACATTTTCGTTGTGGGGAAACCGACCAGATCAAACATTAATTTTCTTACCCTTTAATTGTAGCCGTGAAACGACTCAGGCTCTATAATCATCTTCAGCCGTGCTGTTGGTTCTGCTTCTATTTGCGGTCTCCGCCGACCCGCTCCAGCAGGCGGAAGCGGCTCTGCGGGCGGGGAATGCGCGGGAAGCGATTCGCATCGCGCGCGAGGCACTCCAGGTCCGCGAGGACGCGGCCCTGCATAACCTCCTCGGCAAGGCGCACGAGGCAGCGGGCGATCCGGCGCAAGCCGTGATTGAGCTGCAGAAGGCGATACACCTGCGTCCCGACCACGAGCCGTACCATTTTGATCTCGCACATGTTCTGCTGCGGCACCAGAACTTCGACGTGGCGATTCTGGTGCTCGAGGCCGCTCGCAAGCGGTTTCCGCAAAGCGCGCAAGTGGAACTGGGGCTCGGGGTGGCCTACTACGGCCAGCGGCGTTTCCAGGAGGCAGTGGAGTCGTTTCTACGGACAACCGGCCTGGCGCCCGAAGTCCCGCAACCGTACGTCTTCCTGGGCCGAATCCTCGAACACGCCTCGGGGCGCCTGCCGGAGGTGACGGAGAAGTTCGCGGCATTCGCCCAGCGGAACCCGCGCGACTTCATGGCGCAGCTCTTGCACGCCAAGGCCCTGATTGCGCAACTGCCGCCTGCCGGGTATGGCCCGGGCGCCGAGCAGGCGGAGGCGCTGCTCCGGCGCTCGCTCGAGTTGAATCCGAACTTCTGGGAGACGCATTTCGAGCTGGGCGCCCTGCTGGAGCGGAAGCGCGACTGGGAGCGGGCAGCGCAACACTTCACCCGCGCCGCCGCGCTGAACCCGAAGGCGCCGACGCCGCATTACCGGCTGGCGCGCGTCTATGACAGGCTCGGAAAGAAAGATCAGGCCGATGCCGAACGCGTCCTTCATGAGCGGCTGACGGCCGAAGAGAAGGCGGCCATCGAGCGGCACCAGGCCGGCATCAAGCGGCTGGAGCTTGTCGTAAAATGAGCGGTAGCCAGGTATCTGCCATGAATCGCCGCAGGTTTTTCGCTGCCATCGCGGCTTCGGCCACGGCCCAAGGCGGCGATACCAGGCCGAAGCTGCTCCTCCCCACCGACCAGCCCGACGAGTTCAAGCTGCGCATCATGTGGTACAACCCGGTGCCGCCGATTGACCGGAGCCGATGGCGGCTGCAGGTAGGCGGGCTGGTCGACAAGCCGCAGAGCTTCTCGCTCGAGCAATTGCGCAAATTGCCGCACGAGACGCAGAATTGCCGGATGAAGTGCGTGCAATGCTGGTCGGCGCGCGCTGTCTGGGGCGGATTCCGTTTCGGACACCTGCTCGAAACCGTCAAGCCGCTGGGCAAAGCACGAGCGCTGCGCATCGACTGCGCGGACAAGTGGTACGAGTACATGTCGATCGCGGATATGCTCTCGGCGCGCGTCCTGCTGGCCATGGATCTGGAGGGCAAGCCCCTGACCGACAGCCATGGCGCTCCGCTTCGCCTGCTGGATCCCACGCGTTACGGCTACAAATCAGCCAAGCTGATCACGTGCCTCACGTTCGTAGAGGAGGGGAGGGGGAGCATGGCGTGCGATATCGGCCCGTATTACTCGCCCGGCGGCGAGATCCTGGCGGGCTACGACCATCCGCTCGACCTCGGCCGCAATGTGCGCAGGAAAATCAACGGCGGCGAGATCACGGAGTATTGATGTGGGAGCTGAGCAAGCGGCGCTTTTTGCAGGCCGCGGGTCTCGCGATCGCCGGCCGGATCCTCCCGCGGCGGCTCCTGGCACGGCCCCCGGAGCCGCGCTCCGGCTCGCGCAAAGTCATCATCGTCACTTTCGGTGGCGGAGTCCGATACTCGGAAACATTCGCTCCGGAAGGGCTGCGCAACATCCCGCGATTGAAGGAGCTGCGCGCGCAGGGATTTTTCTATCGTACGTGCGCGAACGCGGGCGTACTCTCGCACTTTAACTCCACTGCCAGCATTCTTACCGGAGACTGGCAGCGTGTCGACGATTTCGGATTCGAGCGGCCGGCCGGCGCGACCATCTTCGAGTACTACCGCAAACAGACCGGGTCCAAGGCGACGGACGCGTGGGCAATCTGCACGAACAAGAGCTTCTCGCCCATTGGTGCGGCGTCGCTGCGCGACTGGGGTGTGCCTTACGGCGCCCAGGTCGTACTGCCCAAGCAGCTTCTGATCGAAGCCGTCGATGAGGTGGTGAAGAAAAACCGGGACGGCGGCGCGGCAAATCGCGAGAACGTGCTGCGGCAGCTTGAGGAGATCCTCAACGAAGGCTACGAGGGTCTGGGCTGGACCATTTTCAAAGCCGGCCGCGACCTCGACCAAACGGTACGCGCCACTCTGACCCGCAGCCTCGTTGAGTACATCAACGGCCCCGAGATGCCGAGCTCGGGCGACGAGCTGACGTTCTTCATCGCCCGCGAGGTGATGCGCGAGTTCGCCCCGCCGCTGATGCTGGTGAACTTCTGGGACATGGACGTGGCGCATTGGGGGGCTTACTCGCTTTATCTGCAGGCGATCACGCGCACCGATCGGCTGGTGGGGATGCTGTGGGAGGAAATCCTCGCGAACCCCAACTACAAGGACAAGACCACGCTGCTTGTTTTGCCCGAGCTCGGACGCGATGGGGACGTGAACACCGCGAACGGTTTCCTGAATCACCGGAGCGGCGACGCATCGTGCCGCAATATGTGGCTGCTAGCGCTCGGCGCCGGGGTTCCAGGGGGTGAGAGCGAGCGCCCGGTGGCGCACATCGACGTCTGCGCGACCGCGGCCGCGGTGTTGGGCGTCAAGACCGCCGCCATCGCCGGCAGGCCCATGCGGGAGATCGCCGGTGCCTGAAGGGATCAAAGCCAGCAGCGCGATCCAGCAACTCGTCGCGAAGGGACTGTTCGACCGGCTGCCCCCGACCTTCTCAACCTTTTTCTATGACCGCATCCAGGACTGGGAGCTGCTCTTTCCGGCCGAGCAGAGCTACTTCGAAAGGCTGTTCGGGCTGCTGGACCGCTCCGAAGCGGAGGCGGTGAACCAGCTCTTCGCGCCGCTTCGCGAGATCGAACGGCGCATGGGCGTGAACGACAAGACCTGGAATACCCGCGAGTTCACTCTTGCCCATGTGGACTTCCTCAACCGCTCGCCAGATTACCCGCAATGGCGCCAGGCCGTGTCCGGCATTTTCGCGAAAATCGATCCCATTCTGGACGAGCAAGTGGCGCGCCACGGCCGGCCGAGGCTGGTGATGGTGCTGTCGCCATCCGAACTGCCGGCGAGCCCCGACCGGATGTGGACGCGGATCGCGACCCGCGGCAAGCGCGTCGCGGTGAAGTGGAGTGAACGGCAGGATTTCGCGGCCCTGCTCACGGGTACGGGTGAGCAGTCGCTCGCCCGCGCTTACGCGGCCACGCGCGCGCCGGCGCCTCACGATACCTGGGTGATCGAGGCGGGCAGCCGGCTGGCGCCCGCGGCAGGGCAAGGAGTCGCGCATTTGAGCTACGACGGCCTGCGCGATTACCGCACGAGGCTCATGGACGAGGTGCGGAAGATGGTTGAGGCCGAGGACATCCGCGGACCGCGCCAACTCGGCGAGCGGCTGCGGCGGATGAAGATGCCGTCAGCGCGCCCGGAGATCGACAGCATGCCCGTGCTCGCCGACTTCACGAGATCGGTGCTGCTCAACGGCAATGGCACGCTGCTGATCAACAATACGTTTGTGGAATGGACCACGGTACAGGCGGTGCGGCGCGCGCGGCCCTCGGTCGTGCTGATCTCGTTCGGCATCCGCAACAAGGTGAAGCCGTTCAGCAGCCTCCTGATTTACACCGATCAGGACAGGGCCACTCCGATCCCGACGCAGATGGACACGCTCGGTTCGTATGTCGACCTCGAGATCTTCTACCAGTACATCTGGTCGGAATTCGAGAAGTATCCCGAGTATCGCCACAATACCGCATATATCTTCGCCGCCGACGGCATGGAGGAAGTGCTCATCATCGCGCCACCTGACTTTCCCACGCTCATGACCGCAAAGGACCCGCTGCCGCTCGAGAACGTCCATGCGGCGCTTCGAGAATGGCTGAGCCTCTAACCCGCCGCACATTCCTGGGGACCGCGGGGGCCGCGCTCGGCACGCCTGCTGCGCCGCTCGGGGCCGCGGAATTTCCTGTCAAGTTCCGCAAAGCGAGCCCGTACGAACCGCTGTTTGAATACGTCGACCCGCGCAGAGACGGGTTCGAGGTCGAGAAGCGGGCGGCGGAAATCGAGGCACGGCTGCAAGATTTGCCGCGCACGCCGGCACTGCCGCTCGAGGAAGGCTTCGACGGCGTCTCCCCCATGCCCGCCCGCTACCGGGGCGAGCACGCGGAGTACGATGCCAAAGATCGCGATTTCGCGGGTGGCCTGCGGCGCTGGCTCGCCTCACTCGGCGTGATCCGGCGGATCAGCTTCTATGTCCTGGCGCGGGACCGGGTGCGCTACGAGGTCGCATCGAGCGGCCAGTATCGTACCGGACACTGGGAGATGCAGTGGCGCGGGGGCAAGCTGCGGCGCTTTCGCCCGCTCGGGGAGACGCTGGTCACGGTGCGCGAGCCACTGTTCACCGACGTTACCGGCGGCATGTTCGGCTCGACTGACTCTTTCCGGCGGCAGCTTCGCTATGGCACTCCGTACTGGCGCTCGCGGCTCGATTCCGCCTGCGGCATCGACGTTTACGGGAGCAACGGCATTGCCGCCGGGGATATCGACGGCGACGGCTTCGACGAGATCTACGTCTGCCAGCCCGGTGGTCTGCCCAACCGGCTATACAGGGTAGCGCCGGCGGGAATCTTTGAGGACATCACCGAACGTGCCGGGGTCGGAGTTCTTGACGAAACCGCGTCCGCGCTCGTTCTCGACCTGCGCAACAGCGGCCAACAGGACCTGGTAGTGCTGGCCGCGAGCGGGCCGCAGCTTTTCATCAACGCCGGCGAGGGCAGATTCCGCCATGCGGCCGATGCGTTTCGCTTTGCGACGCCGCCGCGCGGGTCGTTCACCGGCATGTCGGCGGCGGACTACGATCGCGATGGCCGCCTCGACCTGTATCTCTGCACCTACGTGTATTTCCAGAGCGAAGACCAATACCGCTATCCCACGCCGTATCACGACGCGCAGAACGGCCCGCCGAACTTTCTGTTCCGCAACCGGCTGAATGGGGACGGCAGCGGCGGCTTCGAGGACGTTACCGAAGCCGCGGGGCTGAACCAGAACAACAGCCGCTTCAGCTTTGCGGCCGCATGGTGCGATTACGATGGCGATGGGTGGCCGGACCTGTACGTGGCGAACGACTTCGGCCGCAACAACCTCTACCGCAATGAGCGCGGCCGCTTTCGCGACGTAGCGGCCCAGGCGGGCGTCGAGGACATCGGGCCGGGGATGGGCGCCTCCTGGTTCGATTACGACAGCGACGGCCGTCCCGACCTGTACGTCGCGAACATGTGGACGGCGGCGGGGCAGCGCGTTACGCAGTCGGGCGAGTTCGGGCCGCTTCGAGATGGTGCGCCGGCGGAGGCATACCGGCGGCACACGAAGGGCAACTCGCTGTATCGCAATCGCGGCGATGGCGGCTTCGAGGAAACAAGCGCGGCCGAGGGCGTCGAGATGGGTCGCTGGGCCTGGTGCGCCGAAGGCTACGACTTCGACCTCGATGGCACTCCGGAGATCGCCATCACAGCCGGGATGATCACGAACCCCGGACCGGCGCGCGCGGACCTCGAAAGCTTCTTCTGGCGGCGGGTGGTGGCGGGCTCTCCCGGAGCTTCGCGGCCCGCGCCCGACTATGAGAACGGCTGGAACGCGATCAACCAGCTCATCCGCGAGGATTGCACCTGGAGCGGCCGGCAGCCGAACGTGTTTTACGTACGGCGCGGCGGCCGCTATGTAGACGCCTCCGGCGTTTCCGGGTTTGATTTCGCCGACGACTCGCGCGCTTTCGCGATTACTGATTTTGACGGCGACGGGAGGCCGGACTTGCTGCTCAAGAGCCGGCTAGGTCCACAGGTGCGCGCACTCCGGAACAACTGCTCGGCCGGCCGGAACACGATCGCAGTCGAGCTTCGCGGGACCAGCTCGAATCGCGACGCGGTGGGAGCGCGGGTGGAAGTCGCGCATGAGGGAGGCCGGAGCGTGCAGTGGCTGCAGGCGGGCTCCGGGTATCTCGCGCAGCACACGAAGCTGCTGCACTTCGGCCTGGGCGCATCGCGTCTGGCAAGGCTGCGGGTGCGATGGCCTTCGGGCCTGGAGCAGGAGTTCGGACCCGTGCAGGCCGGCTTCCGCTACCGGCTCACGGAAGGATCCGCGGAAACCAGGGAGCTCGCTTTTGCACCCCGGCGTCCGCCGCCGGGCGACATGCCCGCCGCCGTCAATGAACACGTGTTCGGGGCGGCCTGGCTGGTTGAACCGCTGCCGCTGCCAGAAGCGCGCAGGGGCCCGGGACTCCTGTGCGTCAGCGATACCGCGGTGGCCGGTCCGCGCGGCGTGCCGTTCGAGCTCGTGGATCTGCGGACCGCGCCTCCGGACACGGCGGCCGCGTACGCAATCATCCGGCGATACCTTTTTGATTACCGCACCGGTTTGCGCCTGCCTCTGGTGCTGCTGATCGACGGGCGCGGCGCAGCACGCAAGATCTACCGGGGCGTGCCGGATGCGCAGACTGCGCGCAACGATCTCGCGCGGCTAAGCGAGCGCGACTCGCTGAGCCTCGCGCTTCCGTTCCCCGGCCGTTACTTCACGCGGCCGCGGCGCAACTATTACCGGATGGGCGGCGCCTTTTTTTACGCCGGTTATCCGGCGCAGGCGGCGATTTACCTCAACGAGCTGGTTCGCCGCGATCCGCGGAACTTCAAGGCGCATCTTGCGCTCGGCCAGATCCACCTGGACGCAGGCCGCCTGGAGGCCGCACGGCCGCATCTTCGTGCAGCGCTGTCACTCAATGACGCCTCGCCCGAGGTTTGGAACAATCTCGGCGGGCTCGAAATGGCGCAGCATAACTACGCCCGCGCACTCGAGAACTTCAACAAGGCGCTGGCGCTCGCGCCCGACCTGCCGTACGCGCTCGCCAATGCCGGTCAAGCGCACAGCCGCCTCGGCAATGCGGCCGAAGCCGAGAGACTGCTCAAGCGCGCGCTCGCCCTGGACGCTTCCGACGCCGACACGGCCAACCAGCTCGGCCTGCTGCTGGCGCGCGGCCGGCGCTATGAGGAGGCCGCGGCCTTGTTTCGGCAGGCGATCGCGGCACGGCGCGACCATGGGGGCGCGCTCAACAACCTTGGAGTACTCTATATGGAGACTGGGAAGACCAACGATGCCGTCGCGGCGTTCCGCTACGGCATCGAAGTGGCTCCCGATGAGGAGAGCCTGTATGTGAACCTCGCGCGTGTGTACGCGCGGACAGGAGAGGCGGCGAAGGCGCGGGAGATTGTCGAGCAGTTGTTGGCTCGGCGGCCGGCGAGCGAGGCGGGCCGCAAGGCGATGCGGGAACTCGGGGCGCTGCCATGATGTGGTTCGTGCTGCTGTTGGGGCTCCAGGCGGGCGAGGACGCCGAAGCGCGCGTGCGGGCGCTGATCCGGCAGATCGCCGAATCCGGACGGGTGATGGTGATGGCCGAGCCGCCCTCCGCGCGCGTGTCGCCAGGTCGCGAGATCCCGCCGGGAGCGCCGCCACTGCTCAGCTTCCGTTATTTCGCGGGACGGGACCGGCACCGGTTCGGCAGACTCGACCTGGTGATGGACGATGCGGGCCATTAAGCTCCTGCTGCTCAGCGCCAGTGCGCTCGCGCAAAACGACGCCCTGATCGAAGGATTGAAGCAGTTTCAGGCCGGCAACTACGCGGCCGCCGAGGCCTCGCTCGCAAAAGCTCAAGCCGACCCCCGCGGGCGCGCATTTCTGGCGCTGACCCGTGCCGCCACCAGCCGCTGCCGGCAGGCGGCTGCGGAATTGGCCGATCAGTTCGAGAAAAATACTGACGCTGAGGTGCGGCGGCTCACAGGCATCGCGCTGGTCCAGTGCCAGCTAGGAGGTAACCGGATCGACGAGGCGCAGGCAACGGCGGCGAAGCTCAGGGCGGCATTCCCGAACGACGCCGACGTTCTCTACCAGCTTGCGCGGCTGCACATGCGCGCCTGGAACGATATCGTCTACGAGATGTTTCAAAAGGCGCCAGCATCCTTCCGCGTGAATCAGATCTCGGCCGAGATTTTCGAAACGCAGGCTAACTATCCCGCGGCCATCGCCGAGTACCGCAAAGCAATCGAAAAGAACCCGCGGGCGCTGAACCTGCATTTCCGGCTCGGGCGCGCGCTGCTGCTGAACTCGCACGCGCGGGAGGCGCTCGCCCAGGCGCTCCAGGAATTCGAAGCCGAGCTGGCGCTGAATCCTCATGACGCCGCCGCCGAGTACCAGATCGGGCAGATTCTGACGGCGCAGCAGAAGCCCGCGGAGGCCGCACGCCGCTACCAGCGCGCCCTCGAGCTGGCGCCCGATTTTCCCGAAGCGCTGCTCGCGCTGGGCAAGTGGAAGCTCACGGAGCGCCGCAACGACGAAGCGATCACCCTGCTCGAGAGGTCGGTACGGATGCTGCCACGCAGCGAGGCCGCGCGCTACAGCCTCATGATGGCGTATCGCAACGCCGGCCGTACCGCCGACGCTCTGCGGGAGAAGGCGGAGCTCGAAAAACTGCAGAAGCCGCCGGAGGGCGAGTTCACCGAATTCCTGAAGAAGCTCGGCGAGAAGAAACCGGAATGAGATACGCCGCGCTCGGCGTGGCGCTGCTCGCCGTCTCCTCGCTCCCCGACTACCGCAATGTGGCGCAGCGAGCCGGGCTGGTGCACGTGTTTCCGAACGGCGGCGACACTGCGAAGCGGTACATCCTTGAAACCACCGGCAGCGGTGCGGCCTTCCTGGACTACGATAACGACGGCTTCCAGGATGCCTTTCTGGTCTCGGGCGAGGGCGGCACGAACCGTCTCTATCGCAACGATCAGAGGGGCCACTTCGCCGAGGTGACGGCCGCGGCCGGACTCGGGCGCAAAGGCTGGGGCCAGGGAGTCTGCGCCGGTGATTATGACAACGACGGCTTCACTGATCTAGTTGTCACGTATTGGGGGCGGAACGTCCTCTATCGCAACCTCGAGGGCCGCCGCTTCCTGGACGTCACCGGCCGCGCCCGGCTCACGCAGGAGCGCACGCGCTATAACACGGGCTGCGCCTTTCTCGACTATGACCGTGACGGCGATCTCGACCTATTCGTCGCCAACTACCTGAAATTCGATTTCGCCACGGCGCCTCAACCTGGCGCTAATCCTTACTGCTGGTACCGCAACCTGCCTGTGAACTGCGGGCCCCGGGGGCTCGCCTTCGACTCGAATCTCCTGTACCGCAACGACGGCGGCGTCTTCACCGACGTCTCGGAGTCCGCGGGTGTCGCTACCGGGCAGCAAAGTTACTGTCTGGGTGTGCTGACCGGCGACTTCACGGGCGACGGCTGGACCGACGTGTTCGTCGCCTGCGACCAGACGCCGTCGCTGCTCTATGTGAATCAGCGCGACGGCAGGTTCTCCGAGGAGGGGTTGCTGCGGGGTGTCGCGCTCGATGAGCACGGGAAAGCTTTATCGGGAATGGGCGCGGCCGCGGGGGACTACGATGGCGACGGCCGGCTGGACATCTTCCGGACCAACTTCTCCGACGAACGCGAGACGCTGTATCGCAATCGCGGCGAAGGGGAGTTCGACGAGACTACGAGTCTTGCCGGCCTGGCCCACAACACCCGCTTCGTCGGCTGGGGATGCGCGTTCTTGGACTTCGACAACGATGGCTGGAAGGACCTGCTGCTGGTCAACGGCCACGTCTTTCCCGAGGTCGAAAAGCTCAAGATCGATATCCGCTACAAGGACCGCGCCATCCTCTACCGCAACCTCGGCGGCGGCCGTTTCGCGGATATTTCGGAGAGCGGGGGCGCCGCCATGCGGGAGCGCCACTCCGCGCGCGGCTTAGCCGTCGGAGATACGGACAATGACGGGTCGCTCGAGGCGCTGGTCAACAATCAAAACGAGCCGCCGTCGCTCTTCGCCGCCGCGCGCGGGCCCACGGGCAACTGGATGATCCTCGACCTGGTGGGCGTGCAGACGAATCGCAGCGCGCTCGGGGCCCGGGTGCGCGTAACCGCCGGAGGCCGCACCCGGATCGATGAGGTGCGCAGCGGCGGCAGCTATCTCTCACAAGGCGATCTGCGGCTGCATTTCGGCGTTGCGCGCGCCCCGGCAGCCGACATCGAGGTGGAGTGGCCAAGCGGGACGAAGCAGACCCTACGCGCCGTGCCGGTGAACCGGGTGGTGAAGATCCTGGAAACAGAAAAGCCCACCGGCGGTTGAAACCGGTGGGCCGGAATGGTTGCTACCTGCTACTAGCGGCGGCGAGCCGGCTTGCGGGCGGCCGGCTTGCGCGCTGCCGGCTTCTTGGCAGCCGTGGCGGCGGGCCAGCCGCTGATATCCGCTTTCTCGGCTTCGAACGTAACCATGAACGGCTCCTTGGTGTAGCTCTTGGCTACGCCCGTGAATTCGATTACAGTCCCTGGATCGGCGTTGTTCGGCAGCGGCGTTTCGAACTTCAGCGTCACTTCAGGTGTGGTGCCGTCCGACAGGGCAAGCTGGACTTCCTTGGGCCGGCGCGTGGGCGTTTGCGAGACCACTTTCCCGCGCAGCGACTTTTCAGGCAGCTTGGCGTCCTTCATGTTGGACTCGAAGTATTGCTCGCCCTCAGCTCCGATCAGGGCTGCCTTGAGCTTCCTCCAAAGGGCCCCCTGAGGATCGGCTTCGTCAATTTTTTGTTGCGCCCGCACCTTCTCCTCTTCAATGTCCTTGATGCTCTTGATCTTGAAACCCGCAGGCGGAGTCGCATTCGCCTTGGCCGTTTTCTTCAGTTCGTCAAGTCCGCTGGTGTCGCCGTGATAACCGCTGTAGGCCTTCTGCAGGTACTTGTCAACATCAGTGCGGCCGGCGGGCGCCAGCGAGCCGGGACCGTCATAGGCGGCAGCCCGGGCCCAGTAGAAGAGGGCGGTCGGATATCGCTCCACGTTCTTCTCCGCGGCAATCACGTTCGCCAGCCAGTAGGCGACGTCGCCCTGCGCGGCGTTCGCCTTGAGGCTCGCAAGCAACGCCTGCTCGGCAGCCGGGTTGTTCTTTCGCACCATCTCGACCCATCCAATCGCCTTGTGCGCGATGGCTTCCATGTCCGAGCGAGCCTTGGCCCACTGGGCATCATTCATCTGCTGCGGCTTCTTCTCTTTGGCGAAGGTGGCGTCGAGGTTGGCCAGCATCCCGCGGGCGGCCTTCTCGGCGGTATCGAGAGCGCTTGGGCTGTTATCGCCCATCGAGGGCGTCAGGAAGGCGACCCAGTAGAGAGCCGTGAAATCCTTGGGATCGATCGTGAGCAGCTCTTTGGCCGTTTCGATAATCTTCGCGGTCTGTCCCAGCGCCTGATAGGTATTGATGTAAAGTAGCAGCCGCTCCTGCCGAAAGGCGGTGCTCGGATACTTTTGCTTCCACGTGTTGAGCAGGTCCAGCTTCTTCTGACCGTTCTGCTCTTTGGTGATCGCGTCGTACAAGTCGTACTCCGCGCGATCTTTCCACTCCTTCTTAGGCGCCGCGGGCGTTTGGCCCTGGGCAGTCTGGCCGCCCTGCGACGCCTGCCCCTGCGCCCGGGCCTGATGCAACCACGGCGGCATACTCAGAAGCGAAGCGGCGGCGGCAACACCCAGAATCTTTGAAAAGTTAACCAGCACTTCCCTGGCCTCCCTCAGTTTACGTTGTCATCAGAAGCTTCAAAGAACTCGCTTTCACACCGAGCAAGGTCTTGGAACCCAGACGATAAGAAGATCGCGTACCTTGCGGAGTATATCCGAATCGGACAATCTCCCGCAACCTTCTCAGAAACCGACCTCCGCTCCTCCATAGCTCTCGAGGCTGGTGCTCGGGGATCCGACAACGTTCCCCGCGACCACACCGGCTCGGCCCGGCGGCGTCTTTTCCCTTAGATGCATCGCCACGCGGTTGTGTTCCCGTGATTACAATCGCTAGATCCGGATCGCGGCTCGTTGCCGTCCCGCAAATACAGTACGCTCAGGTGGGCTCCCCGATGAGGATAATCGGGTCGCGCGGGCGGATCCGGCCGCCTTCGAGCACGGCGGCGTAAAAGCCGCTAAGCCCCCACTTCGGCGACCGAGGGTCGCCTGACTTGACCTGCCGGTCGTAGATCTCCCGCCCGATACCCTGGCCATACACTTCGATGGTTCGGCAGGGACGCGCAGGCGCGTCAGCTCCAGGAGCGCGCCCCCGATGCGGTAGCGTTGGCCGGGGCGCAGGGCACGCGGGTCGACGCCTTCGGTCGTGATATTCTCGCCGAGCGCGCCCGGATAGACCGCATAGCCGCGTTTCCTGAGCAGATCGATCGTCTCGGAAGCGATCAGAAGGATAGCCTTTTCCGGCCCGCCGTGATGCTGAGGGTGAGCACAGGCATCACCTTCGATGCCCAGCCGCGCGATGATGGCTTGGGAGACCGGGCGCTTCGGGACGCCGCCCTCGCTCAGTACGATCCACCACTCCGAGCCGCGACTGTCAAGGAGCGGAATTTTGCGCCAGGAAATAGCACGCTTCCGCGGTTGGGCAGCCAGCCATGGCCTCCGTTCGATCCGCATTCTCGCGAGGGCTCCGCGGCGGGTTCGGGAAAGCCGATCGCAAGTGGCGCTGGAACGGGAGGTCCTGTACGTGATTTTCAAGTGCGCCCCGCGGCCAGGCGCCAGCGATTGAACCGCGCCGCAAGCGCCGCGTGTAGGAGTTTCTGAAGAGAGACCGGAGGACCGATGGCGTGCGGGCGAATGCTCTCGTGATCTTCCGCTTTAGCGGCCGCTCGACTCGTCCCTTGTGCGCTGCGTCGCGGGAGCTGATTTACGGCATGCCGCGAGGCGGACCCATAGAATCGCAAGAGCGAGGACAGTGCCAACCAGCAGGTTTGTACCCGGCTCGGGGACAGCGTAGTCGCTGGTGAAAGCAGAGAACTGGGCGGTGCCGGTGCTGTCCGTCTGCAACAGCACCGTCGTGACCACGTTCAAGGACGCCTCGGGCGAGATGTTCGACGACTTTACGGTTGGGGAAGTGTTCGAGACCTCGAGCCCCGGCAGAGCGGATCCGGCGGGGTTGGTTGGCGTGATGACGCTCGTGACAGAGACGGAGGCGCCTCCGGTCACCGTCAGGCCCGTCGCGTCCAGGCGTGCATTGTACGTGTATGCATTCACATCGAAGGCCAGCGCGAACGTCATCGTGGAGTCAGGCGTCGAAAGCGAAAAGGTCGTTGCGGGAGCCACCGGGGTGATGCTGAAGCCGTTGAAGAGACCAGCCACGACAGGGTCGATCATGACGGAATCGGGTTCCGGGGCGTTCAGTGTGTCTTGAAAATAGTTGAAGTTTGTAAACAGCACGCCTCCGACGGTGCATCCTTCGGTCAAACCTTCATAGGCGGAAGCCAAGCCGGAAACGCAGCTCGTCGGAACAGCCACAGCGGGGCTTACCCCAATTGCAGCCGCTATGGTAAGCACGTACAGTCTCTTCACGGCTAGAGTATGGCCTGCTTTGCATTCTTCGGCTAGTAGTCATTCGCCTGAGATAGATCCAGTGCTGTAACAGTACATGTTGGCTAGCACCGTGAGCTGCGGTCCGCCCAAGCGGAGACCGGGGCGCCGTGAAACTCAACGGTGTCTGCCCGATAACTTGCGGGCTAGTACGCGATGGGGACAGGCTACCCGTACTTTGCGTACCAACGGGTGATTCTGCCGCAGGTGTGAACACGGCACAATCGACTCATGAAGTGGCATCTCCTCGGTATTCTCGCGGCAATGCTGTTGTACAGCAACGGGTATGCCGCCGTAGTGGAGAGCGGGACAATCAACCTTGAGGACAGTGGCCTCGGCAACCAGCTCACGATTCTGACTGCGAGCGGAGCCGGCTGTGTCGGCCGCGCGGGCGGCGTGGACGTGGTTGGCGGCGCCACTTGCGAAAGCTGGTCCGGTATTCTCGGTCCGACGAACCTCAACCAGACGCAAACGCGGTCTTTTGGGGAACTTGGGATCGCGTCACCTTCGGACCTGCGCCTGGTCTTCAATCCCGCGGAAACCGGCTCCGACCCGGGGGTGACACTGGTGGACCTGGTCGCGATGGTATTCAGCAGCACCGGCGGCTCGCCGCTGTTTACGGCGTCGTTGGGGGGAGCGCTAGTGATCCCGGATGCCGGCACGGGGACCGGAACGTCCGGGTTCCTTTTCGTTCTCGACGGGGACTCTCAACAAGGCATCGCCCCCTTCCTCGATCCGTCGAATCGACTGGGACTCGCCTTTGCAACCGTCCAGCAGGATGGAGCCGACGAAACCTTCTTCTTCTTTGGACCTTCCTCCGCCGACGAACCCACTGGGGTGCCCGAACCGGCCGTGACATATCTCCTGGTATCGGGACTCGGCATGATGTGGTTTCTACGGCGTTGGACGGGTGTCGAGCGGATGCATGAAGCGATCGGGCGATCTCCGAGAGCGAAGATCAGCGGCCGGCGAGGCGCATAGCTGCTGCCGGTGGGGAAGTGCTTCGAAGCCGGTGCCCGTCAAACGCACAACCTTCCGCTCGTGATTCTGCCGTTCTGGATTCCAGGCGGATGACGCCCGGCTCTCCGGCGAAAAGTCTGATGACGGTGTTATCGGAGAAGCCCCACAATGAAGCGAGTTCCCTTACGCTATAGTGTCTCTCCAGGGCGGTGCTGCTCAAGGGTTGGCTGCACCGATCATCCTGACGGAGCCCATACTGAGAGTCCCAACGTTCTGATGCTATTAGTTGTCGAGCTGAGAAATAGGCGGTGATCGAGAGCCGGAGTGTCGTTCCCGATTTGCGAACACTGAGAGCACGCGTGACTGGCGTCACCCAGCAGCCCTGCAAGTTCAGTGCCTTCGTAGCCACGTACCTGGGAAATAACTCAACTCAGTGAAGTCGGCGAGCCCCGAAAACAGGGGAGTCGGTCGCTCACGGGTGAATTCTGGATGGCTGGCGAGGAAGGCGTTAACAGCGGCGCCCGCGTGGTCCCAGGACCAGGCGCTTTCGCCATTGGGCGTTCGGGCCAGGTCCGGGCAGATGCTGTCCGCCACGACGAGATAGCAGCCCTCGGACACCAGTGGACTCAGGTGGGACAATTCTGCCGCCACATGTTGTGCCGAGTGGTCGGAATCCAGAAACACACAGACCCGCTCTCCAGGGTGGATATTTCGTTGGACCTGCAAAGCTGTTTCGGGAGATGCCGAGTCCCCTTCAATCAGAATCACCGTATCACCTGCGTTTTGCCGAACGGCCTCCTGAACGCCCGGGCGGAATTCCCGTTCGATCGAGATGACGCGCCCGGGGCCGTGCAGTCGGCAAAGACTCGCGAAGAACAAGGTGCTGCCGCCGTCGTAAACGCCGGTTTCCACAATCACGTCGGGCCGCAGTGTCCAGAACAGCTCGGCCAGTCGAAGCATGTCATCGGGCAGTTGCAGAAATTGTCGTCCCATCCAGGACAATGTTTGCCAATGGCCCAGGTTCCACCCGAGCACGATCCACTGGCGCGATACTATCCCGAAGGCCTCCGGAGAAAACAATGGATACTGGGCCGTGGTGCCACTCCCGGCGACCTCAAGCACAGACTGTTCCGTGTCGATGATGATCCTCATGGCCTTTTCTCCTTATGATCCTGCGCAGATGGCCGCTCATGACCAGGCAGCTTCGCGTGCATTTCCCGGTCCCGATTTTCACGCCGTTCTGCGCTGGATTCACGAAGCGCTGAATCCCGCTGTCTACGTCGAAATCGGCGTTTTGAGCGGCTGTTCGCTCGCTCTGGTCCAGCCTCTGACTCTGGCCATCGGCATCGATCCCTGCCCGCATGAGGACGGGCGCTGGCCCGCAGCCAGCCGGATCTTTGCGCTCACCAGCAACGAGTTCTTCAGCAGGCATGACCTGCACCACATTGTCGGAGACCGGGGAGTGGATCTCGCCCTGATCGACGGCCTCCACCTGTTCGAGCAGGTCTTCGAGGACCTGTGCCATCTCGAACGCTACATGGCACCCGGCGGTCTCATCGCAGTTCACGACACCATACCGCTGAATCGGGAAACGTCGTCGCGCCTGCGGACCACGGAATTCTATACGGGTGATGTGTGGAAGATCCTTCCGTGGCTGCGCCAGTACAGGCCGGAGCTCGACGTCGTCACAGTGACCACGGCGCCCGGTGGGCTGACTCTAATCCGCGGGCTGAATCCGCAGTTCGAACATCCCCGGCTCCGCGATCGTACAGCCGGATTTGTGGCCCTGGGTTTCGAGTACTTCGAACAGCATCGCGAGGAATTCCTGCGAACCATCTCAAATCAGAGGGCGTCCGTCGAGGCCTTCTGCCAGAACACGCCGGTCCAGTCTATGGATTCCAATGGCGCCGTGATACCTTCCCGCTGACGGAACTCATCTACAGCCTGCCGGCAGGCGGGGATGCAGCCATGGTCGTCCACGATAATGAAGCCACCCGCACAGACCCTAGGATAGAGCGCGGAAAGCGCATCGCGAGTCGATTCGTACAGATCGGCATCAATTCGCAGGAGAGCCAGGTGCTCGATCGGCGCATGCGGGAGTGTATCCCGGAACCAGCCCGGCAGGAATCGCACCTGGTTGTCCAGAAGGTCGTAGCGCGCAAACAGATCCTCCACAGTCTCTAAAGCGATCGCCAGCATCGGGCACTTCGTGCAGCTCAGATCATTCCCCTCATCCTGAGGCAACGATGGCGCCGGCAGCCCCGCGAACGAATCCGCTACCCAGACCGTCCGGTCCGTGATGCCCCAGGCCTTTAGAAAGCCGCGCATAAATACCGTGGTTCCACCTCGCCACACGCCGCATTCAACGAGGTCGCCCGGCACGCCTGCGCTGCGAATCCGTTCGAGGCACGCGGCCACGTTCTCCAGTCGCACGCGGCCGATCATCGTGTGCCTGTATCCGACATTCTCCACCAGGTCGTCAACAAAGCGTCCGGTCCGGTTCAGCTCCCGATACCGCTCGCAGAACGCACGCCGCCTGTCATCGATACGCAGCGCAGTGTCGGGAGAATACGAATCACGGCCTTCGACGCAGTCGCGCAGGTACAGCAGTCGCGTTTCGTTCTCCCAGTACAACTCACCCAGGAGGCTCTTTTTCAGGAGTTCGAGATAGAGCTGTTCCACCGATCGAAAACCTCTTCATCCGTGAAGGGAGCCAGATGATTCCACAAGCGGCCGCGGGCGATCTTCCAGCGCGTCGCGCGCTTCAGAAAATATGCGCCCACCGGCTCGGGCGCCCGTGCAATTTCCTCCATCACCCGCTCGAGCGATCCCGCTGTGGTGAAGTTGCGCAACTGAAAGAGGAGGCCGTTCCGCCGGACAATGCTCTCCACCATCTCCGGCGGGTAGTGCCGCCCGATGGTGGAGCGCCGCGTGTGGTACGCAATCGATCCGGGGCAAAACCAGGAGTCATACCCTGACTTGCGCGCCCGCCAGCCCCATTCGACGTCCTCCCAGTAAAACGGATCATACGCAGAGGCGTCCAGCAGCTCTCGCAGCAGGCACGCGCGAAACAACGACGCTCCACCGCCACTGTAAAAAGTCGGAATCGGAACATCCGTTTCCGGAATCCGGTCATGAATCGTGGCGAGCCCGAATTCGACGATTAGGGTTGTCCAATTCGTCTCGTCACGGAAGCGCGTCGTGTCCTTGAGAAGGATCTGGGACGCGACGGAGAAGACTCCTGACGAACATTCGCGCGCCAGTACACGCAACGCCGACGGCTCCAGGACGACATCGCTGTTCAGCAGGTAGACCCAGTCATAGCGCACTGATTGCAGGCCGGCACGAATGGCCCGGGCAAAGCCAAGGGGTCGGTCATAAAAGCGCCAGTCAGGCTGCGGGTGTTCTCTTCGCAAGTCGTGATAGGCAGACTTCGGCGAACCGTTTACCACCACGATGACTTGCAATGGTTCGCTCCACTGGTCGGTCGCTTTTCTTACACTGGCCAGGCACCCGGCGAGTTCTTCCCGGTTGTCCCATTCAGGGATGACAATCGAAAGCCCCGGTTTCCACGCGCCGGCGGAAGCCGCGGGCATTCGGCGCCAGCGGCGTCTCATCCTCGTCCCCCAGAGATCGATGGACGCCACGAAGTGACGCAGCGGCTGGAGCAGTGCCTTTCTCGCCGCCGCCCGCTCCGCATCGACCAATGCCTTCGATACGAGCAATACAAGAGCGAATCCCAGATCGCGCTGGTCGGCGCCGGCGCCGCGTTCCGAAGGCCGGAACACGTGCGTTGTCCGAAATTCCAGTATCCACGGCGCCTTCTCGTCCGCAGCCACTCCGAAATCCAGCCCGAACGGCATGATCTCCGCCCAGGGATTGGTCACGCGTCCCATTTCGGCTCCGTTAAGCCAGATGATCAGTTGGTTCGGATTGCTTTCCGGCCCCGGCGGGAGCATTCCGGAAACGTGCAGAGTCCGTGAGCCTGTGTGCGGCGCCAGGACGGCCGCTGCCTGCTGGCTGCTCCAGATATGTCCTTCGCCGGATGGCTCGTGCCAGCCGTGGAGCAGTTGCGCGTTCATGCCCCGGGCCGCGACTATTTCACTGGCCGGCGGAGCCGGACGGTACGCGCGCTTCCACGGACAGGTACGACATTCAGGAATCTCGCCGAGCCGGTATCGTTCGCGAAACCGCCGATACGATTCGCCGTGCCAGATCTCCTCAATCGATCGCTCGAAGAGATTGCCCAAAGGCTTCTTGTCCAGTACTTCGCAGGCGACCACGTCGCCATTGGACAACACATGGGCGGTCTCCCACGGATTCTGCTCACACGAGTAGATGAGGGCGCCCTCAGGGAGCTCCCACGGCCAGGGAACCGGAACTTCTCCGAGTTGGCGGCCGACGGCCGTGAACGATTCGTTGCAGATGGTGATGCGGATGTCCGGGTGGTCTTGCTCCGTCTGGTTCAAGACTGCCCGCACACGCGTCTCGAACTCGTGCCGGTGCACGCCGTCCGGTTTGAGCTCGCTGGCAAACTGCGCCGGAATCTCATCCCGTCGCATGACGGGAAAGATCATCACCTCGCGCAGCGCCAGTGTGCTGGCGAGCGACGCTACGGAAGAAAGCTGCGTCAGGTTGGTATCCATCGCGACGAACGCGAGATCGACCGCCGGCGGCTGCGGCGCTGTCCGGCACAATTCGACGAAGCGCTCGAGACGTGAGCGGAGTGTGGCGAACGAGCTGTAACGATACACGTCCGCGAATTTCTCAGGGTCGGTGGCATGTACGGAGACGGTGAGGCGGTTCAGCCCGCTGCGGCTCAACGGGCCCAGCAGGGATTCGGGCGCGGTCGCGAGCACGGAGACTAGCTCGACGAGCGCTCCTGTAGCGCGTGTCTCTTGTATCGCCGGGATCAGCTCCGGGTACAAAGTGGATTCGCCGGAGTAATTAAGAATCAACCTGCGGGGATCCATCAGCGCGTTCAGCAGCGAGGTGTATACGGTAAACGGCAGATGCACGCCCACGCCTCGCCGCGCCTGGCGCGAACAGAAAATACAGTCGAACGGACATTTGGATGTCAGCTCCACCCAAAGAGTGCGGGGCGTGGGCGCCGCGAGAAAGGCCGGCAAGCTAGCCATTCCACGGTCTCCGGCCATCCATGCCCGATCTGCAATACCCGCTGCCATCGCTGGCGTAGCGCCGCTCAACGTCTGATGCCCATGGCACAAGTTGTACAACGCGAAGTGCAGTGCCAATGCTGCTTTTAGATTGTCCCATTTTTTACTGAAGGCATTCGTCAATCTGGTCAGAAGCCGCATGCGCATTCTCAGCGTGAGGTTTTGCCTTTCGACTGTGACGTATTGATTCGTCTGGGTTCAGGGTGCCGTAGACGGGCGTCGGGATCGCCTCCGCCAATTGTGCGGGACTGTAGCGGCGGGCCGCTACTGGTTCGGCCTGGGCATAGATTTTTGACGAGTTGCGCATAACGCAATCCCGTATCCACTCCCCCGTTCGCGGTATGTTATATTTATTCATGTCAGTGAATAAATAGTCATGCCGACCTCGACCGTCAGGACAGGCATCGCCGGCTTTCGCGGCTATAGCGGCGCGGAGCTGGTGCGGATTCTGGCCCGGCATCCGGATGTGGAGCCGGTGCTGCTCGAGCACCGAGCCGACTCGGAAGGGCGCGCCCGGCCGCGCGGCGCCGAAGGGCCGAAGTGCGCGCCCTGCACGCCCGGCGCGGTGCGCGATGAGGGCATCGGGCTCGTGTTCCTGGCGACTCCGCACGAGGTCTCGATGGAACTCGTACCGGCGATGCTCGAGGCGGGCGCGCGCGTGATCGACCTGAGCGGCGCGTTCCGCCTGCGCACCCCCGAGATCTACCGCGCCTGGTACAAGCACGACCATACCCAGGCGGCGCTGCTCGGCGAAGCCGCCTACGGCCTGCCTGAGTTCTGCCGCGAGCGCATCCGCCCGGCGCGCCTGGTCGCGAATCCCGGCTGCTACCCCACTGCCGCAAACCTCGCCATCCGGCCGCTCGTCGACGCCGGCCTGGTGGAACGCAGTGCCGGCATTGTCTGCGACGCCAAGTCGGGGGTCAGCGGCGCCGGCCGCAAGGCCACGCTCAAAACCAGCTTCTGCGAGGTGGCGGAGAACTTCTCCGCCTACTCGATCCTCGACCACCGCCACGTGCCCGAAGTCCTGCAGAACTCCGGGCTCGAAGAAGGCGAATTCAGTTTCACCGCCCAGCTCGTCCCCATCGATCGGGGGATTCTCGAGACCATCTACTTCCGGACGGCGCGCGCGATTCAGGCCGAAGAGATCGTCCACATCTTTGAGCGTTTCTACGAGGGCAAGCCATTCCTGCGGATCTACGACCCCGGTGTCGTGCCGGATCTGCGCGCGGTTGCCCGCACCAACTTCTGCGACATCGGGGTGAAGGCGGACGCGAAGACCGGCCGGGCGGTGGTGGTCAGCGCCATCGACAACCTGGTCAAGGGCGCGGCCGGGCAGGCGGTGCAGAACATGAACCTCATGCTCGGATTCGCCGAAACCGAAGGCTTGCTGTGAAGCTGCTGATCAAGCTCGGCGGGACGCTGCTCGACAGCGCCGGGACACGGCGGCGTCTGGCGGGCGAGCTCGCCGCCCTGCACCGCGCGGGCACGCGCCTGGTGGTGGTACACGGCGGCGGCAGGCAGATGACGCGCTACCTCGACGAGCGCGGCGTGCAGAGCCGGTTCGTGGACGGCCTGCGCGTCTCCACCCCCGAGGTCATTGACGCCGTGCTCAAGGTGTTCGCGGGCACGGTCAACCACGAGCTGGTCGCGGCGCTGGTGGCCGCGGGCGCCGGCGCCGTGGGCGTGAGCGGCATCGACGCCTGCCTCACCGAAGCCGAGCCCATGCATGCCGACCTGGGCGCCGTCGGCCGCCCCGTCCGGACCAACCCGAAGCTGCTCGAGGTGCTCAGCGGGGCCGGCTTTCTGCCGGTGGTGGCCTGTGTCGCCGGGGATTGTTCCGGCCGCATCTTCAACGTCAATGCCGATCAGATGGCTGTGGCCTGCGCGATCGGCTTTGCCGCCGACCGCCTCATCTTCCTGACCGACGTGGAGGCGGTCAAGGCCGCGGACGGCGCGCCGCTGCGGACGCTGACCACGGACGACTGCGGCCGGCTGATCCGCGAGGGCACGGCCACCGGCGGCATGCAGGCGAAGCTGAACGCCGCCATCGATGCCTTGCGCGGCGGCGTCGGCGAGACCATCATCGCGCCCGGGGCCGAGCCCCGCATCGTCGAGCGCGTGCTCGCGGGGGAAAGCGTCGGGACGCGGCTCCTCGCGGGTATGGAGGAGAAGCATAGTGCGTAACTTCGTTGCCGATCAGAGCCAGGAAGCCAGCCGGCCCGATGCCGTCATCGCCGTCCGCAAGGCGACCATGGCCGATCTCCCGAGTCTTCTCGACCTGATCAACGGGTATGCCGCCGGCGGCCTGATGCTGCCCCGCACCGAGCTCGAGATGTCGGAGAGCATCCGCGATTTCAGCGTCGCGGAGGCTGGCGGCCGGCTCCAGGCCTGCGGCGCGCTCCACTTCTACACACCCTTCAGCGGGGAGGTGCGCTCGCTGGCGGTGAACCCGGCGGCCAAGGGTCAAGGCCTCGGGCGGCGCCTCCTCGAGACGCTCGAGGCCGAGGCTCGCGTATTTAATCTCCACTCGATTTTTGCCTTTACGTACGTGAGCGATTTCTTCCGCCGTTTGGGTTTTGTCGAAGTCGAGCGTGGGGAATTGCCCTTGAAAGCGTGGCGCGATTGCTTCCGGTGCCCGAAATTCAGCTCCTGTGACGAGATCGCGGTGGTGAAATACCTTGTGCCGCCAAACCGCGCCCTGATGCACCACCCGGCGGAATGGCAGGAGCAAGCGCCGCTGCCCATTCTCAAGCGCTAACCGACCCTGCGGTATTTGACCCATCGGATCGCTGAACCCGCCCGCGCCTTTTGCAACCGTTCAGCTCTCGCCGATTGCGGCATATCCAATATCGACATAGAGTTGCGCGTCCTGGCTGATCCCCACGAGCCTGCTTGCGGCGCTGGGCGCAGAGCGATGGGCCGATGGTGATTGGTTTGCTATGACCAAATCCGGTGGAAACGGCTGACCTGCTCAAGACCTTGCGGAAGAATGTCAAACCAGGTGAATGCTTTGGGGTTAAGAGGATGGGCGAGTGGGTGATAGCACCCATTGCCCGTCGTCCCTCCGGCGAGATGTCCGCGCCCGGCCCACGCATTTTCTGCTGAGAGAAAAGCGCGCCAATCCGCACTATTGAGATAGGTCACCGGAAACCAGAGTCAATTTACTCCGCCGGGAGGAACTGTGAAGGCGCAACCTATCGATGTCAGATTTTCGCTAGGGCGAATTCTCTGCTGTACCATTTTCAAGCCGGGCGGCAAAAAGCTTTTATCGAAGGGACATCTGCTCAGTGAGGAGGATGTCCGGCTGCTCGAAACCGAAGGTATGAATCAGGTCTGGGTGACGCAACTGGAGGATGGCGAAGTTGGCGAAGACAATGCCGTCCTGCAGGTAGCTTCCGACATGGGCTGCGGCGCGCTCGAGACCAAGCTCAGCGCGGGCGGTAGGGCCAACCTGTTCGCCACGGAAGACTGCTGCCTGCTGATCGACGAGGACCTGCTGCGGCAGATCAACTGCACGGCCCAGGTGGTCATCGCCACCGGATTGAACTACAGCTACGCCAAGGCCGGGCAGCGAATCGCCACGGTCAAGAGCGCTCCGTTCGCGGTGGCGCAGTCGCAGCTCGAGGCCGTGAGTTCCATCATCCGGGAGCGCGGTCCGCTGCTGCAGGCGCGTCCGGTGCGCAAGCCGGCTGTCGCGGTGCTCTACTCGGATGCCGTCAGCGGCGACCGGGCCAAACAGCTCTTCGAGAACATCATGCGCCAGCGGCTGGAGAACTTCAGCACCGCCGCCGCATTCTCGCTGAGCTGCGTGGAGGAGCCCCAGCAGATGAAGCGCACCCTGCAACACCTCTTTAAAATGAAGCCGACCCTCGTCCTGGTTGCGACCACGACCGCCCCCTCCGGGCCCGAGGACGTGATCGGCCGAGCCCTCGACGAGCTGGGCTGTCATCTGGAGCGTTTCTTGGTGCCGGTCGAGCCGGGCAACCTGCTCATGATGCACTACAAGGACGAGGTTCCGGTGGTCACCGCTCCGGGATGCTACCGCTCAGCCAAGCCGAACGTCCTCGATCTGATCCTGCCGCCCTTGCTGGCTCGCTATCGGATCTCCGGTTGGGAATTGGCTTCGCTCGGTCACGGCGGTCTTCTCGGCTAGCCTGTTCTCACGCGTACCCTTCCGCGGTTCGGGAACAGGATCATCCGCTGCGCGCCGCAAGCGGTATGCGGGACCCCACACTGCGTGACCGCGAGGTTCGCTCGACCGCGCCTTGAATCTGCGATCTCGCGCGCTGCACTGGCGGCGGTGTGCCGCGGCGGGTCCGGCTGATCGGCGGAGTGCACGCAGGCCCGCCACACGATCCGCTTCTCACGCTCGCGTTCTGCATTATTCTGAAAAGGCGATGAAGATCACGCAGGTCGGCGCATTCCTGCTTTCCTGTCCATTCGACCAGCCCATTCGGATGTCCTACTATGGCGGCGAGCGCACCATTACTAAGCGCGATGCGATGCTCATTCGGGTGGAAACGGACCGGGGGATTACCGGCTATGCGCCCGGGCAGGCGAGCGAGCGCGCCCGGGAGATCATCTCGCGCGTGGTCGCGCCTTTTCTTACGGGCCTGACGCTGGCCGATCCCGACGCGCTGCGTGTGAAATTCCTGAATGGTCCCGGAGGAGAGGACGAGCAGCTTGCGCGCGTCTACTGCTCGGTTGAAATCGCCCTCTACGACGCGCTCGGGCAGGCGCTGGGCGTGCCGGTGAGCGAGTTGATCGGCGGGCGCGTGCGCGACCGCATCCGGCTTTACGGCAGCGCCGGCATGTACCAGGCGCCCGAGCAGTACGCCGACGAGGCCGCCGCCATCGCCGAACTCGGCTTCCGCGCCTACAAAATGCGGCCGGCGCTCGGCCCGGACGGCGACGTCGAGTCGGTGCGGCGCATGCGCGCCGCGGTCGGCCCGGCCGTGGATCTGATGGTCGACGCGCACACCTGGTGGCGCATGGGCGATCGCAGCTACGACCAGGACACGGTCCACGAAGTGGCGCGCGAATTCAGCAAATACGAGATTGCGTGGCTCGAGGAGCCGCTGCCGCCGGACGACCATCAGGCCTACCGCCGCCTCAGGGAAGCGGCTTACGTTCCACTCGCCAGCGGCGAGCACGAGCCCGACGAGATTCGCTATCTGGATCTCATCTCGAACGAGAGTGTCGATTACGTGCAGATGGACGTGGTTTGCCAGGGCGGCTACACGACGGCACGCCGTCTGCTCGGCGAGATCGCCAGGGGAGGCATGCGCTTCGCCTTCCATAGCTGGGGCACGGCGCTCGAGGTGACAGCGGCCGCGCAGCTCGGCATCTGCTGGCCCGAAACTGTCGTAGAGTGGTTGGAGTATCCGTGTTACTCAGGGCCCGGCCGCGCGGGCATGTACCAGTTCCCGCTCGCCGACGAGATCGTTCGCGACCCGCTGCACATCGAGCGTGGCGAACTGCTGGTTCCGAAGGAAGCCGGTCTGGGAGTGCGTGTGGATGAATCCGTGGTGGATCGGTATCCGTGGATCCCCGGGCCATGGTCGACCTTCACCCTGCATTCGCCGCCCGAGACCTGGTCGGTCATGGGCGATCACAGCGTCCGCTGGATGGAGCAGTAGCAGACAAGGGGAGCCGCCCGCGACGCGTTACATTGTTGAATGGACCTTTGCTCTATGTCCAACGAGATTCTCGACCGCGTCATTTCCGTGATCGCCCAGACGCAGCGGATTCCGCGCGAGCGCATTCAGGCTGACAGCACCTTCCAGGAGCTGAATATCGATTCGCTCGACGGCATCAACATCCTGTTCGCGCTCGAAAACGAATTCAATATCAATATCCCCGACGACGCGGCGCAGAAAATAAGTACGGTGCGCGATATGGCCGAGGGCGTCGCGCGGCTGCTCACGGCAGGCACCGAAGCGACCGCGGCGACCACTCCGAATGCACCCTGAGCGGCGCGTTGTCATCACCGGGGCCGGTGTCATCTCCGCGCTCGGGGGCGATGTCCGGTCCTTTTGGGAATCGCTCGCCGCGGGCCGTCCCGGCATCTGTCCCATCCGCGGGATTGAAGCCAATGGCCTGCGTTTCAGGAACGGCGCCGAGATCCGCGATTACGATCCGCTGCTGCACTTCGAAGAGAAGCAGCTCAACTTTCTCGACCGCTTCGCGCAGCTCGCCGTGGTCGCGGCACGCGAAGCGGTGCGCGACGCCGGCGTCTCGTTCGCCGGCCGGAACTGCGCGGTCGTGACCGGTTCCTGCGTCGGCGGCCAGAACACCATGGACGACGGGTTCGTCGATCTTTACCGCAAGGGCCTGCCGCGCGTGAACCCTCTCATGATTCCGAAGGTGATGGGCAATGCCGGCGCCAGCCAGATCTGCCTCGAATTCGGGATCACCGGCCCGACCTACACGATATCGACGGCCTGCTCTTCGTCGAACCACGCGATCGGCCAGGCATTCTGGATGGTGCGCAGCGGCCTGGTCGACATGGCGCTCACGGGCGGCAGCGAGGCCGTCTTCAGCTACGGCTTTCTGAAGGCGTGGGAGGCGATGCGCGTGGTTTCGCCGGATACCTGCCGCCCCTTCTCGAAGGACCGCCGTGGCCTGATCCTTGGCGAGGGCGGCGCCATGCTGGTGCTGGAGACGCTCGATGCCGCCCGGGCCCGCGGGGCGCGGATCTATGCGGAGATCGTGGGTTTCGGCATGTCATCGGATGCGCACCACATTACTCAGCCCTCGCCCGCTGGCGCAGCCAAAGCCATGGCGGCGGCACTCTCGGACAGGGGTATCGCCCCAGAAGCTGTCGGCTACATCAACGCGCACGGCACGGGCACGCTGACCAACGACGTAACCGAGACGGCGGCGATCCGTTCTGTGTTCGGCGCGCACGCGGACCGGCTGGTGGTCAGCTCGACCAAGTCGATGCACGGACACGCCCTGGGTGCGGCCGGCGCGATCGAGGCGGTTGCCACCGCGCTCGCGCTCCGGCACGGGATGCTTCCGCCCACGGCGAACTTCACTGAACCCGATCCCGAATGCGATCTCGACGTTGCGCCCAATGTGGCGCGCGCGCGCCGCGTCGAATGCGCGCTCTCCAACTCCTTCGCTTTCGGCGGCCTGAACGCGGTGCTCGCTTTCCGCGCTCTATAGCGATCTGACATGAGCCGTCCTGCTGGTTCCTCCAGCGTCAGGACGGGCCGGTGCGGCCCACGAACGCAGCAGGACCAGGATGAAGAGTGGCAGATAGCCAGATAGAAGCGGGCGGACGAGCGGAAGCTACACGGTCAGGCCGGTGAAGGCCGACAGCACGCCCGCGGCGAAGCCAATGATGGCAGCAAGTATCAACAGGACTCGTTGCTTTCTCTCGGTTTCGGCCATGGATTCGCTCCAAAGGATTCGCTGCCGATTCTTCGATTCGCGGTAGCGCGGGTCAGGCCGCCGGCCATACACCGGCCGCCGCCAGCCTGCATTTTCTGTCGCGCCGGTCACGCGGGGCGGATCGGCGGTCTGACAGATACAAAAAGTAGCCGCACCCAGGCAGGTTTAAAGCGACGAACGCTTTCAACTCCTGCCGGAAGCAATTGCGGGCTGCCCGGCGGATTTGCCGCTCTCCACCTACTAGGACGAACGCATCGACAAACCGTCTCGTTCCCTGCCGCTGATATGATGGCGGCATCGCCCGCGCCACCATCTCTCCAGAAACTCGCCATCCGTCCGTTGCACGGCGACTGCGGCGCGAGTTTGCGGCTCGAATCGCCGCGGCCTCCCCGGGGGTTAGCCGCTGGCTTCCTACAATTTCGATGTTGCTGGTGTCCCTGATCAGCTACATCGACCGCAACACGCTCGCGCTGCTTGCCCCCACGATTCTCGGTGAGACGGGCCTGAACTCCGAACAATACGGCTTCGTCATTTCGGCCTTTTCGGTCGCGTATATGATCGGGAACCCGGCGTGGGGCGTGCTGCTCGACCGCTACGGGGTGCGTCCGGGGATGAGCGTCGCGGTGACGCTGTGGACGGCTGCTTCCGCCGCACACGCCTTTGCCACAGGCTTCTGGAGCTTCGCGGCCGCGCGCGCCTGTCTCGGCTTCGGCGAGGGCGCGACCTTCCCCGGCGGCCTGCGCACCGCGGCGCAGACGCTGCCCGCGCACGCACGCTCGCGCGGGATCGCCGTCGCCTATAGCGGCGGATCTCTGGGCGCCGTGGCTACGCCGATCATCGTGACCCCGATCGCGGCGGCCGTCGGCTGGCGGGGCGCGTTCTGGTTCACCGGCTTCGTCGGTTGCGCCTGGTTGGCGCTCTGGTACTTCGCCAGCCGTCACGTGAGCGCGCCGGCACGCTTGCCCCCCGAGTCCAGCGCGCCCCAGGTCCGGCTGAGCGACCCGCGCGCCTGGGCGTTCATGTCGGCCTACGCGCTGGGCGCCCTGCCGCTCGGGTTCGTTCTCTATGGCGCGGCAATCTATCTTGCCCAGGCGCGGGGACTCGATCAGGTGCGGATCGGCGCCTTACTCTGGATCCCGCCCCTCGGATGGGAGGTGGGCTACTTCTTCTGGGGCTGGATTGCCGATCGCTTTGTCAAAGGCCGGCGCTCCTACGATCTGCTGCTCGGCGCCGCCATGCTTCTCAGCCTGCCTCTTGCCGTGGTGCCGCAATTGGCCGGGATCACCGCAACCATGTTGGAGCTGTTCTTTGGTATGTTCATCGCCGCCGGATTCGTGATTCTGCCGATCGCCTACGCCACGCGCGTGTTCTCCACCGCCAGCGCGGGCCTGATCGCCGGTCTGGGCGCCGGCTCCTGGTCGGCCGTCGTCGCCATCGTCATGCCGATCTTCGGGCGGCTCTTCGATCAGAAGGATTGGCAGACGGCGTTCTTGACCGCGGCTTCGTTTCCGGTAGCAGGCTATCTGGGTTGGTGGCTGCTCGACCGGCTGGGGCACCGCGCCGCGCGGCCCGCGGAAAGGCTATAATTCGGAACAGCCTCCGTCGCGAGGCGCACAATGTACAAGAGGCTGTTCAGTCTGTCCCTTCTCCCGCTCTTCGCCCTCAGCGCGGACGAGCCAGTCAGTTTCCACGGCCAGATCCTTCCTATCCTGATGAAGCAGTGCTCGGGCTGCCACCAGCCGGCGAGCCGGCAGGCCGGGCTGCTGGTCACTTCTTACGACGAGTTGGCCAAGGGCGGCCGCAAGGGTGCGCCCTTCACCGCCGGCAAGCCCGATGAGAGCCTGCTGCTCGGGTACATCACCGGGAAGCTGCAGCCGCGCATGCCCTTCGGCGGCAAGCCTCTGGCCGACGAGCAGATTACGCTGTTTCGCCGCTGGATCGAGCAGGGCGCGAAGAACGATTCACCCGCGAACCTCCCACCGGTGCTTCGCCGCGGTCCGTCGGTGTATCACGCGGCGCCGCTGATAACTGCGCTGGCCTTCTCGCCCGACGGCCGTACGCTCGCGGTGTCCGGCTATCAGGAGATCCTGCTGCACGATGTGGAAAGCGGCTTGATCGCACGCCTGCCTGGCGCCTCGCCCAGGTTGCACAGCCTGGTCTTCTCGTCCGACGGCAACACGTTGATCGCAGTCGGTGGCGAGCCGGCGCGTTTCGGCGAGCTGCAGATCTGGGATGTGCCCGCGCGCAAGCTGCGGCATTCGGTCATGGTCTCGAACGACACGCTCGCCGGAGCGGCCCTCTCACCCGACGGTTCCAAAGTGGTGTTCTGCGCCGTGGCGGACAAGTCGATCCGGATGTTCGACGTCGCCGGCGGCAAAGAGCTGCGCAAAATGGACCATCACGAAGACTGGGTGTTCGCGGCCGTTTTCGGCATTGACGGCCGGAGAATCGTTTCCGTGGGGCGCGACCGTGCCGCCAAGCTGATCGACGCGAACACGGGCACGTTCATTGAGAACGTCAATCTGCTGAAGGAGCCGCTTGCCGCCATCGCCCGGCACCCGAAGAAGGACTGGGTCGTGATCGGCGGGCAGGAGCGCGTGCCCTACCTGTATCGCATGGACCGGCCGCGCGCCATGCGCATCGCCGACGACTCCACCCTGATACGCAAGTTTGAGCCGCAGGACGGACCGGTCTCGGCGCTGGCGGTGAGCGCCGACGGGCTGCACCTGGCGGTGGGCAGCGAGGCCGGCGATGTGCGCATCTACAACCTCGAATCGGCTGAGCGCGTCGCGAGCTGCTCGGGACACAATGGCGGCATCTACACCCTGGCGTTTCACCCCGACGGCACGCGGCTCGCCGCCGCCGGCTTCGACGGCACGGTGAGGATATACGATATCGCCGGCAAGATGCTGAAGGCGTTCGTTCCGGTGCCCGTGGAAAAGCAGGAGGTGGCGGATGCGCGCTAGTCTGCCGTCCGGCATACGGGTTACTAACGCGGGCGGCTCGGATGTGTTTCTGAGCCACGACCGTGATGAGGGAGCGGTGCACGTTAGTGTGCCGTCCCGCATACCGCTTACTAACGCGCGCGGCTCGGAAGTCTTTCTGAGCCGTGACCGCAAGGGAGCGGCTGTCAAATGCAAAGCGGGACCTGGCTTTTGCAGCGCGGGCCTCGTGGCATTTCTCCTGCTCCTCACCACGGCCGCCGCGGCTGCGACACCGCCACTAATCCGCGATCTGAAGCCGCGAGGCGCGCAACGCGGCGCCGCGGTCCAGCTTGTGATCCGCGGCGACGGACTGACGCCCGGCGCCCGCATCGAGACGACGATCCCCGGAAGCGCGACGCCGCTCGTACCCGCCACCACCGCGATGCGCCCAAACACCGAGCTGGTGTGGCTCGTGGAACTCAGGAAAGACGCGCCTGCCGGCCTCTACCCGGTGCGGGTGATCACGGAAGGCGGGTTGTCGAACGTGGCGCTGTTCGCGGTCGGCATGCTTCCCGAAGTCGAGGAGAAGGAAAAGGACACACCCAAGCCCGGGAACGGAACCATCGAGCGGGCGGAAGCAGTCCCGGCGCCCGTGGTCGTGAATGGCGAGCTCACCGGCCCCGATGTCGACGTCTATCGCATCGATGCCAAATCCGGCGAGCGCCTGGTTTTCGAAGTGGAGGCGCGCCGCGCCGGGTCGGCCATCGATCCCGTGATCGAAGTTCTCGACGTGGGCGGGCACGTCCTGGCCAAGAACGACGATGCGCCCGCCATCGGCGTGGATGCGCGTACGGAAGTAAGCTTCGCGAAAGCCGGACCCTACTTCGTGCGCGTGCACGACAGCAAGTTCAGCGAGCAGGCGCAGAGGTTTTACCGGCTGAAGATCGGTGCCTATTCCTATGCTGACGCGATATTCCCGCTCGGCGGCCGGCGCGGCCAGGAGGTCGAGTTCACTTTCTCGGGCGGCAATCTCGCGGCGCCGGTCGCGGTGCGCAAGAAGCTCGACGGCAGTGGCCCGCTGGCGCTGGTCGGGCTGCCGGAATCGGCGTCGCTGCCGTTCATGGTAGCGATTGGTGATCAACCCGAGGCGCCCGAAAGCGCGGCGCTGCAGCCGGGCACACTCGTCAACGGCCGCATCGAAAAGCCCGGCGAAGTTGATAAGTACAAGCTCGCGGTCACGCCGGGGCAGAACTGGATCGTCGAGCTGACAGCCGCCGAGCTGGGCGTGTCGCCTCTCGATGCCCTGATCACGGTGTATGGGCCGGACGGGAAGAAGCTGTTCTCGCGCGACGATCTCGCCTCCGCGGATCCGGCATTGCCTTTCAAGGCGCCCGAGGGGGTGAGCGAGGTCACCGTCGCCGTTGAGGACCTGCTGGGACGCGGGGGCCCGGCCTTCGGCTACCGGCTCGAGGCGCGACAGGAAGTGCCCGACTTCGTCGCCGAGGTGACGGCGCCCGTCATCAATATCCCGGCAGGCGGCACGGCCGCCATTCCGGTGACGGTGCAGCGCCGCGGGTATGAAGGGCCGCTGCACCTGCGCGTCGAGGGCGTGCCGGAAGGTGTGCGCGTCGCAGGCGGCCACGTGCCGTCCGAGGCCGCGGCCCAGAGCCCGTTCACCGACAACATGGGATTCCGCGCGGCGCGCGGCCTGCTGACGCTGACCGCGCCCGCGGAAATGCCCGTGCAGGCGCTGCGATTGAATGTCCTGGCGGAAGCCGAGATCGACGGCCACAAAGTCGTGCGCGCCGCCCGCATGCCCGGCATGGTCGTTGGGGTCCGCGGTACGCGCCAGAAGCCCTTCACCGCGCCCTGGCTCGATGCCGCACTGCCGGCGGCCATCGCCGGGCCGCTGCCGGTCTCGCTCACCGTTCCCGTCGGGCAGGTGCGCATTTCGCAGGGATTCGAATACGAAGCGCGCTATGCCGTGAAGCGGCAAGCCGGCGTGCGGCTGTCGGACCGCGTCCGCCAGCGGGTGACCGGCGCCGTCGGCAACCTGCGGCTGAACAAGGGAGGCCCGTCGAAATCGCCCGACGCCGGTTCGATCCTGATGGCCACAAACTTCGCCAGCCCGGTCGGGCGCTTTGACATGGTGTGGGAGTCGGAGGCCGAGATCGACGGCCGCACGGTGCCGATTACGTCGCCCGCCGTGGAGTTCGAGATCGTGCAGGGCTACGATATTGCGCTCGCGAGCAGCCTCATCGATTTCCGGCCGGGGCAGCCGTTCGAGATCCGCGGCCGCGTGCACCGCGAGCCTACGTTCGAGGGCGGCCTGGTGCGCGTGCAGACCGAAGACCTTCCGGAGGGTGTGAAGTGCGCTCCGGCCGAGGTGCCGGAGGACCGCAGCGAGTTCGCGCTCACCTGCGAGGCCGGCAAGGCATCCGGCGGCGGCACGTATGAGATCCGGATCAGCTCGGTGGCTCCGAATGTCGGCCGCCGGGCGAAAGACGACTACAAAATTCCCGCCCTGGCGGTGAAACTCACCACGGCCAAGGCGATGCAGGCCGAGGTCAGATAAATGCGACGCGCTACTGTTGTATTGCTCCTGCTTTCTGCTCCCGCGCTGGCCGAAGTGTTCTTTGTGCGCGACGTGATGCCGGTGCTCAACAAGACAGGCTGCACGGCGGGTCCATGCCACGGCGGAGCCAAGGGCAAGAACGGGTTCAAGCTGTCGCTGCGCGGCTACGACCCCGAGTTCGACTACCGCGCCATCCTGCACGATCTGCAGGGACGCCGTATCAATCGCATCGAGCCGGAGAAAAGCCTGGTGCTGCTCAAGCCGACGATGCAGATTCCGCACGGCGGCGGCGTACGCTTCGAGCAGGACTCCGCATACTACAGGCTCATCCTCGACTGGCTGAAGGCGGGCGCGCCGTTCGGCGATCCGGTCTCGGCGCAGGTGGCCAGGCTGGAAGTCCAGCCGGCCGAGTTCTTCGCCGAAAAGCCGGGCCTCGCACAACAGCTCAAGGTCATCGCGCATTACGCGAACGGCGACACGCGCGACGTGACGCGCGAGGCGCAGTACAGCAGCAGCATTCCCACGGTGGCGGAGGTCTCAGACGGCGGCCACATCAAAACGCTGCGCCAGGGCGAGGCCGCCAC